>NZ_CP059576.1:1021666-1385000 GCF_014109825.1 Legionella sp. PC997
GGATTTATAGACCAAAAGCGGCTACTGGCATTAATTGCATTAATGTTGCTGTATCGTCCAATCGGGGCGACAATATCCAGTTCGAGGCGCGAAACAAATAAAGGTCCTTTGCCATCTTTTCGCATAATGGGATCAAATTGCAGTGCAGGTCCAATCCACAAATCCCCAGGGCCATTTTCTGCTTTTAGTACGGTATTTCCCAATCCATCATCCACACGGTCATAAACTACCCAAGGTAAGAGTGTAGAAAAACCTAAATTAGCTCCGAAAATTTTTTTTGTGGTTACATAAATAAACTGGGTTATATTTGCAACAACATCAAGATCGGTACGGGGCAGGGGAAGTCGGTTGCCTTTGTTGTCGTTAAAGCGATTGGATGTGTAGTATTGAAAATAATCTTGGAAGTAGAAACCAGGGCCAGAAGGAGGACTTCCATCATAAAAACTTGTATAACCCAAATTTACAACCGGTTCATCGTAGGCCAGGGCTGACGATGCGATTAATAAAATTACTAAACTAAAGAAAAAATGCAGAATCCTCTTCCATTGCATAAAAAATGTCCTTTCTAAATCAGTCTCTTTTTAGAATTGCTAGGTTGCTATGTTCTATTATGTGGGCAGTGTGCTGCAATTGCAGAACCATCAGCTTACTCGCTTTTTGACTTTGGCTAGAGAAGATCCTGATGATTTTTTTTGTATATTTAATTGGCATAATAAATCATTATTCATTGATAATTCATGAAATTATGTCTGATTTATGCAAGAAGAACAATATGAAAAAAATTGATTTTTTATATGAATCAATGAGTAAATGTCAATATGAGGAATTTAATAAGATGCCCCCATAGTTTTTATGGACAATTCAAGCGAAGAAGGACTCGCCGTCATATACAAGGGTATTTAAGGAGGTAATACGATGCGTACCGCATTTATAGGTCTGGACTATATTATTGATATTATGCATCCGCAAGGCAAGATTGCACGTTCAGCTGCGCACGCTCAGGAGCGTGATGTAATTAAAAAAGTAAATAAAGCTCTTGAAATTGCAGAATTAAAAAAATGGATATCCATCATGGTGAAAGTGGGTTTTAGTGCACATTATGCGGAACAACCAAAGAATTCACCAATTTTGGTAAGGTTCACGAATTGGATGCGCTAAAGCTTGGTTCTAAAGGAACAGAATTTCATCCTGAATTACAGATTGGCACTAGTTTAGTACTGATAAAACCTAGGGTGAGCGCATTTTATGGAACGGCCCTCGAAGCAGTGCTTCGAGCAAATCAAATTGAACGGGTGATACTAGGGGGTGTAAGTACTTCCTGGGCAGTGCAAAGTACCGCTCGCGATGCCCATGACCGGGATTACAATGTGTGTATCGTAGAAGATATTTGTGCTGCTGCAAATCAGGAGGAACATCTATTTTCCATTCAATTATTGGAAAAAATAGCGCAAATTGTCACTGTAGATGAATTAAAAGGACTCTAATGCATGTTATTTCTAAGACGATACAGGTGCTCAAAGATGAAATTCAGATTGGAGCTTTGCTGAGAGGGATCCTCGTATTGGTGCCCTTTGCCGTTATTTATCTGCATAACCATAACCCAATTTGGCTACAAACCTCAGTATTAACTATGTCAACCCTTATTGTAGAAGAGCGTCTTGAATTGACTGCATTAGGAGTGTTACTTCATGGGTTTATCATCATTGTAATGTTTTATTTCCTTTTTTTAACCCAACCTATCCCTGTACTGTATATCGTCTCATGTACCCTCGCAGCTACGACAGTGATCTTGGTTACAATAAAGGGGGAGAAATTGCGTCCTTTAGGGAACTGGACTTTTATTCCTTCCATAATTCTTGCTACAGAGTTTGCTGCAGAAACTAATCCTACAGAAATGTTACATCGGGCTCCTCAATTTTTACCTTATCTATTGTTCGCATTAGTACCTACTGTATTGCTTGCTCAATTTGATGAAATGAGAACATACTACAAAAAGCGTGAGATTCATTACCATCCATTGCGATTAGGAAGGTTGAATGATTTCGGGGAGCAAAATCCTTATATTGAAAATATGATCGCTATGGCAATTGCTGTTTGTATTTCGACCTTTTTGGTTGAATATTTTCAAATGGACAATGGGCAGTGGATGATTTGGGGCACTGCCAGTGTCGTTACTGGTAATGTAACGACCTCTCCAAAAAAATTGAGTCAACGTATCATAGGGGTATCACTGGGTGTTCCATTAGGCATCTTATTCGGATTGATTCTCCCCAGCACCCCATTAGCCTTAACCCTTGCCATATGTGGCATTTTCTTAACTTTGGTTGCCTTTCGTCGTTATGTCATCGCTTATTCTTTTCGTTGTTTCTTTGTTGCAACCACAGTCATGTTGGTCACTCATTCGGCGAGTGTCGCATCGGAACGGTTGACGCATGTTATTCTGGGTGGACTCGTAGGATTCGGATCAGTTATATTCTGTCATCTGGCACAATCGCATTGGGTCAAGAAATAAAACGCAAATTTGGTTGAGTTTTGCGATCACTGCCTCTGCCGCTGTATTTTAGCAAATTTTTCTGTATTATTTTAAAAATTATCTGCAATAGACCCTACAGGAGGTAACCATGCGTCGTATTGTTTCTTCACATTCTTTTAGCCGGGTTTTATCGATCTTAATTATAATTCCGACGCTCTCACTGGCAGCTCAAAAATCTCATCTACGTGGGGAACGTTATTGTGAAATTATTGTTGCTAAAAGCATAAGTGATTATGCGGTATACAATACTATTGGTCTTAATGATTGCCCACAAAAAATTTGGGACAAAATAACCCCTGAAAATATAAAAAAAGAAACGGGATCTACCCATGTTCATTTAAATGGTCCTCGTTACTGGATGATAGATGGCATGCAAAACTCCAATTTAGTGAACACTCATGTCAAAACATTTAACGGATTAGCGATGCGAGAAGCCGGCATACTCCATATCCCTTTAAAAGATTTATTATTAGAAGCCCCATATCGGCCTCTAAAGGTTGCGCGCAAAACTACCTGGATCTACGAAGCTGGAAAACCTGTTTATGAACTTATCGATCCTAAGGGGCATGTGTTTGTTATGCAGTCTTATAGTGTTCAAAAAATGCCCCAAACAGAACAATCTCTTTCGCAATTGAGCACAAAATTGAAGTTACCTGCTAAATGGCAATTTAAAACCGGAACTCTTAAAAAAACAGAAACGGTTCAAGCGATTCAGGATACGGCTGTAGTCGTTCAGGATAATTTTTTAAACACCTACCAACAGGCCACTCACGATCTCTTGGTAGATAAGATAATTTCCTGATTTATGAAGTTATTTTATTATCTAAATACAGTTCTAGAAGGATCTAATTCTGTGGCTCATCGTTTACGATGAACCAGGAATTTTTTATTTAAAACTTTAAACAGAAAACCAATAGATAGTTCCTTAAGTCGCACCTTGAACTTGTGCTGGGTAAATAATTCAGTAGTAGCGCTCTTGGTAATGGATCTACTTTATTTCCATACTAGAATTTCTGGTGATTTACGCGCCACTTCAGGCGTTTCAGCAGCCGGAATACCTACAATAATTGGCGCAATGGCTGTAATATCAGCGGGGAGATTCAGTTTTGTTTTCCACTCTGGAGTATTGAGTGTTGAAACAGCAAGACCAATAACACACGTACCCAACCCTTGAGCACACGCCGTCAGCATCAAGTTTTCAGCTGCTAACCAACAATCTGCCGCTACAAAAGGACCATGGTATTTACTGTAAATAACAATGAGTGTATTTGCATTATAAAATGCATGAAAATCAGGATTATTAACCAAATCTTGCAGATATTTCATCTGCATTTTAGAATAATTATGGGCTTCCGTATAAAGTAGGGATTTCACGCTGTCTGATAAACGATTTAATATATCTTGATCTTGGATTATCACAAAGGACCAAGGCTCCTCATGCATAGCGGTAGGTGCTTGCACAGCAGCATCAAGCAATGAGTGAATGAGCGCTGGATCTAGTTTTTGCGGTTTATAATTACGTACAGCGCGACGCCTATAAATTGCATCAATTTCACTCATTAGGGCCTTTTCTTCCTTAAATTTTTTTGAAGTAGCCATAATCTTCTCCATATAAACCATAATATTAAATAATCCCTTTATGGTTCTTAAATTCTGGTTCATCTTCCTGCTTTGTCAAGTTCATAAGCTCACTCGATTAACAAAGGTTCATTATAAGTAGCCCGTTTAAGAGATTAACGGTATTAAAAATTTCGCTTATCATATAAATCATTCGATTGTATAATAAATGAATATTTTGTTTATAAGATTAAGCATGACCTTTGAAAAGTTAATTAAAATTGAACAGTTAAAACTGGATAAAATTAAAGAACCAAAACAACGCGATGAGATTTTAAAAACAATTCAAGAAAAATATATAAAAGAAATTAATCGTCTTATAGAACTATTAAACAAAAGCCAAGATGCTCAATCTAGTGAGCTATTAAAACAAATTAAAGAAACAGACAAACTCTTCTTTGAAATAAAAGGAATTCAAGTTAGAAGTCACATCTTATTCAGTCGTCATGGAAAATGCACAAGTTGGGGGCAAAAGAAATTTGGTTTAAATCCCAATGCAGCGCTTTCTGAAGAGGCAATGAGAAATATGGAACGAACGAGTCAATCCACGGGCAATTTATTATTTTATTTTCCAAACGAGCTGCCCCTTTCAATTGGTGTTTCTCCACTGAATCGAGCACTACAAACCGCTGGATTGGTTATTCCTAAAGAAATTAAAAATGCAAAGATTGCTGTTCTTCCTTTTTTAGCGGAAAACAGTGATGCACCCTCTGGTTATGATGTTCGTTCTATAGCAGATATGCAGAAGTTATATAATCAGCTGTCTTTTTGGACATCTCCTATCAGAAAAATTCTTTTAAAACTTTCACTGTGGATTTTTAGTGATCAAGACTTTGACTTACTCAAGAAAGGGAGAAAAACTGCTGTTGAAAAAATCCAGGAGCATGGCAATAAGATTCTTCTCGAGGAGCGTGATGATGTGTATCAAGATTTGGATTATGCTGGGGACAAAATAGAAGATACTAAAATTTTTATTGAACGTGCAGCACATCAAGATTGTTGGTTATTTGGACATGGAAAAAATTTCAAAGCCTTTTTTCAAACAGTTTTAGGTATTACGTCCGATTTTGATTATGGTGAAACACGCCGGGTCTATAAGATTGAAGATAAGAATAATAAATCGTCACTCTTTGTTCCTCCCTATGTGATGTTCATTGATCAAGAAACAGGAAAAATAAGAGGAAAATATACAGGTCTAATCGGTACTTCTTTGCAAAAACAATCGGAAGCTCTGTCTGATGGAGAGATATATCCAGATGTATCTACGGCTATTGCCGGTCTAGGGATGCCGGTTTCAACACCCGAGCACTGGGAAGAACAATCTTGCCCTTCACCCAGTACGGAGGTATGTACTGATTTAAAAACACAACATCCGGAGAGTAAAACTTTAATAGTAAAAAACTTCTAATATGGACCACTTATGTTTTATACCAATTTTCTTATCAGATTTATGTACTGATAAAATGATGCTACAGTTCTCTAAGGCTTAGCGGAATGAAGGTGAATTTTGGATACCATGTATGATGCAATTATCTTTGATTTTGACGGGGTTATTTTAGACAGTGAACCTCTTCATTATGAAACATGTTGTGAGGTTCTTAAGCCACTAGGAATAAGCATAAGCTATTCTGAGTACGTTGAAAATTATTTGGGCCTAGCAGATAAAGAATTGTTCCCTAAGCTATTGCACAATGTGGGTATTCATAGGTCAAATGAAGAAATCAAACGTTTGATTCAGAAAAAAACTGAGCTTTACATCCAGATTATTAACACCCGCGACTCTTTACCCCTAATTGTAGACTTTGAGCAATTTATTTTTAAAGTTGCTTCTAAAGTAAATAAAATTGCCATTTGTAGTGGATCCAGCCGTAGTGAAATAGCGGCAGTACTTTCTAGAGTAAGACAGGGTAAATTGCAGACTTATTTTGATTCAATTGTCACAACGGAGGATGTACAGAGCGGGAAGCCCTCTCCTGAAGGCTATTTATTAGCAGCAAGACGTCTCAATGTTCTCCCAGGACGTTGTTTAGTCATCGAAGACACCTTGCATGGAATAAAAGCAGCTAAAGCCGCTGGGATGCAGGTAATTGGTTTGACTACAACTTACGACCGAAATCATTTTTTAATTGCCGATCAAGTCGTTACAGGTTACCGACAGTTATTAGGAAGAGTCTGGTAACCGCTATTGACTGGCTAGCCAATCTTCATAGGTGAGAGCAAAACGAAAATGATCACACCACACGCCATTAATTTTTAAGTATCTTGGCGAGAACCCTTCTTTCAGAAAACCATTTTGAGTAACTAAGTGGATGGATGCAGTATTCGTTGGTTGAATGTTCGCTTCAATCCGGTGTAGTTTTAGTTCGAGGAAAATTTCTTTTAAAACCAGTTTTAATGCCTGACTCATTAACCCTTGGCCTGCATAAGTTACGGATGCAAAATATCCCATATAGGCACTTTGAAATACCCCTTGAATTATTTCATTAATGTTGAAGACACCGATAATGTGTTCCTGTTGGTTTAATGCCAAAAAACATCGGCGCTCCTCTTTCTGAAATTTGTGTAGGTAGGCTTTGAATTCCTCATGAGTTTGGGGGGCGATCACAAAAGGGTAGTGGAAATCCCGGCTTTTTTTCATGGTCAATAGGAAATTTGTCTCATCATCTTGAGTTAATTGACGCAAATATATCGAATTTGTAGTGAGCATAAAAGTAGAAGGCTTGAAAAAGAGGAAATTTTAGCACAGCTCCTATGCTGGGTAATACGCTGAATATTTACAAAAATTAAAGAACTCCTAATTTGAATCACTCTCTTTTTTGGGATAAGATTGCGCTAAAAAACAACAGCTAATAATTATTTTGTGATTAACGAAAGAAAATGAATTAAATTAAATTATGATGTACAGAGTATGCTTAGGCATTATGCTATTTTTTTTCTTAATTGGGAATTCAACGAGTATGACTATGGATATAGTAACTGTGGAGCAACCTGAATACCGTCAGGTGCTAAAGAATAAGGCCCATGAGGTTTTGTTTCCATTAAGTCAAGCAGACAAAGAGTTAATTGCTGCTATGAAAAGTAAATTATATGAACTAGGTGGGGTGGGTTTAGCAGCTCCCCAAGTTAACTTTCCGAGAAGAATCATTGCGGTATACATTCCAGAAGAGGCAACTTTATTAAGAGATAATGTTAATAAATTTTATCCTATGCATATAATGATTAATCCAAGCTATGAGCCCGCGTCAGATTCTGTAATGCATCACGATTTTGAAGGATGTTATTCTGTTTCTAGTAAATCCGGAAAGGTCCCGCGCTATGAGAAAATCATGCTGAGCTATTATGATGAATCAGGCCAGTTTCATCAGAGTATAGAAGAAGGATTTTATGCTCGAGTTTTGCAGCATGAGATTGATCATTTAAATGGCTTTTTGATTCTCGATCGTCTTACTCCAGATTGTATCCAAGGTTCTCTTGAAGAAATGATGGCTTTAAGGAGAGAGTCTTTGTCTCCAGAAAAAAGAACTATCTTTGATCAGGTTATGGCACGTAAGACAAAAAAATAGCCCGCATTCACAGATTAAACTATCGCATTACTAGCAGGAGATTGAAAGTTGCTGTTTAATAGCTCTGCAAGATTTTGAGCCGTAAGCTGGGCTTTTGCTTGTTCATATCCTTCTTCAGTAATTTCGTTGTATTTTTTAAAATCCAAAATACCGTATTGGTCTAGTTTTAAAGTAATCCCATAATCTGCCATGGCCATCATTTTAGCAGTATTTTGATGGGAGCTGATGGTTAATAATCGCAACACCAACTCACCTAAATTAATAGGCAATATGGACTCTTTTCCCATAAATTTATTGTAAAGCAACTTCCAGCCTGAAAGTGAGTACGGTATAGGAGTTAATTTGAAGAAGTTATTATTATTTACATTGGAGGCAATAATCTTACTACTATGTGAATACTGTCTCATGATATCGATGGGTATATTATTTAATACACCGCCATCAATAAGCAACTTGTCATTAAATGATACGGGCGGATAAATAAAGGGTAGAGATATACTCGAACGAATCGATTCCCACAATCGCCCTCGATCATGAATATATAAATTTTTGCTGATTAAGTCTGTTGAGACACAAAAGTAGTTAAGCCATAAATCTTCGATTTGACTGTCCTCGCCATAGAGTTCTATTAAGCTGTCTGTGGCTCTTCTGCCTGTGGCAATGGCAATATACGGGAAGGTAAAATCGATCTTAGCTCCTTTGATTAAATATTCTTCAACAAATTTTAAAAGCTCGCTAGAAGAATATCCCTTTGCTAAAACAGCGGCGAGCATGGCCCCCATGCTTGTTCCCGCGATGTAGTCCACGGGTATTCCTCGCTCTTCTAATAAGCGATAAACACCTATGTGCGCAAGTCCTCGCGCTCCACCTCCACTGAGGACTAAGGAAATGGTATTGTCAGTAAAAATTCGCATTAGGCGGGAAATTCCTTCATCTGTATTGCTTCGGACATGAAAATGACCATTGACGACGCGTTTTTCTAACCAGCTTTTTGTATTTTGGGGGGCATTTGCAGTTTGATGGAGAAGCACTAATACATTCCGTTTAATAAAATTATGTTGCATATTTAATACATAATCTTCTACTTCGGATAAGTCAGCATTATGTTCTTCTGCAAGGGCTAAATAAGCGAGCGAATCAGCTTGACGGACACAAAATTTAGTCCAATTGGTTATCGATTCGTCAGCTAGATAAAAAATAAAAGAATACTCCTTTTCAAGTTGGTTAATTAATAAAATTCCTTCATTACTCATATTCCCATTGTCATCCAAGAGACCTTGTCTTTTCTCTAGGCAACTACTGGTTAATAAAAGTATTTTTTCGCCGTAAGAAAAACGAAAAATCATTTCTTGCAATAGAAATTCTAGATCTTTTATTGGTCTTATGGGGATTAAAGCTATGGATTTATTACGTGAGGTGGTAGCGTGAATTCCCTGTAACGAATTGGTTAATCGTTTTATGGTAAATTGGGTTATCTTATTGAGCAGCTCAGGATATCGTCTACATAGTTTTAAAAAATTTTCCTTCGATAATTTTAAAATGATGCTGTCGCGTAATGTATAAACATTGGCCGAGCGGGGCAAATCAGATAAAAGAGCCATTTCCCCGATGATGGCTCCTTCCTGTAACTCGCCTTGGAACGTCACATTACCTTCTGTATCCGTGATCTGATAGTAGAGACGGCCTTTTATTAAAATGTAAAGATCATTCGTGTTTTCCCCTTTTTGAATTAAAAGGGAATCAGCAGTTCGAGATTCTATTTCCAAAACTCGGGAAAGTTTTGAAAGACATGCTTCGCTCAGGAAACTAAAAGGTTCATAGTGCTTAATAAATTCAAAAATTTCTTTGGGTGTGAACAGAGGTTGATTCATATTTTATTATTAATAGTCCTTTAATTATTCTTATTATAGACATGTTTTTAATTGCAAGGATGGAGGCTTTAAATAATAATCTTTAATTGAAGTTTAGAATTCTTTTATCAGGGAAAACAGGAGAAAGGAATCGTGTCTCATAATTACAGTGAGTTTGATGCCGATGCGAGATCTGGAACGGATTTGCGTATCGCAGTTCTGGGCATCTGTCTGCTCGCTTGTGCCTTATTTGCACTGACCATTTTTCTTGATGTTCAATCTCATAAAGGGTATATCAAATACCCAAGCTGGTTATCAATAGGTGATGTTGATGATGCCAGAGTGATGCTTGTTGCTATTATTGGTGCAGTGAGTACTGTTCTAGGACTTGTTTTTTCTGTCGTACTTCTGGTTTTATCCATGGCTTCAACTCAGTTTGGTCCACGTCTTCTACGTCGATTTATTATTGAGCAAAATGGACAAGGAACAATAGGCTTATTCTCCTCTACTTTTCTTTTTAGTTTATTTACCTTGGTTGTAGTGCGATATCAGGATGGGCACGAATTTGTACCTCACTTGACTACATTAACTGCCGTGTTAATGATGATCCTCTCATTTGCAGCATTAATTACCTTTAGCCAAAATATCCGTAAAGAGATCCAAACAGGAAATTTAATTGCTAAAGTTGATGAAGATTTGACTCGAGTAATTACTAATTATGTCGCATTGCGGAAGGCGCGAACCAAAGAAAGTGCGAATATCGCGCCAGAGGAGCACCCTGAGGTATTACGTAAACGCTCTTTGAATGAGAGTTATTCGGTTCTTGCGAGTAACCCAGGCTATTTGCAGTCAATTAATTACAGCAAGTTAATCAAAGCGGCAACCCGGGAAGATGCGGTAATTATTTTAAAAGTTCGTCCAGGTCATTTTGTTATTACGGAAACAACTTTAGCTGATATTATTCCAAATGAAAAAGGTCCTATTTTAATAAAAACCATCCATGAGACTTTGCGCATCGGTCCGAATCGTACATTACCACAAGATCCTGAATTTGCTATGGCACAGATTGTTGAAATTGGTATTCGTGCATTGGGCGATGCAATTAATGATACTTTTACCGGGATTGCGTGTGTGGATTGGCTTACTAACAATATTAGTGTTTTAGTTGATCTGCCTGAAACTGGAGAATCCTGGCAAGATGGAGCAGGCCGTACTCGACTCATTGAAATGCCTGTAACATTTTCTCATCTAGTGGGTGCAGCTTTTGATATGATACGAGAGTCAGGTGGAAAAAATCCAGCAATTCTAATCCGAATGCTGCAAAATTTTACCCGCATTGCTCCTCACTTGCGCAGCGATAAGCAACGTGCTGCGATCATGCGTCAGATAACAGCAATCAGGGAATTTGTTGATTTACATCCTTTTACGCGTACTGATATGAAGGACATGATTGAAATTTATGATAAAGCCTGTGCTGCATTGAACATTGCAATTTAATGAAAACCATTATTTTTCAATGCTGAACTTGACAAAAATTAATGTAAGTTCTTAAAATGCAAGTGGCTAAATTATATTTTGCCTATAGCTTATTTAACTAATCTAAAAGGAATTAAGTAAATGAACAAATTACAATTAACAGGCGTTGCTTTAGCAATTGGGGCTGCTTCAATGTTCGCTATTGCTCCTGCTTTTGCAGCTGATGATGCTTCTGCTGGTATGGTAAAATGCCAAGGTGGAAACACTTGCAAAGGACAAGGCGCTTGCAAAACTGCAGACAATGCTTGTAAAGGCCAAAATGCTTGCAAAGGCAAGGGAATGGCTGAAATGACTAAAGAAGACTGCCAAAAAGCTGGTGGTACTGTTGTTCAATAATTTCAATTGAGTTTCGCATTACTCAGGCATGCAATGCATGCCTAGTTTCCTCTTCCCTCGGATTTTACCTATGGATAGCCTTAAATATACAGTGCCTAAGAAAATGCCTTTCTTAGGGTTTGGACTTGGATTACGACCCGACTATTATGAAGTAATCTTGGAGCAAAAACCTAATTTAGATTGGTTTGAGATACTCACTGAAAATTACATGGTTCCTGGTGGAAAACCACTTTATTATCTTGACCAAATTCGCGCCCACTATCCTGTTGTAATGCATGGTGTTTCTCTCTCCATAGGAAGTGCGGATCCGTTAGATAAACACTATTTAAAACAATTAAAGGAACTTGCAACCCGAATCGAACCGGAATGGATTTCCGATCATCTATGCTGGACAGGAGTTAACGGAATTAATGCCCATGATTTGTTGCCTATTCCCTATACACGTGAAGCGGTAAACCATATTGTATCGCGAATTCAACAAGTACAAGATTTTCTAGGACGGTCCATTTTAATTGAAAACGTTTCCAGCTATCTAACCTACAAACAATCTGAGATGTACGAGTGGGAATTTATTCTGGAAATTGTAAAACAAGCAGATTGTTATATATTATTAGACGTAAATAATATTTATGTTAGTTCTGTGAATCATCAGTTTAACCCTATGGATTACATTTGTGCGATGCCTCCCGAACGAGTTGCTCAAATACATTTAGCTGGTCATTCAAATCATGGTAATTACATTATTGATACGCATGATGCACCAGTAATTCAACCCGTATGGGATCTTTATGCTGCTACATTACAGCGCTTGGGGCCAATATCGTCGATGATTGAACGAGATGATAACATGCCTCCTTTTGGAGAATTGCTTGCGGAAATCAATCATGCAAGGCGAATTGCTGAATCAATCGTGCTCGAAGAGGTGCCAGCATGAGTGGACTTTTACAATTAGAAGAACAATTTCAAAAATTTCTCTTGTCAGGTCAGGCAGACATTCATGATTCTATTGTGGAAACTGAATCTGTTTCGGTAAATACTCGGTTAGACATTTATCGTGATGCGTACAAACTTCGACTCATTGAAAGTTTAAGTATTAATTTCCCTGCTTTGTATGCTTATTTAGGAACTGAAGAATTTAATACGCTAGCCACTTATTATATAGATGCCCATCCTTCACCTTATCGATCTATTCGTTGGTATGGTGATGGATTATCTGAATTCATTAAACACAATTACTCACAATATCCCTATTTAGCAGAGCTTGCTGATTTTGAATGGAAAATGAACTGGGCATTTGATGCGGCTGATGAAGAAATTGTACGGGTTGAGGATATGGCTGTTATCCCTCCTGAAGCGTGGGCAAATCTACAATTTAAACTTCATCCATCCCTACAAAAAACTAATTACTCATGGAATATAATTCCTCTTTGGCAGTCTCTAGTTCATGATAGGGATCTTCCTGAATTACAGCACAGTTCAGAATGCACAGCATGGGTCATCTGGCGTGCACCAGAATATAAGATTCAATTCTATAGTTTATCTCAAGAAGAAACTTGGGCTTTGGATGGTTTATCAAAAGGACTTTCTTTCGGTGCTCTTTGTGAAGGGTTATGTCAATGGATCCCACCTGAAGAAGTGGGTATGAAAGCCGCTTCTTATTTAAAGGGTTGGATTCAAAAGGGCATGCTTTCGCAATTGCTCATTGTAGAGTAGCCTACTTATTTCCAAAACAGAATACTTCCTATTGCGAGTTGATCGCTCTCGTAGCATAATATGTGAACATCTTGTATTCCTAGATGTGAAATCGGGGGGAGCAAAAATCAATGTCTATGAGTAAAACTGTAATTAGCAAGGAACAACCCAAGGCTAATCCCAGTCCCGAGGAGAACCTTACTATAGAGTTGCAAGAACGGATAATCGATAACCCTGCTAAAGGTAATTGTGGGTATTATGCTTTCGCAATTGGCTTAATTAACATTATTCAACAAGAAGGTAATGGAATAACATTTGAAAAATGGGTTAAATTAGATCCTTCTATAAGGGATTATTATAATGCCATATTTAAATTCGATTTGGACAAACCCGATAATAAATTACTCGATGTATTGCAAAGAGCGTTAAGATTACTTACCTATAATTTACAGATCAAGGAATTACGTTGGGCATGCATACATGCAGAAAAAAATGATGAATATAAGGCATTGGTAGCAATAAGTACTTATAGGAAATTTGCTGAAATGTATCATGGGACTCATTTAGATCCACGTTTCAACCAATTTCTTTCATCCACCCCTATTAAAAAAGCGTTAGCAAAAATTAATGAATCCACCATTGTGGCGGAACATGAAGCTTTAGTATTGGTACCATTATTTATCTCATTGATTTATGGTGAAGAGGTCGCTCCAGAGACGATAACATCAGAAACCGAACCAAAATTAAATTCTCCTATAATTCAAGCATTACAAAACATCACTGAGGATTCTGTGTGGGCAACTCATTTGGAGCTGGATTATTTAGCGAATGCATTTGAAGTGAATCTACATACTCTGGAAAATGGGAGGCAGAGATATGACTACCAAGACATGCCCAATCGACATACACTTACGCTAAATAATCAGAATAATACTCATTGGACTACAAAAGTAACAATGATTAAATCATCAAAGCCCTCAACTCAAGCTAAGGATTCTTTAGGAAGCACTTCGTTCGGTTTAAGTAGCAAAAAAATAAACGCTCTGGATTTGGGAGCTCATCCCAAAAAACACACTGAGAGAGAAACCGATTTCATGACATTAGAGGGTCTAGAAGAGGATTGGCAGAAAAAGAAAGCGGATGATCAAGAGAAAACTCTGCCGCTGCGCATGAATGTTGTAAAAAAACATAACAAAAAACCGAATAAATCCCAGCAGTTTTCCGCTCAACATAATCTGTTTAGTCAACCCGAAGCAATACCTTTAGAATTGAAAACCTCAAAAGCGGAACAAAAAGAATTGGTTCAGTTAGTCCGTATAGTAAATAGATCGGTGCTGGACTATTGTTCTTACAGTGATGGGATTGTGTTTTCATTGTTTCATAGACATGGAAGTTCCGGGAGGAGAAGAGCTCGGAAATTTAATGGTGAATTTTGTAAGTTTGATTATGAGTTTTCTAAGGCTGGGGGTGAGTTTTTTTCTGAGATGTCCCTTGCTCAAGCAAAAACAATGCTCATTCATTATCTAAGTGATAGTAAAAACGGTAGAACTCATCCTCACTCATTTAGGACTATGCTCTTACATGAATTATTAACTAATCTGTTAAACTACAAGATCACTCTAAAAGAGGTTTCTAAAAATTATTCTAATCTGTTGGCGGCCTTTCAAGAGTTTTTGATTCCTGATGTAGGTTATCAATATAATTGATTATGGTAACCTGAATGGGGATCCAGGTTACTTTTTATTTGCCCAAAGCTCGCTTTCGATTCAATAAAGTGAGAATAGGTGGTAATAAAGAAATAAAAATAATACTGTAAATTACTATCGAGAAATTTTCTTTTATGATGGGAATTGATCCTAGGAAATAACCTAAGCTTAATAGGCTCAGGATCCATGTAAAACCACTCACTAAATTGTAAAGGGTGAAATGAAGAACTCTCATCGAACCTATGCCCGCTACAAAAGGTGCAAAAGTACGTATGATGGGGAGGAAACGGGCAAAAATGATAGTTTTACCTCCATGTTTTTCATAAAACTCATGAGTTTCTTGTAAGTGTTTTTTATTAAGTAACCAGGATTTATCCGCAGCAAAAATTCGTGGTCCTAGTAAACGTCCAATCATAAAATTGAGTTGGTTTCCTAAAACCGAAGCAAGGAAAAGTAGGAAAAATAATATCGCTATATTCAATGGATTTCCGGCTTGGGCTGCAATACTTCCCGCCGCAAAAAGCAAGGAATCTCCAGGTAGAAAAGGTGTTACTATAAGTCCAGTCTCACAGAAAATCACCGCAAATAAAAGCAAATAGGTCCAAAATCCATAAGTTGATACTATGGTATTTAAATATACATCAACGTGAATTATGTAATCAAAAATAGAGTTCAAATGCATTTTATGTTGAAATTGGATTAAATAGGGTAATATTTTTACACACTTATTTGTTAATTAATATAAATTTTATCTCTTAAGCATAAATTAGCTTTGTTATTCTTTTTTGAATACCCATTATAAGGAGTATGATGAACACTTTATTTCATCTTGCGTTTCCAGTGCATGACCTCAACTTGGCGAAACAGTTTTATCATCACCAATTAGGGTTTTCATTAGGGCGTGAATCCGAGCATGCATTGATTTTTGAGTTTGGCAACCACCAAATTGTAGCCCATAAAATTGACACTATTCTTCCTCCACAAGATAGCATCTATCCAAGACATTTTGGTTTAATTTTTCTGGAGCGATATGAATTTGATGACTTTGTGGAACACCTTAAAAAAAAGCAGATTTCTTTTGAGATTCCATTGAAAACACGTTTTAAAGGTACACGAATTGAACATCAATCTTTTTTCTTGAAAGATCCCAGCAATAATTTGCTGGAATTTAAATATTATCAATTTGGATCAGCAATTTTTGGTGAAAAGGATTTTACACGTATTGGCGAATCATCTCTCAGGAAATGAATAAACCGTAATTAAAAATCGCGGCTTAAGTGAAACGAAGTGGGGCTCGGTTTTTCCAGACCAGGAAATGTCACCTGATTTTCGCAAGGAAATGATTTATTACCCAATATCTGTTTCCTTCCCGCTTTTAAGGGTAACAATATCTAAAACAGGATAAGTTGAATAACAATTTATGTAACCTTACAATGTTCTTTATGAAAGTTCTTGAGTCAAGGATGCTTGGTGCGTTTTTTATTCTCCATTAGCTTATTCTTAAGTGCCATTCTGTTATTTAGTATTCAACCCATGGTCGCTAAATCTTTGTTGCCTGTTTATGGAGGAACACCGGCTGTCTGGACCATTTGTATGCTTTTTTTTCAGATGTTGCTGCTGTTCGCCTATGGATATGCTGTTGTTCTGGGGCTATTTAATAAACCTATAATATGGCGTGCGATCCATAGTTTTCTTATTCTTTTGAGTTTTATAGCTTTGCCTCTTGTATTCCGGCCTTTGATTATTGATAAGTCTCCTGAATGGAGTATTTTATCGAATTTGTTAACCCAACTGGGGTTACCTTTACTCATTATTGGTGCTTCAGCTCCATTATTACAATTTGCCTACAGTCAAACCCAAGAAAGGAATGCGGCCGATCCCTATTTTCTATATGCTGCGTCTAACCTAGGAAGTCTCCTATCTTTAATTCTTTATCCCTGGGCTATAGAACGTTTTATTGGATTAAAAAATCAATTTTATTTATGGAGTATTGGTTATGGAATTTATGTGGTTCTATTGTTCTTTATTCTTTATGCTAATCGTTATCAATCACTAAAAAAACAAAATAATTTCTTTACCTTATGGCCTTGGCAAAGCTTGTTGAATTGGATTTTTTTAAGTTTTGTTCCGTGCAGTTTAATGCTTGGCGTCACTCTATATATTACTACGGATATTGCCGCAACTCCTTTGTTTTGGGTGCTCCCCTTGGCTCTATATCTACTTACTTTTGTCCTTGCATTTACGAATAAACCTTTGATTTCGTTCCCGTGGATTGTACGAAATAGTATTTTTTTCCTTATTTTTCCCATTATTGGATTTATTTTAAATGCGGGGCAAATAAATATTTGGCAAAGTATCTTCTTTCATTTATTGAATTTTTTCATTTTGTCCCTACTTTGTCATCGCCAGTTATTTTTAGATAGGCCTAAGCCTCAATTGCTAACATTATTTTATTTTTGTTTGGCCCTGGGGGGTGTTTTAGCCGGAGTATTTAATGGAATTTTGGCGCCACATTGGTTCAATGGAATTTATGAATATCCTTTAGCAATTTTATTAAGCTTATTTGCTTTACCACAATTGCCCAAGAAAAATGGTTGGTGGGTTCCTATAGCCGTTCTGATTATTTTGTTGCTTCATTACTGCCTCTCTGGTATTCATTGGCCTGGAGGTTTTTCATCTTTTCAAATATGTGCTCTTTTGGCATTAATTATTATCGTTGTCTGGCAAAAAAGTAAAAGCAGTTTGATTGTATCTTTATTGATTTTATTTGGATTTATTTTCTTACCCTTTTCCCAAACTGAAACAATGTTAATACAGGCTCGTAATTTTTATGGGATAAAAAAAGTGATCGATAAACAAGGTACACATGTCTTAGTGAGTCAGTCTACTGTGCATGGACTGCAAGTTTTAGGAGAAAAACCGAAGGGGATGAGTACTTATTATGGAGCAATTAACCCCGTCGTGGTTGCCATGCAACAACAAAACAGCTCGTTAACAGTTACAATTATTGGTTTAGGCATTGGTACAATGCTCTGTCAATTTCGAAAAGAGGATAGGATCAAAGTGATTGAAATTGATGAGCAAGTCATTAATGTTGCAAAAAATCCTAAATTATTTACATACTTACGCGATTGTTCAGGTGTAACCATCATAAAAAACGACGGACGATTAGCATTGGAGCAATTACCTGCACATTCCCAAAATTTAGTGATTGTCGATGCTTTTAATTCAGATGCAATCCCGATACATTTATTGACTCTTGAAGCCTTTAAGTTATACCAACAGAAAATTACAAAAGACGGTGGCATATTGATTCATTTAAGTAATCGACATTTGCAATTATTACCGGTAATTAATGCTGCAGGAAAGCTTTTACAGCTGAGGGTGCTTTATGTCCATAATAAAGGTGCTTTGGCATTGAATCAATTTGATTCGGAGTGGGCTTTGTTGACGGCGAATGACCATTTGGCTTTCCAAATGGTGAAAGAAACGAATTGGCAGTTTTTTACCTCTGATAAACAATTTTTATGGACTGATGATTATTCTAATATTATCCCATTGTTAAAATGGTAGCGGAACCAGGAATTAAAAATTAGGCAGGTTGAGAAATCCCAGTTCCATAGGTGGAAATGAAGGTAAAATTCAACAAACATTAAACTTCAGCTAAGTTTCCTTTAGTTTCTAACCAAACCTTTCTATCGCCTGCCCTTTTTTTATTTAACATCATATCCATAATGGCTTCAGCTCCTTCCTCATCGTCCATAGTGAGTTGAACCAAGCGTCGGGTATTGGGATCCATCGTCGTTTCACGTAGTTGGATGGGATTCATTTCACCCAAACCTTTAAACCGTTGGACATTCGGTTTGGCGCGAGATGTTTGTGTCAGGTGGTTGAGAATCCGAGTTTTTTCTTCATCATCCAGTGCATAATAAACATCTTTACCTGCATCGATTCGATAAAGTGGGGGCATTGCAACGAACACATGCCCAGCTTGGACTAAGGGTTTAAAGTGGCGTAAAAATAAAGCGCAAATTAAAGTAGCAATATGGGCTCCATCTGAATCTGCATCTGCGAGAATACATAATTTACCGTAACGAAGCCCGCTTAGATCAGAAGAGCCAGGATCCACTCCTATAGCAACAGAAATATCATGAATTTCCTGAGATGCTAAAACTTGGGATGAATCAACCTCCCATGAATTAAGAATTTTTCCGCGTAACGGTAAAATTGCTTGGAAATCTTTATTTCGGGCTTGTTTTGCTGAACCGCCCGCGGAATCACCTTCCACTAAAAATAATTCAGCTTGGCTGAGATCAGTAAGCAAACAATCCGCTAACTTACCTGGAAGGGCGGGACCCTGACTCACTCGTTTACGTGCTACTTGTTTTGCTTGTCTTAAACGTTTTTGTGCGCGATCGATGGCCAAAGAGGCGATTGCTTCACCTTGGTTCCGATGTTGATTGAGCCATAGTGCAAAAGCGTCTTTAACGACATTACTAACAAAAGCAGAAATTTGACGGGAACTTAGGCGTTCTTTGGTTTGACCTGCAAATTGTGGCTCTTTCATTTTAACCGATAATACATACTGGCAGGGCTCCCACAGGTCATCTGCTGTAAGCTTTATTCCTCTTGGAAGTAAATTTCTTAGCTCACAAAATTCTGCCATAGCATCAAATAATCCGGAGCGTAGACCATTAACGTGGGTTCCACCTTGAATGGTTGGAATTAAATTTACATAACTTTCACTAAAACCACTAATTGAGCCATTCGACCAAACCAAGGCCCAGTCCACCGTTGCTTCATCACTTTTGAATTCACCTATGAAGGGTTCTTCAGGTAAAAAATCTCCATCAGGCAATGACTGATTTAAATAATCAATAAGACCTTGTTCAAAGCACCAATGCATTTCTTCATTAGTTGCCTTATTAATAAAAGTCATAGACAAACCCGTACAGAGTACGGCTTTAGCACGCAACACATGGGTTAAGTGTTTTACGGAGATACGAGTTGTATCAAAATACTTTGGGTTTGGCCAAAAACGGATAATTGTACCGGTGTCTCTTTTTTTAGTGAGACCTGTTTCATTTAACTCGCATAGTTTATCGCCATTGGCAAAAGACATTTGGTACACAATTCCATTACGTTTTATGGTCACATCAAGACGGTCAGAAAGAGCATTTACCACGGAAACACCCACTCCATGTAATCCACCTGAAAAACTGTAATTTTTATCAGAAAATTTACCGCCGGCATGTAATCGAGTCATAATGACTTCGACACCACTTAACCCTAACTGTGGATGTAAATCCACAGGCATGCCCCGCCCATCATCTTCCACTTCAATAGAACCATCTTCATGAAGTGTTACTCGGATATGAGTTGCAAAACCAGCCAGTACTTCATCCACACTGTTATCAATCACTTCTTGAGCTAAGTGGTTTGGACGCGTCGTATCGGTATACATGCCGGGGCGTCGTTGAACAGGTTCCAGTCCACTTAGGACTTCAATTGCTTGGGCAGTATAGTTTTCTGACATGGGTATTTCTCAAATAAAAGTTAGGTTTATTTTACCATATATTATGATACAGTAGGCGAAAGACGAATAGTTCCTTTGTAAATCTATTATAAAGATCCCCTGTTCTGCAAGCGGGAGAAACCAAGAGTTGTTATGGAGGCCTGGATTTGGCGAGTCTTAATCTGGGAGAGTAAAGAGGATTGCCTGGGCGTATCTTTGATTAACTACCACTAAGTTGAGGAAAAACTGTCTTTCCCGCTAAAGCGGAATCCATTTCTAAACAAGACATCATGCCAATCGAAGAGTTAATTCTGCCTTCGAATGACAAAGAATCCTCAAACTAATGCGGTGATGCTATGACCAGGCCAGGAGCTAAATAGAAGACCTATGCAAAAAAACAGTGCTGCAATTCATCAACTATCTGTAGCTTTTCAACAACACCATCAAACGGTGCCTGCTTTGGATGAAGTCAGCTTTAATTTATATCCTGGTGAAACCCTAGTTTTATTGGGTGAATCCGGGTGTGGCAAATCCCTCACTTCTTTAGCGTTAATGCGCTTGTTACCTAAATCCGGTGTTTATGGCGTTGATAGTGTAATCCATGTGGATGGGCAAGACATTTTGGATTTACCAGAACACATGATGCGTCAATTAAGAGGTCGCAAAATGGCTATGATTTTCCAAGAGCCAATGACTGCACTTAATCCAGTAATGACCATAGGAGAACAGTTAACCGAGGCCTTAGTAAAATGCAACTCATTTAAGAACCAAGAATTGCAAGATGCATTATTATCTTTGCTTTATGAAGTGGAAATGCCTCAACCAGAAATTAAAATTCACCAATACCCCCATCAATTATCCGGTGGACAGAAACAGCGTGTTGTTATTGCCATGGCATTGGCTTGTAAACCCGATATTTTAATTGCTGATGAACCAACCACCGCTTTGGACGTTACAATTCAAGCGCAAATTCTTGCTTTATTAAAAAAAATCCAAAAAAATCATGAAATGAGTTTATTGTTGATTACTCATGATCTAGGAGTAGTGAAAGCCATGGCATCACGCGTCTGTGTGATGTATGCAGGACAAGTGGTAGCGCAATCCTCGGTAGAAGATTTTTTTTCGCGAGTGAAACAACATCCTTATGTACAACAGTTACTGGCTTCTATACCTTCTTTAGCAAAACGCGAGGAACGTTTGTCAGTAATTCGTGGCTTGGTGCCTGCTTTAGATGAAATGCCTACAGGTTGTCGTTTTCATCCTCGTTGTATTTATGCTTTCGAACGCTGTCCGGTAGAGGAGCCGCAATTACAAAAACAACAGGGCCGATTGGTACGATGTCATCTCTATCCTGACCTCGAAGAGTTACCGCCATTACAAAAAAACAAAATTATTTGGGATGTTGGAACTACAGAGACAAAATCCATACTAACAGTCAATGATTTATGCGTAAGTTTTATTCAGAAAAAAGGCCTATTCAGTCGTCATAGAGTTTTATTTAAAGCAGTGGATGGTCTCTCATTTCGTTTATTGCAAGGAAAAACATTAGCTTTAGTGGGGGAGTCAGGATGTGGAAAAACCACTGCAAGTCGTGCATTGTTACGATTACTCCCCATTTGTGGCGGCGAAATACACTTTAAACAACAGGATGTGCGCGCATTAAAAGGGCGCTCCTTAAGAGAATATCGAAAAAAAGTACAGATTATTTTTCAGGATCCTTTTTCTTCCATGAACCCGCGCATGACAGTAGGTGAAATAATCGCCGAAGGCATGCATGCCCAAGGGATGAAGCGGTCAGTAATCAGCGCAAGACAAAAAGAACTACTGAATCAGGTGAATTTGCCAAGCAGCAGCTTACATCGTTATCCCCATCAATTTTCCGGAGGGCAACGACAAAGAATCTGTATCGCTCGCGCTCTAGCTACTGGACCAGAACTCTTAATTTGTGACGAACCAACCAGCGCTTTGGATGTTTCTGTGCAGGCCCAAATCCTTAATTTATTAAAAGAGTTACAGCAAGAAACAGGCATATCCTATCTATTTATCACGCATAATATGGGAGTGGTTTCCTATATCGCCGATGAAGTGTTGGTTATGAAGAATGGAGTGGGCGTCGAGTTTGGGAGTTGTGAATCACTTTTTAAATCCCCTAAAGAAGCTTATACCAAGCAGCTTTTGAATGCTGTTTTGGATGTTTTTTAATCATCTATCTAAGTAAGTACTCTCTTTTTCCGTATTTTATTCATTAAAAATGTGATATATTTGCGCACTATTTGGATAATAAAGTCTTTGTATTTATTATTTGGGGGACATGGTTTCATGAGAATCACTGTAGGCGAATATAGCTTTAATAATATCGAGAATTTTACTGCCTATTTAGAAAAGACCTACGAGCAAGATAAGTTGGTTTCTGGCGAAGTCACTTTATCTGTGACGTGTGATGCATTTAACCAAGAAGAATTCAATAAATGGGTTGATTTCGTTTCAAAACCAGAACGTACGAGACTTTACAAATTTGAAATTAAACCACCAGAGACCCGATATCAACTTGCTTTTGATAATGCTTATTTGTTTAGTAAACGACAAAGATTTTCTCTCGAGTTCCAACAACAAGTAGCGGAGCTCTCTAACGCAGCAAATTTTTTTGATCCGCATACCAATAAAATACGAAAAGCGAAAAAAAATTGGATCGAGGGTATAAAAAGTCCCAGTATGGGTTTACAGCTCCAATATCAAATTCCGGTTCAACATGAAGCCCATCAATACCAAAAAGCGACGCTACGTAAGCGTAAAAATAATGATGAACCTTATCAACACCCAGAACAAGGTCCTTTGGCGCAAGTTCCTGACTTTGCGCCAGAAAATCCACGGACTGTTGTTGGTTCTTATCGCCAATTCAGTTTCTTGAAAAAAGATTTGGAAGCTAAGGCTCATTATAGGAAAGAGTTCAATAATTTATTGAATGAGAGTAGTTCGCCCGAACAACTCCAAGAAGCTTTTCTTATCTTCTTGTCTGAGGTGACAGGAACTAATGCACCCCAATTGAAGAAAATAGAAAGATTACTCCAGACAATACCTTTATCTGACCTTAATTATAAAGGTCTAGCTCAAGTGTTTATTCATACTGGAACGGATGGTGTTTTCCTGTTATTGCACCATCTTAAGGAATTACACGATAAGGAATTGTTGAAAGACTTTAATAAGCTATTTCTTGATAAACCCGAAGACTATCTTGCTCTAATGTCACGCCAAGGCTTGGCAAATCTTAAAAAGTTGAGTGAATTAAGCCCTGAACAGCACATATGGTGGACTACTTTAGTTTCTAAACATAAAGCAACAGGTGCTCGTACTGAATTTAACGATTTATTTGAAGCCTATGATTATTTTCTGAAAGAGCTGGAGAAGAATGAACTGACCTTACCTTTCTCCTCTACATTAGAAAACATTGATCTTATGAAGCCTGCCTTAAATCATCTACTGTTCATAATAAATAACAGTAGTGATCCAGAAGAGCAATTGACTTGTTTAGATCGGTTAGATCTAAAAGGTGCCTATCATGCCAGTCGTTATAACGATTATAAACTAGTATCAAGGCAGATGAATTTAATAGCCGATATCGGTGAAGAAGACCTTGATTATTCAACCCCAACATTGCCTAAAGATCTGAGCGTTTGGTTTAGTCAAAAAGATCTTCCCTATGAAGTGGCTGTAACTCAATTCTATCGTTTCATTGGCACGCAGGAGTGGGCATTTAGTCTGGATGTATATCAAAAGATTGAGCGTGAAATTAGTAACGATCGAAAGTGGAGTACCCAGAATAAAGTATTATTACTCAATATCGCTGCGTTAATGACAACGGGGCAGAAGGCATGTACTCAAACAGAAAACCCTTATCCCCACTTTAAAAGTTTGCTTAACAAATTTTCGGCAATAGCCAATCACTTTGAGGAGCACAAAGACCAGGTATCAATGGTCCTTTCTGTTTTTTTAACTGCTCTAGGGAATATCAGTTGGGAGTTAATGCCTACTGCTGAGGAATTGGTAAGGCTTATTGATTTCCTGATACTCACCCAAAAATCGAACGTCGCACAATCAGAACAAGCACAGCGTGATTTTAATACAGCATGTATTCTTGCTTTGAATCTCGGGATGAAATATGGTAAAGCAGCTTCATCCATCTTCAGCAATTACGAACGGCGTTTGGGTATAGAAGAAACTCAAACCGTACCCATTCAGAAATTTCCTTTTTCTTCGTTGCTTCAACATTTAGTTCCTCCTTCTAAATTAGATACTTTTTTATCTGAGCTTTTTCATGACCAACCTGAGTCATTATCTCCGTTTGTGACACTTCTCTCTTTTTTGAACGATGAAGTATCTAATGCATCACAATATGACGAAGACGATAGTGAGTTTGAAGTAAAAATAAAGACCTTGGCAGAAGCTATGCACCTCTTGCCTGCCAAGCTTAGAGGACAACTATTAGAAATTCTCATCGATATCAACATAGAAGCATCTTATCGCTTGCCTTCTGTTGCCCAATTGATAGAAATTGTAAATTCAGTGATTAAGGAAGCAGAGAAATTAGAGGGTTTACCTCAAGTTGAAGCGCAAAATAAGGTACTTCGAACAATGGTTTGTTCTAAATTGCCTGAGGTAAAAATAGGAAAGGATAATGTTAGCGAACCAGTAATTAATCTTTTTAGCATACTCGAACAAACTTATGATGATTGGCAACTCCAAGAGAGGTTTGAAAATTTTCCCGAAAAATTAAACGGATATTTGGAATCCTGGATAGGTTCTCATCAAGTTGTACGGTGGTATTTGAGACAACGTCCTGTTAATGCTCAAAGAGTTTTCGAGGTTTTGGCTGAGGAAGAACAAGACGCAAAGAATTTATTAAGCAGTAAGTGGTTTTTATGGACTTTATCTGGATTTCCAGAAGAAAAAAAACAAATGGATGAGGTTTTGGGTACTGCATTTTTTATACAGAAATCCTTCATGTCAGTTTTGAAACCCAAAATAGAGGCCGGTTGCCAAGCCAGTTTAAGAACCGCTATAAATACATTACAAACATCAAATAAAGAGTTTGACAGTTTTCTATTGAAGCAAATTGACGATTTAGACCCTGAACTACCTACTGACGAAGCACTGTTGAAATTGGAAGAACAATTAAAGGCAGTGAATGGATTAATTAATTCCTTAATTCGTATTAAAAACCGAAGCAACATTGAATTTCACCGTTCTATTTCCTTACTAACCGATCTCATTAAGTCCACAGTATTTGAAAAAAATTCGCAAACAGTGGCTCAGATCACTAATTTACTGGATGCTTTAAATCAAGAAAAAACGGGTTCAGTGTCATCTCCCTTAGCAATTATATGCAAAATATTAAAAGAAACACCGGAATACTCAACACGCCAGCTACAAAATGCCTTAAGCGAGGTTGCTTATCTAACAAAACACCGCGAAATTCTTGGGGAAGAGGCATTCGAACTTCTATTGCGTGGTTCATTCAGCCATAATTTAACTCAGAAATCCTTATTCCCATTAAAAAACTTGATGGGATTGAAATGTTTAGCAGGTGTGGATAAACAGCAGTCTGAAGATTTGTTTGATGCGTTAATCAATGGAATAAAGAAAGCAGGTCCGAGTCTTAATGAAGGTTTACTAAAAAAAGTTATTAATAAAACAGTATCGGTTATTCAGTCGAAAGCCGAGGTGGTCTCACTGGTCCCTTTACTTACTTTATTAATGAAATCATGTAATACGTGCGCTAAAGATGAGTTAACACGTTATTACAATTTACTCTGTACGTTAGAACGTACAGATGATTCTGATTTAAGTAATTGGGCCAAAATATTAATTATATTGGGTGAGCAGACACCGGATGCAAATCTTCATCGCTTGTTGGAAGTTCAATCAGGACTTGAGTTAAATTCACTAAATCTTTCGGAGCTATCGCAATTATTCGATTATCCTCCTTATCCAGATCTGGAATCATTTATCGATGTATTACATGGATATGTTAAAGATCTTTGTGCTTATGCTGAGGCCTTTGATAAGGATCCTAAATCTGCCCGGGTACCGCAAAAAAATGCATTTAATATTATTTTAAAAGACACCAACCAAGTTCTTAATGAACAATTTGATACTTCGCGCGTTGCCAAAGTGATTACCAATATTAAAAATATTGTTGAAGGAACTGAGTTAAGTGATCAGGAGCAATATGATTTAGCACAACAAGTAATTTATATTAATTCAATAGGAAGAGAAAAACCTTTAACTTTAGCTGTAGGAAATGATCCATCAACTTATCAAATAACAGTCTACGAGGATTTGACCCTAGTAAGTCGCTCAGACTTACGTGAATTGTCCGATACTCTGATTTCTGTACTTAGAACATCCCCTTTGGATGCTCATGAGAAATTAAAAGCTCAATTGAGATTGCTTGCTGTATTACGTGAACAGTACTCTCGAGCTACAGGAGTTTTTGTTGATACCACCCAGCTGATTGCTATTTTAATGGCAATAAAAAATCGGAACAGCAATATGCTGATGGAACTCAATACCGATGAAAGCAGGATAGCCACTGCATTGTTTTCTGTAATGCAATGGGTTGAGGCCGATGGTGGGTCTGTTGATGTCTGTGCCCCAAACCGTGATTTGATGATTCAGAGTTATCAACAGGATGAAGATTTTTTTGTTTCCCTAGGGATCCCTTCTAGATGTGTGGGAGTGAGTTCCCCCAAAGGAACTTATCAAGTGGGTGGAATAAATTATTCTACTATAGGGGATCTGGCTTCATATCGCTCTCGTGCCAAAACCGAAAATGAAGACATGACACGTAATAAGGATGGTCATCCTGTATCGAGTAATTTAATCCTTCTTGGTTCTGATTTCTCAGAATTAGACGAAAAGACTTTGTTTCATCTCGCTCTTAAGTACGAAGGTGAGGATGAGAGCAGCTCTTATACCTGGGTTTATCCTTTAATTAATGAATTCATTAATCAAAAACGATTTAAAACTCTCGAAAAAGGCTGGAGCGAAGATCGAGATATAATCCAGTTAAGAGAGTTCCTAGACAGGCATGCGCCTACAGGTTTGCATAAAAAACAGTTAAACTCGTTACCGGATAAGAAATTTAGCCTATGGATTAATGCCGCTATAGAGGCACAACGTTTCATTGAAGGGGAAGATTTTATTATTCCTCCTTCTAAAACAGCACGGCATGTTGCTATTCCCTTAAATCAAAAAACCTCTCAAAATGATTTAACTTTTGTGACACATCAATTTCTGCATGCCCGTTTGCAAAAGAAATATCCGGACTGGGAGTTCGTTATTGAACCTGAGCTCCACTGTGTAGATTATGTATCAACCAGGGAATGCATTGAGCACTATAAAAAACAAGGACGCATTTTAAGTCTCTCGAACACTTTAAATCGAAAAGAGAGATTAGTGGAACAATGTAATAAATTCGATATAGATATCGCATGCACCATTCCATCACATGTAAGAAACAAACGTGAGGAACTGACTACAAAATCTATTGCAAATAAAACAGCTCACCTAAGTGCTGTAAAAACCGCGATTAAGCAAGCACAAGCAGGGCAACCGATCGTCCTATTCGCGAACGATGTTAATGAAGTAAAATTTCTTGAAGAAAAACTAAAAAACCAATTTCGTAAAAGCCATATTGCAGCATTTACTGGTACTGAATCAGTGGCAGAACGAAAAAAATGGATGAATGAGCAGTCAGGAAAACCAAATACAATAACGATTACTATGGCTACACTGGCACAAAGCGCTGATTTTATAACTCCGCATCCAAAGGGATTTTTAGCGATTCACACCTCTTTAGATCTACGAGCAGCAAAACGAATCACTCGCTGTGTTGGTGGCGAGGGCAAGCCAGCTACCTATGTGGTACTTACTGAAAAACAAGACGCCTTCGTTCTTGAATCTGGATTCTATAGGACCCAAAGTGAACGGAAAGAACTACTTCTTTCTTTGGCAGAACTGCAACGCCAACAAAATGAAGAAATTGCAGTGACCAATCATTACAAGCAAAAAGTAACCGACCTACAACAAGTTGTTTTGCAACAATTCCAAGACTGGAAAGAGTTTTTACATCTTGTTTATCCAAAGTCCGAATGGCGAACACTAGATGCCGAGTTAGTAGTCCAACGAGAAGATTTGATTCGTTCTTTGAGAGAGCATTGGGATCAATGCTTAGAAAACTCTGATCCACGAAAAAAATACCCTAATCCATATATACGTCGTACCGAAAATAAGAAGTTACATACGAACGCATTAGAGCACTCAATAGCCACCTACGAAATTGCGGTACGTTCTATTTGGGAGCAGCATCGTGTGCTTCTCAAAGAAAAAGCGCAGGGCTTTTTAACAGAAGGTTCAGTGAATGCATTGCGCTGTCAGTATCTGGATCAGGTATCTTTAACTGAGCAATTAAAATTTAATCGATTGGCTGCGCGCATAGGCAAGAAAGAAATGTTTGCCAAGAAGAAAAAATCGTGCCGTTATGTAGAGTCCGGATTAGATATAAACGGAGCGATGTTACGATTTACCGACGGTGATGTAGAAAGCTACCGGGAAGCGTTTGCTAAAAACCAAGTGAAATTATTAGCGAAAGATATTAGCGGGATTATAGAAAATAATCCTCATTTAAAGAACATCGTACGATCCATATTGGTTCAGCAAGTGATGAATGTAAAAAATCTAGATAATCTCGTTGTTTTTTTATTGGATTATGCCACTAAAGACTTGCCTGAAGAACGATTTAGTGAAAAGTACGCCATGCAACCTGTAATTCAAGAGTTGTTGCGTGTATATCAAGAAACGGGCCTTGAGGAACCAAGCGAGCTGAAAGATTTAAAAGCAGTGTATATTGATGGAGTACTCGCAGAACTTGTTGATGAATTGCAAACAAGTCTTTCCTGGGCTAATGAAAAATACCGGGGCCTAGGATACTGGCTCGAACGTACCGCTGTAACTGACGCAGCTAAAGATATATTGAGTGCGGCACATAGGTTAGCAGATGCCGACTTATTAAAGGGAGCTGAAAAACTTAGTGCCCAACAAAGTGCAATCAGAAATTTGTACCAAGTATTGGCAGAACATGAATCGCAACTTGAAAATTTATGGATATTTCCTTTAGGGCACAAGAATACACGTACCCTAATTAAAGAAACTTTGAAAACTCTTGATGGACTAACAGTTATTGGTTCAAAACGAAATAAATTAGATGCTGATTTCATACAGGATTGTAAAGAAGAATCGATTTGCGCAATAACGAAAAGAAAATTTAATTCTGCGATCCAAGCCCTGGAAGAGACGGAAAAAGGTTTACAGAAAAATAGGGATTGGGTTGCAATTAAGGATTCATTAAATGCAGTCCGAGCAGAAAGCAATTCGATATATGCTTTTCATGAAATGTATCATGTTCTCTCGAATAAAATGAACGAACTCACAAGGAAAAATTCTAAATTACAGGGACCTGTAGCTCGATTACGCGCAGAGGTGCGACATCTTTGTGAATCGTTAAGTCAGGAACATAAAGAACTACTGAATACAAGTAAGTATCTAAGATGTAAAGCTGAAAACCTTCATGAAAAACTTAATGGACTAAATGGCTTTAAGGTTGACAATGTTAAACTCAAGGAAGGGGATAATGGCTCTACTCATTATTTTGATTTAGTGATTGAAGGCACTGGTTCACATCCATTACTGCGACATTTTACTCATTATAATTCACCAACTCAGCATTTAAAGGAGCAACGAGATTGTTTGGAAGAACGTTTAATTGCAATAAAAGATAGACTGAGCGCTTTGAACCAATTGATAAAAGAACAAGTACCTCTACTTAAATGGGAATCAAGAAATAAGACAAGTGTGGCTAAGTTTCCCGAGCAGTTTCAGCATCAGGTCAATGAACTTTTTAGTTTAAAAGAATTGGTAACAGAGCAGATACCTGAAAATTTAGATTCCTTCCCTGAACCCGTTCGTAAACATTTTCATGACAGAGAATTGATTAAAAAATTTAATTTTCCTGATTTAGAAGAAGAAGAAATAGAACAAATTCAAGATATAATGTTAAAGATCGGATTCCGGGACTTGCATGAACGGATTATGGAAGGAAGAGAGCCTAAAAGTTTATGGGGCAATATTTCTGCCTACATGTGGAGCTATGTATTTACACCCGAAACTATGGATGATTTGCGGCGAGAGTTTAACGAATTAAGAAAAAGACCGATGAGAAATTTAAAGGATGCATTCCGTCCGGATATTGAAAAAAAACAGAATGCCTTAGCGGGGCAACTTGACCAATTACGACAACAATTAGAAGAGCAAGCTGAATCGTTGAAACAACAAGTTGCATTTTTGAATGAGAAAATTGTCGAGGAAGGGAGCAAAGAAAGGGTTTATGCGCTGCGAATTACAGATATGGCACAGCTGGTGGAATTTGAAAAAGAATTAATGGCGGTTAAATCAAAACAAGCAGTGAAAGGAACTCTCCAAGTGCCTTCCAAATCTAAGGTGCCTCTATCACCTTTATCTCTTGATAATCATGAAACAGTACTCGAATCAGTAACTCTAGTTATTTAATAAGTTGTAGCGCGGGTAACCGCGCTTCTCAATTAAGGCTTATTTAAATATAAGTACTTCTCCAAATACCCTATTTGTTTAAATATTGAACTATACTCAAATTTAGGTGCTGTTGAAATTTTGGAATAGCAATGTTATCTCAAGATGTAGTAAAAGTTATTGATACTATAAGCGAAAAAATTGAAACAAGTGATTTTGAATCATTAACTTTTGAAGATATAAAAAATGCATGTTTTATGGTGATGGGTCAAATTGAGCATATAAAAACCAGCAACCCATTTCCTACAGAACAGCATGCGAAAGAAAAGGACCTAATTGCCTATAAGCGTATTGTGATGCATTTAGTGGAATGGCAAGCCAGATTTATAGAAATGAAGAAAAGTAATGTGTTAGGAAATTACATTGCAGATTTAAATTTCTTACGAGATATGGTTCATTCCATTCCTGACGTACTAGGAGATGTTTACAAAGAAAAAATAGAAAAAATAAATTTCTACATTTCTCAGATACTTGCGCATATAAATAAGCTAAAAGTTAAATTACTTGAAGCGAATTGTTTTGATATTGCTTTAATGGCACATGCACAATGTGCTTATGAAGTCACTTTTTTGTATTCTAAATTACTTGAAATGCATTACACCGAGAAAATGCGTTATTCAGTAGTTATCAAAGGTTATTTTGAAGCAATTCAAGAGACGTTTGATTTTTATTTAAAAGAAATAACCTATTTTCGGGATCTTGAGATTACCAATGCAAAATTTTTAAGCTACTGTGTAATGAATTACCTCCCTAAAAACGTACGCCACTGACACTTACTCGCTTCCAATTACTCGATTAAATCCTGTTATTCAATTGAAAAATCCTTACTTAGTTGATCACAATTAGATCGTACAGAATAAAAAATACTATACTTTAGTGAAATATGAGCAATTAACGGGTAATGAGTGATGGGAATTCTTCATATATCACCAGACGAGCATTTAAAACGGGTTATGGGCAATCCCAGTGATGCCATCTTAAAACAACGTGAATTATCTGAAGCAACCTATCCTCTTTTGATTTCTTATTTAGAATGGCTGCGTAGAGTCAATTCGATCCAGAATAAAAACGATGTAATTCGTCAAAATGAACAAGTTTTAAGTGAATTTATTCATTTGTGTGAGCACAATTTACTATTTTTTCTTACGGTAACTGGGCGATTTGATATCATCCGCTCGCTTTTTGAAGATAAGGATTTAGTGGCGAAGGAAATTGCATTACTTGAGGAAATCGAAAAAGAACAAGCTCAGGCTGCAGCACATCAACAGGATTTTGTCTTTGTTCCTCGAAAAAAAGAGGCATCAATGCCACAATCTGAGGTGTCTAAATCATTTCCTCCTCCCACTTCTGAATGGGAAAAATCACTTTATGGTTTAACTAACATGGAGTTATATCGATATTATGAAGATGAAATGAGACGGATTACTCATAACTACCACACAAAACAAATAAAACGAATCGATGCGGTTTATGATCAACATCTAAATTTAATGCGTGAGGCATTAGATGTAATTGATCAAGATGAAAGTATTAGCGAAGAAACAAAACAAAAAGCGGTATCTCTTTATAAAAATTTAGTTGTACTAAGAGAGACAATGGATGCGCAATGTCATGAGGCAACTTCAATGGATGGAGAACCCCTCCTAGAAATACAAATCCTTGAAAAACAACATCAGATCAAAGAAGAAAAATTTAAGGAAGCGCAAAATGCTTTGAGCTCATTTTTTGAAGAAGTCCGCGATGAATCACCTCAATTACAAAAGATTTATGAGCAACATCAAACCATTACCCTGAATTTTCAACAAGAAAGTGAAGCGATTCAAAGGGAATGGAAACAGGCGATGGAGGAGTTATCTGTCCATTACGAGACTTCCCGGGAGCATGCTTTAGAGGATGTAAACGTTAGCTTGAGTTTAATAATAGATGAATTAAAAAAGTGTCCCGTTGATGAATTGAATGAGGAGCAAATCAACAAACTGGATATGAGCTTAATGCAATTAGAAAAATATAAAGAAGAATTAAAAACAGTTAAGAATTATGATTCCACTCAGGTTTTATTAAACCAATGTAATAAAGAACTAGAAAATTTAGTGAGTATTGTTGAACCAATATTGCCAGAAGATGCAAAACAACGTTTTGATATTAATGTAAAATTAATAAAAAAAATGTTTACCTTAGCTCCAATAAATTCTTCTCTAGTTCAAGAAACCCTTGATGTGGATGCTAAAACTTCTCTCCCTGTACCTACTGAGCCAGCATTGGAAGAAAATGTGAGTTTAAAATCAAGCACACCGGTAATCGAACCTCCGAGCAAAGAGCAAGACCTTGGTCTTAAATCAAGTTCGTTTACGGATGAGATTAAGACTGAAAAACATCAGGATTCTAAAGTATTTAATGAAGAACCCTCCATTCCTTTTATGGCTACAACGCGAGATGTGGACTTAAAATCGAGTAGTTCTGCGGTCGAGGTTATGAATGGGAAGTCCAAAGATATTCTTGATGAAAAAACTCAGAGTGTTCCTTTGCCAGAAGCGCAAAATATCGATGCGAAACCCAGTACATCAATTATTGAACTTGCGAGTCTTAAAAAAGATGAGTCTGAAGTTGAACCCAGTGGAGAGTCTCGAAATTCATTACACGTTCAACGCTATCGATTTTTTATGAATACTATAAGGGATGGTAGTGAACTCATTGAGTTTGATTCAGAAAAACAGCGTAATTATGAATCCATGATCGAAGAATTATCCACTGTTTTAAGTGAATTAAATGAAGAAGTTGAACCGGAAATCGCAGAAAAAATAAAAAGAATCGAAGATCTGATTGAAGATGTAAAATCCATTGGCTTTGATAAAGCATATCCATCTCAAATTCAAAAAATTTGTGAGGCATGTAACGTTTTAGGCATTGATTATGAACCTTTAAATCAAGTAAAAGATAATCTCGCCTCTATGTTTCAGTTCCCAAATAGCCCTCAAAGTAGTTTGGGGATGTAAATGATTTTTGTATCATAATTGAAATTTTATACCACATCATGCCTCTTTTTTGCTATAATATGTGCAATTTTTTATAAAAGGGAGAGGAAAATGTCACCACATGAAGAAGCATTATGGCAAGCTGTAACTAAAAAAGAATATGACAAAGTTAAAACATTGATTGATGATCATCCTGATTTAGTCAATGCAGTAAATACGAATGGAAGAACTCTTCTGATGCGAGTCGTCCTCCTCTTAACACCGCCGTTAGATCTGATTGAGTTTATTGCCCAACACCCTGATTTCAGCTTTGAAAACTCTATGGCCACTAAAACGACTATGAGCGTTATTTTATCCACAGGTCGTCCAGAAATTTTAGAACTTTTTGCAAAAGATCGACACATTATTTTTGATGGTGAGAATTTAGCTTATGTAACAGCCAAGAAGCTCGTGGAAAGTGCAGCTAAAGAGAAAATTGAAAAATACACAAAAATGCTGACAATCATTCGTGACGAAACGATACGCCATGCAATTGCAAGTGATGATTCTTCTTTACTGGAACGATTACAAAAAGCAGGAGATAACTTGGCTCAACCATTAAGTGATGGCAAACTTCCTGTGCGTCTTATCACTAAAGAATGTCCGGCCCCTCAGGTTAAATCATGGTTCCAATCTCAAATTGGAAAAAACGAAACAGGCATTGGAAATAGTGTCGATTCGTTCTTTGCTAATACTCGCAAAATGCAAGAAGCTCAAAAGGACATGGAGGAAGTTAATCGACGTAGATTAGAGAGTGAGAACCTATTGCTTGGAAATACTTATCACAGTATGGAACAAATAGCTTCTGCTATTAGCCTTACAAACTAAAATTGATTGGATCCTCTCTGGGTGAATGCATCGCTGTAGCCCAGGATCTGATCTTCTTTAAGCCCATTTTTCTTGTAACCCATGAATAAATCCTTTAATTTTGAGTTACTAAAAACTTCAAAGGTAAAGGAATAAGTGTGGTATCAACGCGATGATGAATGTTTAACTCTTCGTTTATATATTCAACCCGGTGCAAAAAAGACAGAGATTGTTGGTCTTTATGAGGGGGCGCTTAAAATACGCTTAAATAGTCCCCCTATTGAGGGGCGCGCTAATAAAACCCTTTTAAAGTATATGGCCGAACTATTTAAAGTACCAATAAAGCAGGTTACGTTGCTACGAGGAGATAAATCCAGACACAAAGTACTGTCTATCATTGGTTCCATGGTCGATCCTGATAATTTGCTTTGAATCGTAACGTAATTTTGCGATAGTAAAAAGAACCTATAACTAATCATCATTAATCTTATGAAAATCGAACAATTCGCGATCACATTTCATACTTCAGGAAGAGGAACGCAGGATATTACTGCTGATATAGCCACTTTGCTGTCAAAAACCCCGATCCAACAAGGCTTATGTCATTTATTTCTTAAACATACAAGTGCCTCTTTAATGCTTTGTGAGAATTATGATCCTCAAGTTCGCAAAGATTTGGAACAGTTCCTGGTCCGTTTAATTCCTGACGGGGATCCACTTTTTAAACATGTAATTGAAGGTCAGGATGATATGCCTGCACATATTCGTACTTTATTAACTCAAACCAGCTTAACTCTACCTATACAAAATGGGAAATTAGCTTTAGGTACATGGCAAGGGATCTATCTCTATGAGCATCGTTATCAAGCGCAAGAACGTCACCTGCTTAGTACTGTTGTGGGAGACTGATCGAGTTTTTGCTATACTATTATTCTCTTTATGAATGGAAAAAAATATGTCTTCTCTACCTCAATGCCCTAAATGTAATTCAGAATATACGTATGAAGATGGAAATCAATTAATTTGTCCGGAATGTTCCTATGAATGGGCAAAGGATGGATCCGAAGAACAAAGCCAGGACGATCAACGAGTAATTAAAGATGCAAATGGTCAGGTTCTGCAAGATGGTGATACGGTTACAGTGATTAAAGATCTAAAAATTAAAGGCTCGTCTCAAGTAGTAAAAGTTGGCACTAAAGTAAAAAATATTCGCTTGGTTGAGGGGGATCATGATATTGATTGTAAAATTGATGGAATTGGTGCCATGAAATTAAAATCTCAATTTGTTAAAAAAGGATAAAGTATGTCTAAACCGCTGCACATTACTTTTTTATTTTATGAAGGAATGACCGCTCTGGACGCCCTTGGTCCCTATGAGGTACTTAGTCGTTTGCCAGAAGTGATTGTGCAGCGGGTTGCTCTAAATACTGGGCCGGTGCGTACTTGTTCTGGACTTACATTAATTGCTGAGCATGCATTAAAGGATATCTCAGAGACTGATATTGTGTTGATTCCTGGTGCTGGTAATGCCACTGCATTACGTGATTGTCCTGAGATTCTTAAATGGGTCAAAATGATACATGAGCATACTTTATGGACTACCTCGGTCTGTACTGGAAGTTTAATCCTAGGTGCAGCAGGAATTTTATCTGGAGTTAAAGCAACAACACATTGGGCAGTAATGAATCGATTAGAAAATTGGGGGGCTATACCCACGCATAAACGATTCGTAATAGATGGGAAAATCATTACTGCAGCTGGGGTTTCAGCGGGTATCGATATGGCTTTATTTCTTGCTGCAAAACTTACGGATGAACACGTAGCGCAAAGTTTACAGCTCGGTTTGGAATATGATCCCGAACCACCTTTTGATTCGGGATCACCCAATAAAGCGTCAAAAATTGTACTTCAATCGGTTCGTGAGCGTTTAAAATATAAATTCGAACCGGAATGATTAAGGCAATACATAGAATATCAAACAAATAAATCCGGCAAGACCCATTATTGGATGCACCAGCACTCCTAATTTTGGAATGTGTTTTCCTTTCTTCGCAAGCGCAACCAAGCTTAACCCACCTAATGCAGCAAGAATTAAAAGAATTAAGCTCGCGACAAGAAGCGTGGCTTTGCCAGTCATAAATGCAAACGTGTGAACGATGATAATAAGTAATCCTAAGGTTGCAAAAACTGCATGCAAATTTCTCACCGTTCTATTTATAGGTCTGTCTTGAAGTATTGCTGTAAACAGAAAAAAACCACACACTATTGCAAGCAGAAAAAGAACAATAGCAATTATTAACATATAATCTCCTGACTAATTTACATATTCACATTGTTTTGCCTGGGTGCAGCGAAAAGGAACCCGGGATCTGTATTAGAAATACCTGGACTCCATTTCGCCGCACCCAGGTGAGAAATCTACTAAGGCGTCACATAATTTTCTTTTGATTTTGGAAGATTCAGTAGTTCAATTTCCAGTTGCTCTCCCAAAGTATCTTTTTTCATAGAAGGAGAAAAATTAATGATGGGTGCGGGATTTTTCAGAGCTTCAGCTAAACTAATAAACTTATATCCATTTTTTTGATACATTTCCAAAATATCTCCTAATACATAACTATTAAGGAGATTTGCATGAATTAATAATATTTGTTTGGCATTCTCACCCTTAGCATTTTTTTCCGCTCTTAATGTTTGTTTCCAGATATACGCTAGATATCGTGGCTTTATTTTTTGAATGTATTTTTCTCGAGAACGATAGGGGACTTTATAGAGCATTTCATTAAAGTCAAAATCTTTACTATCAATGGTTACAGGAGCAATGGTGTAATTATGTTCTTTTAGGTAATCGAATACTTTTTGTTTTTTATCATTTTTGCCTTCTGCGAGGTAAGGATAGCGAAAATATTTAGGTTCAGTCATTATAGGCGTAAGAATCTTATCGGCACGAGACACATCAGCTATATATTTATCAGCGCTCAGCTGATTTAGATTATAATGTGAGTAAGTATGATTACCCAACATAAAGCCTGCTTTACGAAATTGTTCTAAGAAATCCCATTGTCCTTTTTCGATTGCTCCTGCAATCACAAAACCTGTGACTGGAACTTTGTATTTTTGGAATGTTTGCACAATTTGGGTAAACCGTTCGGTGGATCGTTGACGATTCCCTGGGGTATCCATTCTTGAGGCTACCAGGGGTAAATCATCCATGGTGATGGCAATTTCTTTATCATCTGCAAAACAAACTGAAGAAACCAATGTAATTAAAAAAAAGAATAATTTAAGCATTGATAGTCCTTATCAGAATTCTAATAACCGGGGATGGTATCATAATTCGATGAATACGTTAAAAAAAGATTAACCCGCTATAAATCCATACTTCCATAATGCATTTTTAAAAATTTCGGCATCTATATACATTAAGCGCATATTCCTTATGCCTGAAAGGAAGTTTATGAGTTGGTACTTTTTGACATTGATCAAAATGTTGAGCCAAGCAAATCTTCCGATCATACTGATCAATATATATTATTTCTTTCAGTGTTTTATTTGCAATTTTTTTATTGATGTCTGCATTCCATAAAGCATATTGATTTTGAGGACTTTCACAACCCAAAGTATAAATAATGGGTTTGTTTTGCAGAAAAAAGAGCATGCGTGCTGCAAACCAACCTGAAGTAAAAATCGTATCCGGTAATTGGGGCTGTGTCGCATTAAATTTTTGGATTAAATTATAAAAAATAAGTTTTTTTGATTTGATAATATTAAATTTGGAGGTGTTATCTATAATCACGAACAAACTAATTATTGCGTAAAGTGCAGGTAATAGAATAGCAAATTTACGATAAGGGAATGTTGTAAGCCAATATCCCAATAAAATCGCACTACTGATTAAATAAGGAGTGAGCCAGAATTCCCGAATCCCAGCCTGGCTTGCGGTGTATAAGTAAAAACACAGAAAAGTAATACAAATAATACGGCATAATTTCACAATTAATGCATTTTTTTCATCTAGTTTTTGAGTTCTTACTAAAAATGGAGGAAGCAACATTATATTTAATGAAGGGACGAATAGGGTAAAAAAAGTTTCTATTGTATGAAAAAGAGGATTTACTTCTGGTTTAAGTGTATGGGTCGTTAACTGATAGATAAATGATTGCCAATGATTTTGATAGTTCCAGACAATCACAGGACTAAAAATAATAATGCTGAGAAGCGTAGCAAAATAAAAATGCTTCGATTTAAAGATGGAGCGATAAGTACTAAAAAATAAAAAAATAAGCAGAGAAAGGATTAAAACGATGCCACTATATTTGGATAACATCATCAGCCCTGCATTAATTCCAATTAAGTACAGCTCTTTTATTCTATTGGTTTGAATAAATTTTATAGTATAGTAGACGGTTAATGACCAAAATAAAACAAGGGGTGTATCATAGGTCGTTTGTTTTAAAATATCCAAAGTGACCAGAGGGGAAAATAGCCACGATAACATTGCAATACAGCTTGCTTCGCAGGATAAAAAAAAGCGAGCACTTTTATAAATAATCCAACTCGTTAATGCAATGCATAGGATGCCTATAAAGCTCAGGGCAAATAGGTTATCTCCGAATAATGAAGTGGCAAACCTAATAAAATATGCAATCATGGGAGAGCCATCGTAATAGGATAATGCCAGGTGACGACTCCAATCCCAATAATAATACGTATCAAGCGATAATATATTAATAGGTGCCATCAGGAGTAAAATGATAAAATACAGAGTTACAAACAGATAAACGCGTCGCGAGCTAAAAAATTCCCACGAAATAATCCTATTATTTGCTCTTTTCCCTGATGGATATCCTTTTCCCAATGGCATTGATACTGTTTCTTGTCGATTCATTCTGATGACAATAATTATCTTTAATTACTAGGAACATATTGTTCTGCCCAGATATGACGAGAATAAGTATAGTAATTTAAAAGAGATATTAAACCGATGCCGATACCCATTATTATATTTTCACGTAAGGGTCCAGCGCCAAAACAAAGCACTCCTAAGCGTAACCAATAACTTTGTAAGTTTATTATAAATATGGAATAAATAGCAAAAAGTAATAAACGCTTTATTTTTAATGGCCATGCTGATTTTTTTTTGACGCTAAAGGTGATTTTGCTATTTAAAACGAAATTATTGATGATTGCGGCGCATACTGCAATTTGTGAGGCGTCAAAAGGTGAGAATTGAAAATATTCGCGCAACACATTGTAGCTAATAAACTGTACTAAAATACCTAAAGAGCCTACGAGACACATTTTTAAATAACGTTTAATTTCATGATAACGTAAAGAAAAAACGACTCGCAGGGAATCGACAATGCTGTTTTTAGGCAGCTTGCTGTATCCTTTATTTCTATCAATAAAATCAATAGGATATTCACGAATTTTTGCTTTGTTTTTATGTAAAAGCCACAATAATTGCATTTTATATGCATAGTGATTTGTAAGAAATTGATCAGGCAGAACTTTTAAAAGTTGCTGTCGGCGAGTGGCACGAAACCCACTAGTAAAATCCTTATATTTTGGTGTGAGTACAGATCGAGCAACATAATTACCTAAAACGGAAAAAAGTTTGCGATGTAATTCCCAATTACTCGGAATACTCCCGCCTTCAACATAACGACTTCCTAGCACACAATCACATGTTTGCAACATCTCTAACATTGGGTGAATATACTTGGGTTGATGGGAAAGATCCGCATCAAACTCAAAAACAATATCCGCATTCAAAACAGTTAATGCATAGTTCATGGCTTGCAAATAAGCAGAGCCCAGTCCAGATTTAGTTGGTTCATTTTGTAAATGTAATTTGGGGTAATTATTCTGTAGCAAAGTAACGACTTTTTTGGTGTTATCTGTAGAGGCGCTATCGAAAATTAAAACATGTATATCATACTGCTCATTTTGTTCTACTGATGCAAATACTTGTTCTATTGTTGATTGAATGACCAACGCTTCGTTATGCGTTGGAATAATAATAACCACTTTCTCTTTTTCTAAAGAATGCTTTTCAATGGAATCAGAGGAATTACTTGCATCAGTCAACTTTATCTCGGGATTATGGTTATTTGGGGTGTGAGTTTATCAATTAGTTTTTATAAAAAAAAGAGGGAAAGGCTTTGTACTTAAATTATCCTTAAATTTTGAATTTGGATCATTTTTCTATTTTAACTATTTTTTTGCAGAAACTTAACAGTATTGATTTAATCGGTTTTTAATAACCCATTGTACAATTGAGCAATTCTTCACAATTCATCTCAAAGAGTTCTTTTATGGGAAAATCAAAAATTGGTCTCATAAAGCATACTTTTTTTAATAATTCATTAAAACCAAGTGATTTTTCTTTTAAAGAAGACGGGTTTCACTTGGCTCAATTAAAGGAGGAGTTTTTAACGTTAAATCAAGTAATTATATCGAATAGGTCCTCCTGGTCAGAAGAGAGTGCCAGCGTCCATTATCTTTATTTTTTATGTGATTTGCTGATTTCCTATTATCAGGTTGATTTTGTAGATTCTGATTTAAGAACGTTAAAACAACTTCGTCAGAGAATAGAGGCATTTTACAATATAGACCGCGCACCAAAAAAGAAAAAAATAATTGATAGTTTCCCTAAATTTCTAACAGAAAGCATACAAACAAGCATTTTGGATTATCTTTCCTCTTTTATTCGTATTTCCAAGCTACGTCAAAATGTCGGTACCATAAATACCCGGCGTTCTCAATTTTCTTACAGCCGTGGTCTTGCAAATTATGTAATTATTTATCTTCAAAAGAGTTCTGTATCCAAATTGATTCAAGAGATTAATAAAGTTCTAGGTAATCAATACAGCTTTATTGAAGGTCTTAATTTCTTAAATCACTCACGCAAAGCCATTACGGATCTGGGTATTTTGCTTTACACGTTGCGTTTCCTGATTAATTTACTCTTACTACTTAAGCATATCATTCAAGCTGCAACCAAGGAGGAATTATCGACAAAGAAAGTACTCGAACACGAAATGGAAAAGCGTGGTTTTATTATGGCGAGCGACTTGGTATGGGCTGTAGTAGGTTTGTTAACAACGTATAATAACTTTTTTCATATTGCGGATGCTGCTGTTCCACTAATCACAGTTGCCTTTCTGACGTTCGATACGTTATTGTTTTTAGCTCAGTGGCTTTTTGAAGCCAGTAAATATCACGATCACGTGCGAGAATTGCAGGCCCAATTAAAGGATGCAACCCTGTTTGAACGAAAAGTCATCCAGCGCCAAATTGATGTGGTCAATGATGAATGGGAAACCCAGTGCGCCTATTTTGCAATTAATATACTAGGAGCAAATCTACTCGCCACCTGTTTCGCAATCAGTATGCTATGTACCGGTCCACTTGCTTTAGCCGGGCTAGCATTATTCAGTATGCTAGGAAATGCTTTGTATAACACCTCCGAAGAATATAAAAAATATCAAAAAACCTCTATTGCAATACGGCGTGAATTAGCAAATGGAGCTCGAGTAGACGATGAGCAACACCGCCAAATCCTCAATAATCTCAATGATGAATGCAGCAAAAATTACTATGAATTTTGGAAAAACTTAGCATTCAATGTGGGGGGAATTACATTTCTTATTACTGCGGCCGTGGCTTCCTGGCCAATTGCTTTGGGAATAACGCTTATTTATGTAGGGTATCGATTAAAGGATGCTTATCAAAAACAACTCCATCCCCAGGAGGAGACCTCTCAAGATGTTTATCGAATTTTAGATCTCGACTCGCAGCTATCAGAAGGATTTTCAGAGTTTGCCTATAATTAATCATTACAACACCTAGGTTCTTATCGTTATTGATAATGGTCTATTATAAAAAAGAAAAACCTTATCGATCTGGATTTTTTTGCTACCTCTGCGGAGGTGAATTTTTTGCATTCCGCCAACAAATCCTTCCTAATTTAGAAGTTACCCAGAAGGAGACACATGAGGCAGCAAAAGCCGCGACAGCAGCTTGAGACAGGTTTTTATTTAGCTCATATTTTCTAACATCTTTTGCAATTATGAGCTATTATTCATGCACCTCAAATAAAATAAGGAAATCATTATGTCACAAAATTCTATGGGTCAATTTTGTTGGAATGAATTAGCTACTGCGGATGTGAACAAAGCGAAAGAGTTTTATAGCAAAGTACTGGGCTGGCAATTTAAAGAAATACATTCTGGTGAAATGACATATACTCTAATTCAAGCCAACGATAAAGAATTTGCAGGTATATGGCAAATTCCTGCAAATCAACAAAATGAAATTCCTCCTCACTGGATGGCGTATATTTTAGTAAATAATGTTGCTGATACCCTAGCAAAAGCAAAAGAGAATGGGGCTCAAGAAATTAAAGGGGTGACCCATGTTGGAGATATGGGACTCTTTGCGATTATTAAAGATCCTACAGGGGCTCATATTGCATTCTGGGAAACAAAGTAAATGGCTTATGTAGCCTGAGTGCAGCGAAGGGGGACAAGGAATTTATACTCTCCACTTCGCTATGACTGGCTACAGATCTACGAGTCTTTTATATAGCCTTTCACTCTTTTGATTGAGCTTCTGCCAAAGCTTATATACTTTGATTGCATCAGGAAGAGCCTGGTAGGTTATGGGTAAATTTCTTTCTTACCAGGGCCTGGCAAATTCATCAAAAAATTCTCTAATGTAAAATATTTGCGTTCATCAATATTAAAGGGCTGCAATAATACATCCGGCCAACACAAGAACAAGGGTGAGCAAGTCCTTTGAATTCAAGATGTTTAAAAGTATAAGACAAGTTATTTTGTCAGCGCTAATACTTAATCCAATCTTGCTCAGAAGAGTTATTTATAGGCAATAGTTCATAAGTTTTGAAGATATTTCCGTCTTGAGATAAAAGAATGGCTATAGGTCTGGTTTTTTCAAAGTGAGCAAAAATTATCATCATCATTACGGTTATAGGTACGGATAGAAACATACCTAATATTCCCCATATTGCCCCCCAAACTGCTAATGCAATTAAGATAACCAATGGACTTAAATTTAATGAATTACTTAAAAAACGGGGTTCAATCAAATTTCCAACAATAAATTGGATGGTTCCTAAACCCAGAGTGATTTCAGCAAAAGGAATCCAACTGCCAAACTGAACAAGAGCCAGAGAAGCAGGAAAAGCAATCGCAATAATGGCTCCAATATTGGGAATAAAATTAAGAAAAAAGATGAGAAGTGCCCAAAACTCTGCAAAATCCAATTTAACCCATTTCATAATTATCCAGCTGGAAAGTGCCGTAATAATACTCAAAATGGATTTGATCCCCAGATAGGTCTGAGTGTTATTCACAATATGGCTGATGATGTTGTTCACTATGAGACGACTTTCCAAAGAGGGGAACAGCGAATCGATTTTTTTTAGAAAAAAATGTTGTTCCACAAATAAAAAGGCAACATACAATAAAATGAGTACAGTAGAGCTTGCAAGCGTTGTGAATACTCCATACACACTGGTGAAAATCGTTTGAAAATTTAGACTTTTGATCATGCTGTTCATACTCGCTAATATTTGAATATGAAATTTTTGATCAATATTGTTAAAAATTGTTAATAAGTTTTCTTGATAGCGATTAGATGCCGCGATGACACTAGTGACATTATTAGTAATGATATTTATAAAAATTAAAAGAGATATTCCAAGTATGGCAAAGGCAAAAATCATACTGAGCCAACTGGGGACCTTGGGTATTCGTTGAATGATATTACTTATGGTATTAAGAAGATACCAAATGAAAACGGCGATCACGAATGGAATCAAAACATGACTTCCTATCACTAGGAAATAACCCACTATCCAGATGATAATTAATCCACAGGTAAAAAGAAGCATGCGACTCATTGATTCAATCCTAATACATGAGTGAGCTGAGTAGATACGGCCCGGCGCATAATACACTTCCTTTTGAATTTCTAATTATTATACCAATAATAGCACTTATTGCAGGAGGATAATTTAATATGAAGAATTTATTTTGTGGAAACTGAATTTAAAGTTATTGAGTAAGCTGCTGAAATATAACCTGGAATGTGAGTCCCAGGTTATATATAAAATCCGTATTAGCTTAGTATGAAACCACATGGAAGATCTTCAGGATCTTCAATCGCTACGTTGGTGAGTGCTTGTTTTGTAGTGGTATACGCTTCATTCATATCTTTTTTCAAGCCAAGATCGTTTTTCTCTACTGTAAAATAGGGTTCGCCAAAATAATGCTCCAGAACGGCGTTAATAAATGCTTTGAGCTTATTCCCAACCCCTGTGTGTGCCATCAAGGTAGGTTCCCAACTATAAATAGCAGAACGACACTCATTGGCAAATTCTTTGACACGATATTTATAATTAAGCACTCGTATGCCATTATTATAATCTTCGTCAAACTTAGTCATTGTTGATTCGAGCTGAGCTCTCAATTGTCGTAATGCATTGAAAACATCGCTAGGAAGTGGTTTTTTTTTGTTTGCATCAATTTCCGCATCTAACTGATTAATTAACTTTCTAACTGAAGTATAAATTTGAGGTTTATCTGTAACCAACCCCCCAAGATCTGCTGCTTTATTTTTAAAGAACATCCAAAATGACATATTATCAACCTCGCTCTCATTATAAAATTCAAGCTTTCTCTAAATGGTAGAGAAGGCAAGCGGCATCTTAGCACAACTAGATCACAAATTAATAGTGAAGTGCAAAATTAGATCTCTTTGGTTCAACTTTAATCCGATTAAAATAAAATCGAGATATAATCTTAGGTAGAGGCGGATTAGGCACCACTTATATTGCCCGAGCAAGGCATGCTGGGTACTCACCCATCCTAATACGCTGCCCAGCCTGGATTCCTTGACGTAGTTGGGTGCCGAAGGCTTCACTGCACCTGCATTCAGGCTACATTGGAAATTTGCTATTTTTAAGTCGAATAATTTCATCGCACATCTGCTGAATATTAAGCTCTTCCGTGTCAATACATAATTCACAATACTTCTGAAAGTTGAATCGCTTTAACCAATGAAGCGCCGAGCCTTTTAACCGATCACCTCGAGCGTCCTCTCTTTGTGCAATTACTGTTTCTGAGGCATAAAGATAAACAAATAATATTCCAAAGGGTTCTAACGTTTTTTTGTAGGCATTAAATTCATCTAAAGTGGTAATAAAGGAGTCAACAATAATATTGAAGCCTTCCTCACCGAGGAGCTTCAAAACATTGGGTATCGTTAAATAGAGTTTTGAACACAATGCTCCCGGCACGATTTCATAAGTTCCATCAGTATGTTTTTGTGCATAACAAATATCATTAGGAACACATACTTGGGGATTATCTGGATGTAATCCATCAAATCTATCGCCCAGCATACCCAAATATCCATCCGTACTAAAACTGAGCCAACCCTCATCAAGTCTGCTTTGTAATTCTTGACAAAGAGTTGACTTTCCTGAGGATGAAGTACCACAAACAATAATAATCATTTTTTACCTTGAAATAATAAGAAATATTAAGTTTTAATTGGTGCTAAAGTGAGTTCGTTATTTAATAAATAGATTAAGTTTAATGTTAAAAAAAAGTTTTGTGAAAGGGTATTAAAGACGAGTTAGTATAAGGGGAAATACATGACAAATAATGGTTCAATTAGCCCAGAAGATATTATACCTGATGGAGTAGATAACATATCCATCAACGGCACCATTGTAAGAAAAGGTACGGTTGCTGCTTTTTTAGCAAATGCAAAGGTTCTTGAACACCAATACAGTACCGAAATACAAAAAAACGAAGCAATTAAAACCATGAAGGAATTAGCCCCAGCGATAATTGCTACGGGTTTACATCAACATGTAGTATTTAAAAATAAGGTAGTTGAGCAAATTCTTATTGATGCTGAGTAATAGAGATAAATACTTAAAAAGTAAGGGCAGAGGAGATCCTATACTCGAGTAATATCGCCTATACTATGTATTGAATTTGCTCATTTACTATTAATCTCATGAATTCACCAAACTATCAGAGCCTTGCTTGGGCCCATCCGCTTGTTCAGGATTGGTTTATCCAGAAAGTAGGACAACCTACCGAACCCCAGGAGCAAGGATGGCCTTTTATTTTGGCGGGTAATGATACCCTCATTTCATCGCCGACGGGCTCGGGAAAAACTCTGGCTGCATTTTTAGCATGCTTGGATAGTTTAGTGCGTAAGGCGGTATCCGGAAATTTACAGGATATGACTGAAGTCTTGTATGTTTCCCCTCTTAAAGCACTCAGTAACGATGTACAAAAAAACTTACTTATACCCCTAGAAGAAATTACTGAATTAGCCAAGGGAAGAGGAATGCCTATCCAGGAAATCCGTGTGGCCGTGAGAACTGGGGACACCCCTAGCAGTGAACGACAAAAAATGCTTAAGCAGCCACCGCATATTCTTATTACTACCCCAGAATCGTTTTATATTTTATTAACCGCCGAGAAAAGTCGTATTAATTTGGCAAGTATCCATACGGTGATTGTTGATGAAATACATGCTTTGGCCAACAACAAACGAGGTACACACTTAACTTTATCTCTTGAACGTTTGGAAGCACTCACCTTAAAACCCTTTATTCGTATTGGATTATCAGCAACACAAAAACCTTTGGAAAAAGTGGCCCATTTTTTAACGGGGGCTAAGAAAACTAAAGTAAAATTAGTCAACATAGGGCATGCACGTCAGCTGGATTTGCACGTGGTAGTACCAGACATCGAATTAGCTGCCGTTGCTTCCAATGAAATGTGGGATGAGATTTATGAAAAAATTGCTGCCTATGCCCGAAAACATCGTTCTACTTTGGTATTTGTCAATACGCGAAAATTGGCAGAACGGGTTGCTCATCATTTAGAACAACGTTTAGGTGAGCATAAGGTTTTAGCTCATCATGGTAGTTTATCGCGAAAATTAAGACTCGAAGCAGAAACAAAATTAAAAAATGGATCGCTCCAAGTATTAGTTGCTACTGCTTCTTTAGAACTGGGTATCGATATTGGAAGTATTGATCTGGTTTGCCAAATAGGTTCCCCACGTGCAATTGCCACCGCATTACAACGCATTGGAAGGGCAGGGCACTGGCATGCTGCGATTTCTAAAGGACGTGTTTTTGCCACCACCCGCGATGAATTATTAGAATGTGCTGCACTGGTCTACGCAATACGTCAAGGAGATTTGGATCAGCTAATCATTCCAAAAGAGCCACTCGATATCTTGGCGCAACAAATTGTGGCCGCTTGTGCTACTCAGGATTGGGAAGAAAAATCGCTCTTTAACTATTTTAAAAACGCCTACCCTTATCATCATTTAACCTGGGAAAAGTTTGAAGAAATTCTTACGATGTTATCCGAAGGAATCGCGGGTTCTCGAGGACGTTATGGTGCTTATATCCACAGAGATCAAGTCAATCATATGATTAAAGCACGACGAGGAAGTCGACTTGCTGCGATTACTAGTGGGGGTGCTATTCCTGACAACGGATTATTTACGGTTATTGCGATGCCCGACAACGCAATGGTGGGCACTTTAGATGAAGATTTTGCGGTAGAAAGTAACCGTGGGGATATTTTTTTATTAGGGACTAACTCGTGGAGAGTACTTCGTATCGAAAATGGACGCGTACTTGTGGAAGATGCACATGGAGCGCCGCCAAGCGTACCTTTTTGGTTGGGGGAAGCACCTGCACGGAGTATTGAGTTATCACTACAAGTTTCGCAGATGCGCGAAAAAATCAATGAATTATTGCCAGAAAAAAGTCCGCAAATTGTTGATATAAAAAATTATCCTGAAATTAAATCGGCGATTGAATGGTTAATCAATCATTGTGGACTGGATAATTCCGCTGCGGAACAATTACTTGAATATGTTCGTTTAGGTCGACAAATTTTGGGAGCCGTTCCAACCCAAAAAACAGTAATTGCAGAGCGTTTTTTTGATGAAAGCGGGGGAATGCAACTAATTATTCATGCACCTTTTGGTGCGCGTATCAATAAAGCTTGGGGATTAGCTCTACGCAAGAAATTTTGTCGATCCTTTAATTTTGAATTACAGGCAGCGGCAACCGATAATGGGTTAAATATTTCTTTGGCAGAACAACATAGTTTTCCTTTACCTGATGTGTTTCATTTCTTGCATACCAACACGTTAAAAGAAGTTGTGACTCAAGCAGTTTTACAATCCCCATTATTGGGCATGCGATTTCGCGCAGTGGCTTCCCGTTCTTTAGCACTATTACGTTTTCGGGGGGGTAAAAAAATTCCTCCAAACATCCAACGTATGTTAGCAGATGATTTATTGGCCGCTGTTTTTCCCGATGCTGCGGCCTGTCAGGATAATTTGGGTGGACTTGATGTTATTTTACCTGAGCATCCACTAATTGAAGAGACCATGAAAGATATTTTAACGGAAGCTTTAGATATTGAGGGATTTGCTGAGGTGATTCATGCTATTGAGTCCAAGAATATCGCTTGTCTTGCAGTGGATACTCCTGTTCCTTCGGTATTTTCCCATGAAATTTTAAATGCTAATCCCTACGCATTTTTAGATGATGCTCCTTTAGAAGAACGACGTTCTCGCGCAGTCGAAATGCGCCGAGTACTTCCCGAAGCACTTTTGGAGGAGGTGGGTAAACTCGATCCTAAAGCCATTTCTGAGGTACAAGAACAAGCGTGGCCAGATATTCGCTCTGCAGATGAATTACATGATATCTTACAAACGGTAATTGTGTTTCCTGAAACCATTCAATTGTCTGAGTATCAATCTACTTTGCCCGCATGGAAACATTATTTTATTGAGTTACAGCACGAGGGAAGGGCTGCTTTAGCTTCAGTTGCTGGTAAAAATTATTACGTGGCAACGGAAAAAAAGAAAACTTTTCTTGGCATTTTCCCACAAGCAACATTTGCTAACGAAATTGCTGATATTGAGCATAAACCCAGCTCACAAGATGAGGGCATTTTAAACACTCTACGCGGTTGGCTTTTACATACAGGTCCCATAACCCCAAAAATTCTTAGTCATTTTTTGCAGCTTTCTTCTTTGGATGTTGAACATGCTTTACTCAAATTGGAAGCCAGCGGATATCTATTACGGGGGAATTTTCGTGCAGAGCATGTTGGAGAAGTCGAATGGTGTGAGCGTCGTTTACTCGCACGTATTCACCGTTACACTACAGAATCCTTACGCAAACAGATCAAACCCGTTACACGGGCACAATTTATGTCCTGGTTGTTGAAATGGCAACATGTGACCAAAGGAAATCAAATGCGTGGCGAGGTTGGATTATTAGAGGTTATCAAACAACTACAAGGTTTTGAACTTGCTGCAAATGCCTGGGAATCAGAGATCTTTCCTGCACGCGTGCACAATTATGATCTATTGATGCTGGATAAGCTCTGTATGAGTGGTCTGGTGGGATGGGGACGAATGTCTCCTCATCCTTCCATAGTGGTTAATGAAGAAGAAACAAAAAAATCAAGGCGCTTAACACCAACTCGAAATGCACCGATTACATTTTTTGTCCGCGAAGAAGCCGATTGGATTCCACCTCATGAACTTGTGGATAATATCGAAGAAGTAGATAGTTTGAGTCATCCTGCACGTAATATTTATCAATTCTTACAAAAATATGGTGCCTCATTTTATGCCGATATTGTGCGTGGCACGGGAAATTTAAAAGTGGAAGTAGAAAATGGGTTATGGGAGTTGGTTGCAGCGGGAATGGTCACCGCCGATAGCTTTGATAATGTACGTACTTTGCTGAGTACCAAACGTAAAAACAACAGGAGACATCGTAGCAGACCACTATTTCCACTGAGTACAGGACGTTGGTCTTTGTTGCATGTTCACGCACAAGCGGATTATGAAAAGCGTGTGGAAGCTGCATGCTGGATGCTTTTGAAACGCTACGGTGTGATATTCCGTGATTTGCTCGTCCGTGAGAAAAATATTCCTCGCTGGCGAGATTTATTGATTTTTTTGCGACGTCTTGAATTACGTGGTGAGGTACGCGGAGGCCGTTTTGTTGACGGATTTTTAGGCGAACAATTTGCATTACCTTATGCGGTTGATTCCTTACGTGCTATGCGAAAAGAGGAACTTGATGGGGAACCCCAAATTATTTCGTCTGTGGATCCTCTAAATTTAGTAGGTATTGTATTGCCAGGTGATCGAATTTCTGCAGCAACAAAGTCAGAGATCCAATTAGTAGCTGGTCAAGTTTCTATGTGAATTGACTCCTCTTCAAATCCAGGTGATTTGAGATTCTCTGCAAATAATTGAGAAAAATTCGGTACTATTAAACCGTTATAATGCTATAGATTTAAAATAAATTTTTTGTTATATATTTAGATAAAATGCCAATAATTTGAAACAATTTGAGTCAAATTTTGTTTGTTTTACCTCGTTATGTGTTCTTCGTATTCCCTTAATCACCTCAATCAGACATGGAGTAAAAAAATGAAAGTCAGTGAGTTAAAACTACGAATGGGTGAACTTAAAAGTAGTGTTGAATTATTAGAATCTCCCAAGGAAATCGTAGAATTGGTCTCAAGACAAACTGAGATGCTTGCCTTACTCGAGGATCAAAAAGAGGTTGATTCGAATGTGATGCTTCCTGTTAAAGAACTCATCAATCAATTCTGGCTATGGGTTATTAGAAATGTCGCTTATGACCAATGGGCCACGGGTACGCATGTCCGACCTTGGCTTTTATTCCAAAACTCATTGGCTAAAGCAAATTTGTTAGAGGCGGATTTCCTTCATCCTATACTGTATGAAAAGTTAAACTCTCATTTTGATGATTTAGCTGAAAATCGCTTAAGGATAACCGAACTCATGCCTTTACTTATTTCCGCTAGTCGAATGTTAGGTTATAAGGAGGTAACCGAAAATAATTATCCTCTCGAACGGTTAAACGCAAGGATATCTTCAGAAAAGCCTCAAGTAATTGCAAATATAAAAGATGTGATGTTTTTATTAAGAACTATTTTTTATCTAATTTATAGATATTGCACTTTTGAACAATGTTCTTTATTGCCTTCCTTGATTTATTTTCGTTCCCATACTACAGATGAAGAACGACGTTCTGAGTTGGCAATTTTTAATTGGTTAACTCAAAATACAGTTGAATGCACCCAATTTTTTAATACACATAATCAATACATTGATACTCGCTCAATTAAACTCATTGAAGCTTTGCAAAGGGTTGCTCATTTTCTTCCGTCTTTACGTGTCGAGTTTCTAAGTGCTACGAACCAAAGTCGTTGGCTTTACCCCTTTATTCAGCAAACCAGATTGGAGCAAAAGGATACCGAAAATAGTTTAATAGAGAAAACATTTCATTTATTAGAGACAGATTTTAAAACTCAAAAAGATAAATCTCTTGCCGCAAGCTTAAGTTTTGTTTCCGAAGTGAATAGACAAGCCCGAATCCTAACAAACCCAGAAGCAAAAATTGTTTATTCAGCAACCTACTTATTTTGCTTGGAACAATATAAAAAGCATCGCGAAAAGGATTTGCGTGACAAACATTCTTTATGGTCGCTTTCCGGAGACACTAAATGTCAAGCTGCAGAGAAAAAAAAGTTAGTTGTTCTTGGCAAACCTGTTAGGTTTGGTTTTTTTGAAACCTTAGCCATTAATCAAGGACGTTTGAAAAAAATAGTCAATTTTCTTGATGAGAAGCAAAGTTTAGAGTTGGAAGATTATACTTCTTATCTATCGAACTAACTTCAACATCGAGTGAAAACGATTGTTTTATATAAAATTTATTCCATTTGAAATTTGCTTTTCCATTTTGCGTAACATATATTTATTATTAGCTTTGGTATCTTAAAATCATTTTTAAGTTATTAAGAAAAGGAGTTCTTATGCGTGTCATCAACAAACTGTCCCTAGCAACCATGTTAGGTATTTTAGCAGTGTCACCCAGTATCTACTCTGCAGATACACCTGATATTTCTGGATCCTATAAATGTTCGTACCACGATCCTTTTACAACTCCCAATGATGGTACTGAAACCGTAGTGTTCAAGAAAAATGGTGATGTTTATAAAATCTCCGGTATTCCTACTGGAAGCGTATTTCCATATTACATTGGTAAAGGCATATTTAATAAAAACGTCAATAATGCGATTGGCTACATATTTTGGCAACCAAAGTCCCCCTCTGTAACAACAATCCAAATTTTTACAGTGAAACCTGATGGCACTTTGGATGGTGTTTTTGCAGAAAGCAATAAGGATAAAGGTGGTACTGAAACCTGTACTAAATCAACCCAATAGTGAATATTCGCATAAAGGTGAGAAAAGGAATTTATTATGAAAACTGTAATGAAAAGTATTTATTTAGTTACTGCATTATCCCTACCCACTTTAACAGCCTATGCAGATACAGAGAGCACGAGCACGACTCCTTCGAGTACTCCCAGCAGTTCGAGTACACCAAGTAACTCAAGTACTCCGACAACTACTCCTGCTACGAGTGACACTTCAACAAGTAAGACCGGAACATCTTCTTTTTTAGGAGATTATCAATGTCAACGTGTTGATGCGGCAAATAATACTGCAACTTATCCTCTTACCGTATCCAAAACAGGGGATACTTATACGTTAGAATGGGATAATAGTAACGGAGATCCTGTTCTTTACGGTACCGGTGTTATGCATCCAAATCAAACTAATGTGGTTGCCTCTTCATTTTGGGATCCAAGAAAACCGGACACAATTGGTATTCAAATGATAGAAATCAAACCCGATGGTTCATTGCAATCTAATTGGGTTTTGCAATCAGACAATCAACTTGGATCAGAGACTTGTACTAAAAGTAAATAATCAAAATAATCCAAGCATAAAGGGTTACCTTAGGGTAGCCCTTTCATTCTAAGTACCTAAGGAAACTTCAGTTCTGAATATAACGTTCAATTACCACACTAAATTCTTAGATAAATAGGCTCATAACCTATTTTTCATTTTATAAAAAATTATGGCAAAGGGTTCTTTGAGAAAGTAACGTGAGCTGTATTTGTTCTTTATCCAGCAGGCACTTGTTATTGCAGGAGAACTGAATACGGTGAGGCCCAGTTTTTGAGCTACTAGAATGGCTCGTGGGGCATGAAAAGGTTCAGTGACTAAAATAATGGATTTAAATTGGTTCGCTTGCAATAATTTTTTAGAATAAAGAAGATTTTGGAATGTGGAAGTTGATTCGGATTCAAGCAGAATGTCTTTTTCGGGTACGCCCAAAGATATAGCAATTTTTTTCATGGTTTGTGCTTCATTTATGCCATCTTCCACATCCGTACCGCCTGAGAAAAGTAGTTTTGGAGCATAGTTAGCCTTATATAAATCAATTGCATGTTTTACGCGAGCCACAAGGCAAAGGTTATAGGAATTATTGCGATAGGCTTTTGCTCCAAGAACTAATATAACATCGGCACGTTTTCTCTCATCTTTTTCCGCATTGTTTATAATATACACAGCTAACAAAGCATAAATAGCAAGAGTCGTAATCAAGAGAAAGATACCTAGGGGTATGTACAGTTTCATTGAATTCTCAAAATAATTCGTAGGGTTCTTAGTAACGGAAAGTTTATCAGATCTTATGAGGGCTGAATAAAAAGAGTTGGCTGTAAGTAATTTTTAAATATGTAAATGGGCCAATTGGCCCAATTTTTAGTCAAGAATTTTTATAATCAATGGTGTTGATGGTATTGAGGGTAGGGTGCACCATTTTCCACTACAATATAATCTCTTGGCGGCGTCCAGCGATGAGCATTTCTCCATCTTGAATGATGATGGTGATGGCGAAAATTTTTAAATCGTGGATAATAATCATGGGTATGATAAAAAGCAAAGGATGTAGTGGAAAATAAAGTAGCCGCGCCTAACATCCCGCACAGCAATATTTTTTTGATCATCATTTTTATTCCCCTCTTTAATTGTTATCTGCTGCTGAGTCTAAATAATGAATGTAACAGGGATATAACAAATTGTTGTGAAATTGTAACAACGTTGTTACAAAAGATGACACAGTGGAAAGAACTAACGGCAAACGCTTTTTCCTACCTCCATGCGGTTCAATTTAATAGATTTTCTTTTATCCGGAATTTTTTCAATGAATGGCAGTTTGTTTCAGACTATAAAATAAATCAGTTATGTACGTTTTTAGCGTAAGCTAATTTTCGCTTGTTGTTGTGATTCCATGTGAGTAACTACCTCAGTCAAATCAACTACCTCATCAGGAACATTAGGGATGCTGCAATGTGCAATCAATTTTGATAATAATATAGAGGCACAAGGACTGAAACATCCTGTAACTATTACCGTGGCAGGTAGTGTAGTAAGAAAAGTTAAACTCGTTGAATAAGGTACTTCGCTTGCGCGAAGAATATAATAAATACCAAGATGAACTCCAGCACCAAGGGCCATCGCAGCAAGAATTGCGCATTTTCTATAACAACAATTCTCGTTAATATTGGAAGAACGTTCCATAATCATTTCATCTCGTTCTTTTACATTATCCAAATAAATATCCTTATGTTGGCTAACAAGCTTTTGGACTAAAGGAGTAATGTATTGACTTTCCAGTTCGGGAGGTAATTTTTTATTGTTGTACAAAGTAAAAAAAAGATGAGGATTCGTTTTTTCGATTTTCTGTGCTGCTAGAGTAACAAGTGTGGGTATTAGTTTTGGCATGATTAAGCCCCTATCTAAATTCTAATGATGTTTTTATGAGTAATTGTTGTTATTTTGTATCAAATCATTAGGATTTGTTTCCATTTACTGGGTCAAACTATCCTGATTTTTGTTTATTTCCTGTGTACGTTGCGCTTCAATACTCAAAAATAAGGCCATTTTAGCCTAAGCGCGCGAAATGTAAACAGCCATTAAAAGATATGATGTTTTTGACAAAATAATTTAAGCTATACGAGAAGTGATTTTTATGGATTCATTGTACGACAACGAGATTATGATTAAGGATAAACATGTGGGATTTTTTTTATGGCATGGGTTATATGCTTCGAGGAGTTCGAACCCTTTCTACCTCAGGCTTAAGACGTTTTGTGCTATTACCTTTAGCAATTAATTTTATAATGTTTTCCGGATTGTTTTATCTGATACATCACTATGTATTGCCTTATGCTTATCATTACCTTGATAAGTTGCCTTCTTGGTTAAGTTTTCTTAGCAGCATATTTTTTATCATTTTTATCCTGAGTTTTTTCTTAATGTTTTTGTCGCTTTTTACTGTATTTTTTAATCTAATCGCAGCTCCTTTAAACGGATTATTAGCGGAGAAAACCCAAAAAATACTGTTTGGGAGTGCAATTCCGTCTTTATCATTTTATCAAGTGGTACTTCGCAGTATCAAGCGTCAAGGTGAGTTTCTTGGCTATTTTTTGCCTCGATTTGTGATTATAGTTATTTTATTTTTTGTTCCTTTTATCCAGCCGATTTATCCTCTCTTATGGTTTTTATTTAATGCTTGGATACTAAGTATCCAATATCAGGATTTCGCCATGGATAATAATCTGATTAGCTTTAAAGAGGCGCGAAGAATCGTTGCTCGTAATAAAATGCGTTCCCTTGGATTGGGTTTTTCTATAAATATAGCCAGTTTTATACCTATCTTAAATTTCTTGATCATGCCTGCAGCAGTGATAGCAAGTACCATTCTCTACTGTGAGCTTAATAAGAATTTGCTTCCGTCTATAAAGCAGGAATGAGAGTTATAGCCTCGGTGTAGCGCAGCCCAATCTGGATAATAAATCCGATTTTCGCTACGCTATTCTGGCCTATGGGATTAATACGCTTGAACTACAATTTTTCCTACGGCTTTACCTGATTCGAGTAATGCATGGGCTTTATCAATATTCTCGAAATAAAAAAGATGAGGATCAATAAGCGGCTTTAAAGAATCTTGATCCGCTAATGTTGCGATCTCTTTTAGAATTTTGCCATGACGTTCACGTTCGATGTTGCGTAATAATGGCAATAGCATGAATACTGCATGTAGACTTGCCGATTTACTATGTAAGGGTGAGAGATCGTGGTTTGAAGCGGCTTGAATGCTAATTACATTCCCATATAAGGCAACCGCAGCTAATGACTTATCGAGATTCTCTCCACCGATTGTATCAAATACAATATCAAATCCCTTTCCGTGAGTTAGTCGATTAACATAATCTTGAACGGATTCAAGCCGATAATTAATCGTTTCTTTAGCTCCAAGCGATTTTGCTATATCTGCTTTATCTGGGGAAGATACCGTTGTGTATACTTCCGCGCCACCCCATTTGGCGAGCTGGATCGCAATATGTCCAACTCCTCCAGTACCCGCATGAATTAATACTTTTTGTCCCGGTTTAATTTTAACTTTTTCAAATAATGCTTCCCAGGCAGTAATGGCCACTAGAGGTAATGCAGCGGCTTCAACCATACTCAAGGTTTTAGGTTTTTTCGCAATTAATTGGGCATCAGCAAGCATAAATTCTGCTAAGGCACCTGGTTCATTGAGGAATCCTCCCGCACATCCATAAACTTCATCGCCCACAGCAAACTCAGTTACGTAGTCACCAACTTGTTCAACAATACCTGCTACATCACTATGCAAAATGGCAGGAAATGGAGGAGAAATTTGGCTGTATTTACCAGAGCGAACTTTACAATCGACAGGATTTACGCTAGTTGCTACAACTCGAATGAGCACATAGCCGGGTTTAATTTGGGGAGTGGGGAGTTCAATCGTTTCAAAGATTGAAGCGTCACCAAAAGATGATATTGCTTGTGCTTTCATAGCGTCCTCCTAACTTGATGCACCAGACGTTTATTAAAATTGAAGAGAGCCGAAAAAATCTATCTTCCTTAATGCAAAATAGCATTCTAAAAAAATCGCAGAACATTTTCCAGCAACCGTTAGTTTTTTAATGGTTTTTTCAGGTATTTGCTCTGCAATTAAGCTTTTAGAATAACAGTTGTAAAAGTAAATTGGCATAGTTCAGCTTAACTGCACTATAGTGTTCATTAAACATCAAATTTATGATTAATAAAATTAAAAAGGATGAACACATGATGTGGCCGACAAAATTGACTCAAAAAATGGGCATCAAATTTCCAATTATCCAGGCCCCTATGGCAGGAGGTGCAACTACTCCGGAACTCGTCGCGGCGGTATGTAATGCAGGTGGTTTAGGTTCATTAGGAGCGGGATATATGCCTCCTGCTGAAATAAAAAGTGCACTCAAAAAAATACGAAAATTAACGAATAAACCCTTTGCAGTGAATCTGTTCATTCCCGAGCATCATTACGCCACAACCGAACAAATTCGAAAATCGTGTATGGATATCAAACACTCTTGTCTTGAATTAGATATAGAAATTGAACCCGTTTTCGAACCTTATGCACAATCCTTTGAGGAACAGATAAATGTCTTAATTGAAGAAAAAATTCCTATTTTTAGTTATGCATTTGGTATGTTGGATTCGAAATGGATAGCCAAATTTAAAAGGAATCACATTCTTTTAATAGGTACAGCAACCACTTTAGCTGAAGGACACCAACTTGCAGAATGTGACATCGATGCGATTGTTGCTCAAGGAAGTGAAGCGGGCGGACATAGAGGAACTTTTATAGGGCCAGCAGAGGAGGGATTGATCGGTTTGTTTAGCTTGGTGCCACAATTGGTGGATGAAATTAACCTTCCAATCATTGCTGCGGGTGGAATTATGGATGGCAGAGGAATTAGGGCCGCACTGGATTTGGGTGTCGAAGGCATACAAATGGGCACTGCTTTTTTGAGTTGCCTGGAGTCTGGTATTCCCGAGGTCTATAAACACGCTTTACTATCACAACAGCAGGATAATACTGTACTTACACGAGCTTTTTCAGGTAAATTAGCACGAGGTATACGCAATCAATTTATCGAGCGTATGAATACTAAAACACTAAATATCCTGGATTATCCCATTCAAAATACCTTAACGAGCGGAATGCGAAAAAAAGCAAAAGAACAAAACAATATTGATTTTATGTCTTTGTGGGCAGGTCAATCTGCTCAATTATGCAGGGATATGAGTGTAAATGAGCTAATGAATGCATTAGTGCAGGAAGCAGAGGCATTAAACTAAGGTACATGGTACACACTAAGAAAGAAAAAATAATAAGAACTCCCATTAAACATGGTATGGGAGTTCTATAATTAATTTAGAAATAATAGCTATTTGTTGATTCCATTTGAGCGACCTCATCTGGCTTTGCAAATTCCTTTCTAAATTCTTTGTCAATTTCTTGTCTTTGAAATTTGAAGCTATTTATAGCCTCCACTTGGTTTGCGCGCAGTTCATTATTGCTGGAGAAGAACGAATGTTTTTCCGTATAAGTACGGGAAGCATCGGTACATTTGTCGAGTTGTTGATACATTGTGTAATAACTTTGGATTTTACGAGCAAGATATTGATCATCTAAAATATCGATAGAGTACCTTCTGGAGTTTACTAAGTGTGTCTTTAGTTCAATTAGCAAAGTAACATAATTATCTCTTACCGACGTATTTTGAAATTTAATACATTGAGTATCAATGCAATCGAAAATTAACTTGTAATCTCCACTAGATAACGCTTCCAATAGCTTCTTAAACGAATTGCGACGTTCATAATAGTCCTTCCCTTTAGTTTTACTTAATAAAGAGGTTGCTTTGCCCAAATCATGCACATACTGGTGTATTGCTCTTAATCCTTGGATTATTGGCAAAGGATTAGGTTTTTCGGATAAATTCATTGTAGGGATAGATGGAGAGGATTTTGTCTTCTCGGAATAACAAGCAGAATATTGTTCCCACGTTAGTCGACTTGTTTTTCTCTTCTTTGTTGAATTATCAAAAGAATCGATTTCTTCTTTTTCTATAAAGAAATCGCCTCTAAGATCCTGAATAATGCAATTGCTCGCCAAAACATTACGACCATATAGGGCCTTCACCGCTCTATAGAGACAAAATGGCCCAGGTCTATAGTGGCCGCTTCCATTTGTAATTTCAGTTATCTTGCCATCTTTAACCGTAATTTCTCCTGCACAGGCTACAGCATTTCCACGGGTAAATGCCGGGTGACCAATCCGTTTCCCCTCTTTATATTCATCATCAGGATGTACAAATAAATTTCCTTCAATATCCATAGCGTAAATATATCCGGTGCCAGAGGAAAAAGGTTGTGTGGTGCCACTAAGACAAAGTTCGTTTTGATTATTGGTTGTAAGCATACAAGATAGTGCTTCTTCATGAGAAAAATAATAATTCTTAATCACTGCTTGGGATTTTTTTGTTTCATCAAACTCAATTTCTACAGTTAAATCTTCGCATTTGGGTTGTTGTTTTTCCCATGCATCATGAATGGGTTCCAAGACTGCTTTGGTAGTAGGATATAAAGTTCCCCATGCACGATGTTGAGGGTCTAAGAATTCTTTTTGCACTCTATCTGGTAATGCTAACCCTTGCTGATTTAATAGCGCGTGTACATCTCTAGTCACATCCAAGTTATCTTCGGCATACGGACGAGCTTTTGATTTTTCTTGTTCAGAAATATCTCTTGAAAGGAGATGAGCTTTACACTCAAAACTTTCCTTCACGATAAAGCTTTCTGCCCAATAATTGAATTTTCTACCTTGTTGTAATAACTTAAATACATCATCTTTAATCGCTTGATAGTGTGCTTTTTCCGGGGTTTCCAGAGACAGTTGACGGGAGGAATATTTATAAATTTCGATTAATTCACCGCGGTTATGTTTGATGAAATTATAAATTGCAATAATCACTTCGGTTTTGGAACTATTATCCTGAGAAAATTGCTGGATAATAGGAAGTAACTTAGAGTTATATCTCTCTTGATACCTTCTTATTAGATCTTTTAAATAGTCATCGTGTGTACCGTGGGGAGCTATTTTTTTTACAAAATCAAAGTTCTTAGTTTTAAGTTGATTTACAAAGGAAGTAATTTTCATCGGTTCTCCATCGATTGTTGGACTTTTTTTATGGTACCAATACTGACTTAGAGAACTATTATTAAATATACGCGAATTGTGCAAATAAGAACCATGAAAGGGTGAGATAGGAAGCTTATGCCCATTCAGCGATAGGTCATAAGCTTAAGAAAAATAACCGTCAAGATAATATTCTTTTACAGGCTCATTCCATTACCACTGCCTTCATCCATTTCAGCATCGTTACTAAGACTCTCAGGATATTCTTCTTTTGTTTCTGGATATAACGCTTGATAAAAAAAACTAGCCCCAGATTGACTTATGAAAATAGAGTTCTGACTCTCTTGCGATATAGAAGGGGATGCAGCAAGGAATTGTGATTGTGAAATATCAGGTTTCTTCGATAGATGATGTATTTGTTCTTCCAAATGTTGCATTATCTGCTGATCACTTTTTTGCGGTACTTTTATCGCTTGTAGTGTTTTAAGTGCTTGCTTATATGTTGCAATGGTATCTCCTAGCCGTTGATTTTGAATATGGGCTTTGGCCAGTGCTAAAAGTTGCATTGCCATATTACGGTATGCACCATCACTAGGTGTTTCATTGATTAAAACAGGAGTAAATGGATGTTTATCAGCGGATAGAGAAAGCTGATTTAACATATTTTCTATATTGTGGTCAATTTGTTGAATTTCATGAATGGAGATGGTTTCAAACTGTTCAAAAAGTGCTTGCTCTTGTTTTGCAAATTGTCCTTCACTGAGTAAATGTTCATGATTAGCAAACTTGGAAGAAGCAATATATGAATCCGTTGAGAGCTTCTTTTCATAATGTCCATGGAATTGCTTGAAATTAACAACTGGATCACCAATCTTTTGTTCCTCAAAAGTTTTATCTTTAATGCAGCCGAATGCTTTTATGGCATTCGCCATAGCCTCATCTCCTGCTGGTTGCTTTAATGATTCATAACATGCATCTGCTAAATCCATATACAACTCAGTTAATTTCCTATAACTTTTATCATGGAGAGGGGTTTGCAGTATTTGGTTTATAGCATCCATATAACATTGCGCTGATTTTTCATATTGAGCACTATTAAAATGGAGGATCGCCAGATCATGGTAAGCAGAAGAAAGATCTTCAAAATCTGTTATTGTTTTATTTACAATTTGTGAAAATAAATTGATTCCTTGTAGGTATCGGATTACTCCTTTTTTGGTTAGAGATGCTGTCTCAAGATATTTGGCTTCTGCAATTTTTAACTTAGCTTGTTTTCTGTATTCTTCATCCATTAAAGATCTCCTAACTCATTGACATTAAACTGTTTCCAATCAAAATATCATTATCGGAGATAGAAATACAATGGCATCAATTTCCATTGCAAGAGGAAACTCGAATATTTTTAAAAAGGATTCCTGGACTCGCTTCGCGTCAGTGGAAAGCGGGCCTCTTTAGAGATACGTTCCCTCTTTCGGGGGAACGGTAGTCTTTTTTAATGGTACCTATCTTCATACATCAATTGGTAATTTTTGTGGATTTTTATTACTCTACTGCAATTAAGGTGGATAATTCGCGTAGTGCAACAAAGAAAATCGTGTAATCAATGCTTGAGCTACCGAGTAACATCTCCAGCAATCTTTCCCATCGTTGCTGAATAAAGGGATTTTTTGAGAACCAGTAAGTGATCAGTTCTTCTGAACTCAGCCCTTTTTGATTATTCTTCAGAATGACAATGCTGAGCCGACGTTGCAAATTGTCCAATTCATCACGTAGAGATAAACGTGCCAGGCTATTCCAATGCCCTTCACGAGAATCATTACCAATTTGGTCCCGGAACCAGACCAGACTAAATTTGCTACCTACTTTGAAATAAACTTCAGCAGTTCTTCCTAGATCAAATTTATTTTGTGTCGCTACTTCCACTACATTTAATACGGTATACATAGCACGGGTAGTAGCGATTTTTTTTGCAGCTTCTTCCGGTAAACCAATGTCGACAAATTGAATAACAATTTTTTCTAAATATTCTTTTGTAACCCCAGCCATCAAATTAGGAATTGATTTTTCAAGTTTGGCTATAGATTGACTGTAGTGGGTAATATTATTAGTAATTCCACCGCTTAAACGTTTATGGTGCAAGAACCATCGAGTAGCCAAATTCATTAATTGTCTGACGTGGTGAAGCAACTCGTACTGAGTTTGTACTGTGACTTTGTAATTAAGCGAATCAATTAATTGGTGTAATTGCTCGGTTCCATATGCCTTTGAAGCAATAATATAAGCACGGGCAATGTCTGCAACTGATTGTCCAGTTTCCATTTGTAAACGATACATAAAGGTAATACCCATGCTATTCACAATTTGATTACTAAGCTGGGTGGCAATAATTTCACGTCGCAAACGATGTGTTTGCATGGATTTGGCGTACGATTTCAGCAACATGGATGGGAATCCGGTCTGTAGAATGGTTGCAAAATAAGGATCATCAGGTAAGTCGGATTTTAATAATTCACTCGTGATATAAATTTTTGTATAGGCCATGACAATAGATAACTCTGGGCGCGTTAGACCTTGACCCGCAGCTTTACGTTCCAAGAGATGTTTATCATCCGGAAGAAATTCGACGGTTCTATCTAAATGTACCAATCCCTCCAATTCCTTAATATAAGCTTGATATAAACCACTGTAAGCGAGAGCGTTTATTGCAGAAAAGCTTAGAACCAATGCTTGGTTGTAATTATCTTGTAAAACCAGCTGGGCGACTTGTTCCGTCATTTTGGTAAGCAGCTGGTTGCGTTTCTTTTCGGTAAGCTTGCCTTGATTCATTTCTTTATTGAGGAGAATCTTAATATTCACCTCATGGTCGGAGCAATTTACTCCAGCGGAATTATCAATTGAATCAGTATTGATCAGTCCCCCTGTAAGCGCAAATTCAACTCTTCCAAGTTGAGTAAATCCGAGATTACCCCCTTCTCCCACAATTTTGCAGCGCAAATCATTACCATTGACACGTAAGAATTCATTGGTTTTGTCACCTACATCTGCATTCGATTCAGTAGATGCTTTTACATAGGTACCAATACCGCCGTTGAATAATAAATCCACAGGTGCTTTTAATATTTCCCGAATCAGTTCATTGGGGGGTAGCGAGTCTGCTTGAATATCGAGTGCTTTTTTTACTTCAGGTGTCAGGGTAATCGATTTGCTTGAACGCGGATAAATCCCCCCACCTTTAGAAATTAATCGAGGATTGAAATCTTCCCATGAAGAGGTCGGCAAATTAAATAAGCGTTGACGTTCTTCAAAAGTTTTACGACCATCAGGATTTGGATCAAGGAATATATGACGATGATCAAAGGCTGCAATTAAAAGAGAATGATTGGTATAGGTTAGGCCATTACCAAATACGTCTCCACTCATGTCGCCGATACCAACCACCGTAAAATCTTGTTTTTCAATATTAATGTCTAGTTCACGGAAATGTCTTTTAATGGATTCCCAGGCTCCACGCGCTGTAATTCCCATTTTTTTATGATCATAGCCCGCAGATCCTCCAGAAGCGAAGGCGTCTCCAAGCCAAAATTTGTATTCTTTAGATATACCATTTGCAATATCGGAAAATGTGGCGGTTCCTTTATCGGCTGCAACAACAAGATAAGGATCAGCGTCATCATAGCAAATAGTATTCCGGGGCGAAACAACACGGTCCTCTTCATAATTGTCTGTCAGATCAAGCAAACCTCTGATAAATGATTGGTAACAGGCAATGACCTCATGTTTTATCTGCTCTCGATCAAGAAGGTGAGCTGCTTTCTTTAAAACAAAGCCTCCTTTGGCTCCAGAAGGTACTATTACTGAGTTTTTTACTTTTTGAGCTTTCATCAAACCCAGAACTTCTGTACGAAAATCTTCGGGCCGATCAGACCAGCGAATACCACCACGAGCCACCTTGGCGCTACGCAAATGTATACCCTCAAATCGTGTAGAATACACAAATATTTCATACATAGGTTGCCCAGGGGGTAAATCAGGAACTTTGGCGGAGTTGAGTTTAAATGACAAATAATCTTTGGGATTTCCATCATCGCCTAACTGAAAATAATTGGTACGAAGTGTTGCTTTGATTAAAGACCAAAAAAAACGAATGATATAATCCTCATCTAAGCTGGTAATCGCATCAATATCCGCTCGAATTTCTTTCTCCAATTCAATGCGTTTATTTTTACTTTTAGTGTTTTGTTTCAAACTAAACTTTAAACAAAAAAGTTCAATAAGTTTGTTGGCAATGGGTGCATAGTTAGCAATGGTTTTTTCAATATATTGTTGGCTAAAACGAAATCCAATTTGTTGCATGTATTTGGCATAGGCACGAATAATCATTATTTCACGCCAGGATAATCCCGCCCCTAACACCAATCTGTTAAACCCATCGTTTTCACTAAGCCCGACATTTATTTTGATTAAGGCTTCATTAAAATTGCTTTTAACTTGATCCAGCGTGAGTAAATTAGGATAGGAATAAGAAACATTAAAATCACCAATCCAAATAAATTGATTGGGTTCTAAAGCAATTTTATAGGGTCTTTCGGTATAAGTGCGTAATCCCATGTTTTCAATCATGGGTAAAATATCTGATAAGGGAATAGGGCCGCCGTATCGATATAGTTTAATGTGTAACGGGTGTTCCCCGCGTGCTGATTCAAAAAACACAATCGCCAAGGGGTTTTGTAGGGATAAATTATCAATTTGAGAGAGATCTTCTACTGCTTCTTCAATTGTGTGTTGTTCACAATAACTCATTGGTAATGCAGGAAGATATTTTTCAGCAAATTCTTTACCTTTTTTCGTACCGAACTGTTTTTTTAATTTTTGATGCAACTGATCTTTCCATGTGTTTTCCATTTTTATATCTCACACAGTTGAGTGTTATTATTGAATAAGTATAGGTCATGAAATGAATTGCATGTAATGGAGAGATTTGCCTAATAAATGTCAGTTTTCATTGCATTTCATATGAAATCATTCATGTATAAAAGACCTATACCCCCATTTCCTAAGGCTCAATGATGGCTAGGATTCATTTTCTTTTATTGAGACCAGCAAGCTTGTGGAGTTCTGGTAGTATTAAGTCCATTAACTGTCAAGGTTAAGGTACTACACGAAACGCCATTCTGGGTGTCATTAGCTTGGGCACCTTGGGCAGTTGCAGTAAGAGTATACCCCGTTGCGGTATTGTTAGTAGCTGATAATGAATAGTAGTTATTGTCTGTAGTAGTTACGCCGTTCCAAACGTCTGCTAAGGTACCATAAGTTGGGTTTTGACCACGGTATTTTTCTTCCTCAAGTTGGATACTGTTTAGAGTATTAATCCCTTCTGTGCGTCTAGAACGCATCACATAATTAAAGTAACTGGGCATACTAATCATAACAAGAATAGCAATGATGGCGAGGGCAATTACTAACTCCATCAATGAAAATCCCATTTTATTCTTTAAATTATCCATTTTAAAGGCTCTCCTGAATTACCCTCTTTAATCTTAGACTAAACTAATAATATATATTACCCATTTTGCATGGATGATAAAGTAAATGGAGTTTCTTTTTATGACCGTTCAAAGGATTGGCACCTATAAAGTAATGGGCTTTAGTTTCCTTGAGTTATTAATTACCGTAATAATTCTCGTCATTATTACGAGTATTGCTTTTCCTGCCTACACAAATTTTATGAACCAGAAGCGTGTCAGGACCGGAACGGAGGAATTGTATAATTTTATTAAAATTGCGCAATCAGAGGCTCTTACTACAAAAAATACCTATTATCTTAGTTTTAGTCCAACAACTTGGTGTTATGGGCTTAGTGATACTGCTCCATGTGATTGCACCGTAGTAAATAGTTGTATGGTTAAAAGTATTCAAACCATTGTTCGAAGTGGTGATTACTCAGGTAACCCGGTTGCTCTTTCTATAACTGGATTTTCAGGAACAAGTTCTGCCCCTTACATTATTTTTGACGGATTCCATGGAACAATAACTTCTGGAGGATCTATAACCGTTTCTTTGTCAGATAAATCTGCCAGAATTAATGCCAACAGTATGGGGTTGGTAACTGTGTGTTCTAATACTGTTTCAGGATACCAAACATGTCCTTAATACCGATTAAACAACACAAGGGTTATACCCTGCTCGAAATATTAATTGGAATTGGTATAGGTTTATTCTTATTAGGGGGGAGTATTGTAATTTATATCTCCTTAATGCGTTCTTTTTACAGTGTCATAGCAATTAATCGACTAGATCAACAATTACGTTCTGCCATGAATATGATGGTTATCGAAATCCGTCGTGCAGGTTATTCTGCAAATGCTGCTAATGATATAGGGACTGGAACGATTACTAATCCTTTTATTGCCTCTGCTAATGATATTACTGTCCCGGTAAGCAGCTGTATCTTATTCACCTATGATATCGATTCAAATGGCACTATGCCTGCATTAAATTCAGCCGGTTATGATAAACGCTTTGGATTTAGACTTTCAAATAATGTCTTACAAGCTAGAGCAGCAACAGACTCATTTTTTGATTGTACTAATGGCACCTGGATCAATTTGACAGATCCTAATCAGATCCAAGTGACTAATTTATCATTTACCCTGACACCTACGGTTATCACATTAAGTAATGGAGTCAGCACACTTACGATACGAAATGTTACAGTTACGCTAACAGGGAATTTGATTTCTGATACTTCAGTAAGCCGAACATTTGTCCAAGAAATACGAGTACGTAATGATAAATTTCAGCCCTGAATTATAGGAGGAGGGTATATTGCTATGAACTTTCAACGTGGCTATGTCCTGCTTGCTACATCGGTGATGATTTTACTGGGAATTGCAATCACGGCACTATTAACCAGTAAAACAGTGGATTTTGATCAAAAAATAGAAAATAACTTTTATCGGACCTCCCAATCATTCATGGCTGCTGAAGCGGGTTTAGAATATGGGTTAGCGTATCTTGAAGCAAATAAAACCGCCATTCGTGTTGATGCGAACAATGATGGTTTTATAGATACCTATACCAACTCTCAAATAACCAATGTTGCTTTTAGTAATAATACAAATTATACCGTCACTTATAGCAATCCAGTATATAATAGTTTCAACCGCATTACGGTATCTTCGAAGGGAACGGCAGATAATAACTTAGCCTCAACTACTGTAGTTCAAATTATGCAGATTTACCCCTTTGTACCGACACCTACACCTGTCCCACTCCTTGTAAAAGATAATGTAAATTTGAGTGGTTCTTTGACTATTAGTAATACAACAACAGGAACAACTATTTGGAGTGGAGGTGATACGGTTCTGGGCGGCTCGGCAAGCACATCCTCAAATGCAAGTTCTGGCTCTAATAGTGGCAGTCTTCAGGCTGATGTGGTGCACCACGATTCAAGTTTAAGTAGTTTGAGCTCGGATCAATTTTTTAGTAATTTTTTTGGTACAACAAAAACTTTAGCACAACAATCTGCAGATATTACCTATACTAATAGTAGTAATACCGATTACAGTGGTCTTTTAAATGGAGTGGTGGGTCAATCCATTTGGATTAACCAAACTGGAACAAGTACAGCCGGTTTCTCAGGTAATGCCACGATTGGTTCCCCTACCAATCCAGTTGTCTTAGTAGTTAATGGGCCTCTGCAGTCTAATGGTACTACAACAATTTACGGTATGGTTTATATAATGGGAGATTGGAATAATAGTGGGGGGGGAACATTGGATATAATCGGAGGAGCCGTAGTCGAAGGTTCAATCACTTCAACTGGTTCACCGAATATTACTTATAACACAGCAGTCCTGAATCAATTGAACAAAGTTGGGGCTTTTGTCAAAGTTCCAGGATCTTGGCGAGATTTTTAAGGATTTAAAGGTGAGGAGAGAGACGATGAACACTCATCAATTCAACTCAACCTCTTGCAAACAGAAAGGCTTGGGACTGGTTGAAGCCATGGTTGTTACCTCATTATTAATTTTTGGGATGGTAGCTGGTAGCAAGACGGAAGTGCATCTTATTAAAGCTAAGGCCAATACCAATCAAGATTATTTGTCCACTCAATTATTTAATCAAAAAATGGAAGAGTTACGTAATTACTCCACTATTGCAGGGTATAATGCCATTACAACGGGCTCCGATATAACGACTGAGTTTGATTCTACTTTTTATCGTACCTGGACGATTACCAATAATTCTAAATATAAAAAAGTAGATCATATTGTTACTTGGACCAATTCTAACGGCGAAAACTTGTCTATGGTATCTGCCAGTTATATTAGTCAAAATGATCCGGCGCTCAGTGGCCAATTGTTTAATTCTACTTTTACAAGTACAAGTTTACCCCCTATAGGCTCAGGGGTTCCTAATGCAGATCCAAATCCCAATCCTCCTTCGGTTCCATCGGGCTCTACTTATACGGTTACAGTTCCTAACACTAATATCGTGCTTACCTATGATTCAAATAATAATGTGACATTAATTAATAGTGAGCACGCTGTAACGCTATCAGGAACGATTGCTCTGGGTACAGGAGGTAATGCACCTCCTAATACAGTGGATCTTTCGAATGTAACTATATCCGTCGATTCATCTAATTCCCAGACTGCCACCTGTTTTTATGTAGGATCTTCAGCCGCCTTTAACTGCATTATGGCTTCAAGTTGGAGCGGCCGGGTTTTGTTGGGGGGAGTGAGTAATGTCAACGTATGCACCAGCAATCAGCAACCTTATACTAATCTGCTTACTTCATTAAATAATCAAGATTATCTAATTATAAAATCCAATAGAAACTGTCCTTCGAGTAATCCATTCTTATTGCAGTCTCTCTAAATACTCACCGAACACTTCAAATCTTTAGGGAAGGTAAGAAACCAAGAAATCAATCGATTATTTTCTATAATTAAAAGATTCAACTAAAAGGCTTAGCGGAGTGCCGTGTATGATAAAGGACCCCAATATGGATACACCAATCAATTTTAACGCAGGACCTGCAACCCTACCTGTGCAGGTATTGGATATTATTCAGAAAGAGCTATTTAATTGGAACAATACAGGGGTTTCAATTCTATCGATTGGTCATCGTACTCCCCAATTTTTGGAATTAGGGGAGAGGCTGGAGGCTTCAGTTCGACGTTTGCTCCACGTACCTAATGATTTTGCGGTTCTATTTTTACCAGGTGGTGCCCAAATTCAATTTGCAATGATTGCGATGAATTTAACGCGAGGCTTTAAGTATGCCAATTATATTGAAACCGGTTATTGGTCGGGTATGGCTATAAAAGAAGCACAAAAATACATACAAGTACATTTAGCTGCCAGTAGTAAAGATCGGCAATTTACAACTATTCCTGCTCAGGAAACATGGGATCTCCGGCCTGATGCCGCATTTTTGCATTTCACTGATAATGAAACAATTGGTGGAGTTGAATTCCCCGATTTCCCACAGGTAAGCGATAAGGTATTGGTCAGTGATATGAGTTCCAATATTTTTTCAAAGCCGGTGGATTTTAATCGTTTGGGGTGTATCTATGCTTGTGCGCAAAAAAATTTTGGCATCTCGGGTATGAGTTTGGTGATTGTCCGTCGTGATTTGTTAGATAGGGCCTTACCTGAAACACCCGCTGTATTTAATTATGCAATGCAGGATAAAAATCATTCACTTTTAGCTACACCTACCACCTTTTCCTGGTATATAGCCTCGCTTGTATGTGATTGGATAGAGCAAGAAGGCGGGGTAGTCGAGATGGAAAAACGAAGTTTGGCTAAAGCCAAATTACTTTATAGATGTATCGATGAAAGCCATTTCTATCATAATTCGGTATCGACTGATTGTCGTTCACGAATGAATGTTCCTTTTCTCCTTCCAAATCCCAGTGTGGAGGCGGAATTTTTCTCGTCAGCAAAAAAGGCAGGCTTATTGTATTTGGAAGGTCATCGCAGTGTTGGTGGTGCCAGGGCAAGTATTTATAATGCTATTAGTTTAAAAGAGGTTAAAAGATTGACTGAGTTTTTAAACTTTTTTGCTAAAACGCACAGAATGCATTAAATATGTTCTCGAAAGGTAAAAAATTTATGTCCCAGATACGTTGTAAAAGTGGGGAAAATAAGTCCAATTGCGTGTGCTGTTTCTAGAGGAAATGATTTAATACCCAACTCAGGAAAAATATGTTCGGCGAGAAACAAACTAACCAGCCAAACTTGAACCATACCAACTAAATTGACGAGGATAAAAAACATAATCGAACGTAAAAAGGTTTGCTGACTGTTCTTAAATACAAATAATTTACCCAGAATGAACGAGGTGATCATCCCGGTAATATAAGCCAAGATAATAGAGATTGAAAAGCTGAACTCATAGTTATAGAGAATTCTGCTGCAGAAATTTACCATAACTGAAATTGCTCCTGCCACTATGAAAGCAAGGAACTGTTTTGATTTAAATGCCTTGATCACAAAACACTCTCTTCAGTTTTTTCCAATGTGTAAGATGATAGTTCAATCCATGTAGACTGATTGTTCATAAATACAGTTTCCTAGTTCGCGGGATTAGCGCTTATTAAGATTATTCCAGATTTTTTTACCTATCCAATAAACAATTAAAACGATACAAATCCATAATAGTAGTAAGGGTAAAACATACACAAAGAAAGCGATCAAGCCATAAGTAAAATTGCGTAATTGATCAATGAGGGCATGATATGAGTCAATAAATGTTTCGGTAATTTTCCATTGTTTTTGTTGCTCTGTTTGAACGATCGGGTTCATGCTTAAGTTAATATTGATTAATGAATAAGCTACTGATTCCTTGAAATATTTAATTTGTCCTTGGATGACATCAATTTGTCCTTGGGTATCGCTTAATTGCTTAAAGACACTTAAAACGTCAGATGTATTTGTTGCGCTGGTCATAATTTTGGAGAGCTGTTCTTTGGCTTTTTGTAAATTGCTCAGTTGGCTTTGTAAATCAACAAATTGTTGGGTAATGTCTTCACCAGTTACTGATTCTTGCATGACTCGGGTTGCGAGGGACTTCAATGCAGTCAAGGCTTTATGTAAGCCTTGGGCAGGTACTCTAATACTAATATTTGCATTAGTATTATTGGTTGCATCGTTATCCTGAGTTACATTGGAGCTTACAACATAGCCACCTGAATTTTCTGCTAGTTGAGAAATTTTTTCTATTGCGGTGTTAATGTTATTAACTTGCAAGGAAATATTCGCATTACGAATAATCATACCTCGCATAACCTGATCTGATGGTTGGCTTGCAGAAGATGGGCTTGTGCTCTGCATTGCTACAGAGCCACCAGCATACTCTTGCTTTCCGACTCCCGCTGGCATGGGTACAGGACCGCCCTCATACATCGTCGTTCCCGTTATGCTAAACCATTGAGCGATAAAAAATAATATAGCCAAAGTGCCAATGAAAGCTAAAAAATAAAGGATTATTTTCTTCATTATTATTTCTACTCGTTACAATGGGTCAACTAAAGTGTGGCAAAGGTTTATTAAATTGTAAAATAATTGGCCTTTTGTTATAGGCTAAGGACGCCAAATAGAGCAGTTTCCAAAGCTTTTAAAATGAAAAAACCAGCAATTCTGAATCAATAAATTGCTGGTTTGTCTGGGCTTTGCCCTAAATATGAAAAATTTTATCTTTATCAGAGCGTCGGGACGAATTATAAGCTTTGCCTAATGCTTGTCACAAAACGCGACACATACTTTATGTTCTCTGACTTCCCCGCCACAGGCGGAATAACAAGCACGATACGTAGACTCACATTGACACGAATTGGTACAGCTATTGCTTCGATCAAAATCAGTTATAGATTTACTAATCGGTAAGCCCATTCTTTTTTGGTCTTCTTTGTATTGTTTGTATTCAAACATCGCATTTTGTTGAGCCCTTAGGCGGCAATTTTCATTGTCTACTCGGCAACTTTGTTGGCAATCATTTTTACTTTGAATACACTGGGCAGTGCACATTTTTGCTATATCTGATTTTGGTGGAACATAACTGTATTGGGTATTATAGATAGGACCACAGGCAGTCAATACGCCAGCTAGAACCAAAATAGAAACAATGAAGAGTTTTCGAAGCATATTTATCCTCTTTTGATGAGTTATGTAAAGCAATAGTTCTGGCATAGTGGTCATATAGCATGCAGACAAGTCTTAAACAGAACAAAATAGGGTTAGTTTAGTAATGCCTAATTGAAAAAGCAAGCGGGGATCTGGCTCACGTATGCAAGATCTTAAAATAAAGGATCGTTACTTTTATTCCTATTTTGATATATAATTAATCAACTTTTTAATCGTTTAATGATCATGCTTCGCATCATCAATCTCTTATTTTAAAAAACATGAATACTTCATTTTTATTTGGCTTTTTAAGCGGGTGTTTTACTACTGCTTTAGGTGGGTGGCAAGTACAAAAATTCGTGCAGAATAAGAATAAAACAGAACATATAAAGCAAAAAAAAATATTGGATTTAGATAAGCTTTTTAATGAATACCCTCATTTCATGAATGTGATTAAAAATGATGTGACCAATCCAAATTTTAAAAATATAAAAGAATTTTTTGTTGTCGATAAGGACGCAATATTGAATTCTTCTGTACCCAGATTCCGCTATGAGTTGTCTCCAGATGTTCTTCCAGCTTTAAATAGACTAGAAGAATTAGGTTATATTGAAAAAGTACAAAATAATTGCCTGCATTATAAAATTGCTGAAGAGTTTATAATGCAGCTGAAATCAATTAATTAGTGGCCGTTTAAGAAGTGATAGTCTTTTCAATAGACATGACCCCTATTTGATTCTTGGCCTTTTTGTGAATCAAATAGATTAATCCTGCTCCCATCAACGCACATAAAGGTATTAGCATTAATGCATGATAATAAGATTGGATACTGTATTGTCTTAGGCCATCTTCAGTGATACCTCCCTCCCAGTAATAATTCATTATTTTGCCTATTACTGTATGAAAAATTGAGCCGCCAAACATATTCACACAGTTTAAAAAGGCTATAGTTATTCCCAAATGTTTTGGGGAAACCAGTGTAGAGCCTGCTGCAAATACAATTACTTGATAACAGCACAAGATCCCAACCGTGAAAAATGAAATACTAAGTATCCACCAATTACTCACATTTTCTGTGAGAAGTGTTAAAAAAGTTAAGGCCAATCCAATTCCACAAAATCCTATAACTTTATAATTTCCTATTTTTTTACTCAAAAATGCCAACACGGGGCCACCAACCAGCATGCCTACGAAGATAAATGAAACGAGGAGGGCGGCATCAGATTTAGCAAAACCATAAGCGGTAGTAAGATAAGCTACCCCCCAAACATCTGCAAAACCCTCCAGTGCGCCTACCATGAGCAAATTTGCTAGGGCAAGCGTCCATAATATTCTTGAGGTAAATAAAACCGATAAATAAGATAGGCTTATCGCATTGGATTTTGTTGTTTTAATATTCTTTGGAGTACGTAAGATTAAATAAACCAAAATTCCTATACTGATACAAGTGAGTGCAAGTAATAAACCAACCTGTTGACCACCGTAAGTCTCAATGAGCTGGGTTGCTGGCTTGCCTCCATAGACCGCCCCTAACAGCCCAATACTAAAAGAAAATCCAACCATTTGAGAGTATTGAGTACTACTGAACCATTCCGAAATAATTTTGGACACTCCTAAGAAGCCAACAGCAGAACTCGCCCCAATTAAAAATCTACTCAACAAGGCTAGATAGAAATTATCAGTTGAGGTAAAGAGTAAGGCGCTGAGGCCACAGAGTACCGTAAAAATAAAAATTACTGTTTTGGTGCCAAATTTTTCGAGTAATAGCGCCATAGGAATTTGCATTCCCGCATAACCATAATAATAAAATGCAGCTAAGAGCCCAAAACTGGATGCATCTATTGAAAATTGTTTCATTATTTCGTGCATCATTAATCCTGGCCACAGACGCAAAATAAATTGAAGCGCAAAAAATGATAGGGGGAAAAACCACATCAAAAAGGGCAAACAAGTATTATTTAATTTAAAAAAATTGGTGCGAGTCACGATACCCTCCAGTATAGACAGTTATTCTAGTATCCCAAGACTTCCTCCCTAGAGAGGTTGGGAATAGAAAAAGCTAACCGCTCTAGGGTAAAGAGGGCAAAATAATAATAATGTGTACTAAAGAGGTTGTTGTCTGAAGGAAATCATGGCATGGCGATACTTTTGCAGTAAGCACTGCACTATAATTATTGCCTTTGTTCGTATCGCGATGATTCATATGGATAGCAGTTTGACTAAATTTTATCTATTATTGGATTAACATACCAAATTAGCCTTCAATATGTCAATTTAAATTTTCAGAGCATCACTTGGATTGATTGAGTAAATATTGGGGTAGGGGAATAAATCTATGAAACGAATCGCACCATTTCTTTTATTTATGGCTTCATTGAATCCATTATTTGCAATGGATAGTACACAATGGACTCTTTCACCGGATGGTTTAGGTCCTATTAAAATGAATATGACCCTGAAACAGGTTGAACGTAGTACTGGGAAAACATTCAACGCTACAAAACCCAATCCCGATCAAGCTGAAAATGAAGGGTGCTTTTATGTCACTTTGAATGGGGTAAAGAACGTATCCTTCATGGTTTCAGGTAATAAAATTGTGCGTATTAACATTAATTCTCCTAAGTATTTGACATCAAAAGGCGCAAAGATTGGAGATACTGAATCTCATGTCCAAGCGCTATATAAAGGTAAATTATCCATAGAACCCCATCATTATGATCCTCAAGGTCATTATCTCACTTTTTTTGAAAAACCCGATAATCGGGGTATTCGATTTGAATCTGATGGCAAGGTAATCACTTTAATCTATAGTGGCAACCATGAAGAAGTTCAATATGTTGAAGATTGTCTTTAAGTGGAAGGCTTATATTTTTAGTACAGTTTTTTATAATAAATTCTAATGAAACCTCATTGTATCTTTCTATTAAATTTAAATGCTTAGAAAACATACTGACTCAAAGAAGAACAATGAGTTCTTCTTTTTCAATGAACAAACATTAGAGTTGCTGTATTCAATAATTGACAATAGGCTCGATGTAATTCGCGTCTGTTATAGTTAATCTACCGCTTTAGGGCTGAATCATTCAGACAGCAACCTTGAATGTCGCTGAATGAGCTTGACGATAAATCTCATTAATTATAAGTTGAATGGTTGTACTTAATAAATATAAATTTTTTACTCCAAAGGAGGGTGATAATAATAATGAAAGGACTTATTAGATTAAGTAGTATTCTACTATTTAGCGCAAGTTATGGATTACATGCTCATGGATCCATGGAAATACCTATTTCAAGATCTTATCAATGTTATAAAGAAAATCCTGAGAATCCAAAATCTGCTGCGTGTCGCGCGGCTGTCGAATTAGGTGGTGCTCAACCACTGTATAATTGGAATGAAATCAATCAGGCGGCAGCTAATGATCGCCATCAAGATCTTATTGCTGATGGGCAACTATGCGCAGGTGGAAGAGATTTTTTTAAAGGGTTTAATCTTCCTCGAGCGGATTGGACTACGACTACAATTAAACCTGATTCTAATGGTAATTTTACCTTTACTTATCTCGCGACTGCGCCTCATCAAACAAAGTATTTTAAATTTTATATCACGAAAGACAGTTATAACTTTAATGAGCCGTTGAGGTGGTCTGATTTAGAGGCTAGCCCATTTTGTACGATAACTAATGTAACTCTCGCTAACGGACGTTACAAAATGGATTGCCCATTACCTACTAATATGAGTGGTAAAAAAATAGTGTATGTAATATGGCAGCGTTCAGATAGCCCTGAAGCATTTTACTCGTGTAGTGATGTATTTATAGATAACGTTTCTCTACCTACTTCCTGGTTTGAATTGCAAGATTTTTATGGTTCAGCAGATATTGCGGTAAATACCCAAGTGGTATTACGTGTCTTCAAGAATGAAGTTGAAGTCGAAAATAATAGCTTAACGGTCACTGATAGTAATAATAAGGCAACTCAATGGCCATTGGCTCTGGGACAAATAGTTAATGCTAATTCAAATTTAGTACACATTGGTCGGTTAGATCCTCAGACGGGACAAGTCGTTTTAGAGGCCGATCAGGCAAATAAAATTTATCTAAGTGATAGTGGAACCCAAAATTATCATGTGGTCCTTGATTTTATTGAGCCTAACGGCCAAGTCGATTACATCTATCCGGATGGCATTAACAATTACAAAGCAGGTACCGTAGTTATGGGGCGTTCGGATCATAAGCGGTATCAGTGTAAACCTTGGCCTTATTCAGGATGGTGTGCGCAAGCCCCAGCTTATTATGAACCTGGCGTAGGTTTGGCTTGGAGGGATGCTTGGGTGTTGTTGAATAATTAATTCTTAAAGTTTATGGTAACTCATGCAGGTTGAATTGATTCAACCTGCACCATTAATACCTATCATTTAGTATGGACTATTGCTGGTAAATTGACTCTCAGACCGATTAATACAGTGTTTACATAAGGCTTATAGCGTCCTTGCAGTGTCTCATCAGATAATGGTTCAATCTGAGTTCGTTCCGTACTGCTGTACTGGGTAAATTGATACGTTAAGAGTAGGTCCAGATTATTATTGAGCCTTGTGATGGCTCCTGCTTTTAAACCGCCACCGATTAGCCATTTTTTAAAATTGTCGCTAACTCCCACATTACCTGCAGTATTGTTCATGCTCACCGCAAAACGACTTCCTGAAATTCCAGGTCCTACGAAAAAGCGAGCTGACTCATTATATTGGTATGCGGGCAATAAAAAGAAGGAAAATCCATATTCTAAGTGTTCTTCAGCATGAACATCATCATTAAAGAACCATTCATTGATTCTATATCGTGACTTCCCTGTGAACAGATCTGCATCTGCTTCTAACGCAGTAGAAAATCTTGCGCTCAAGGGCAATTCATATCCTGCTGTAAGTTGTCCATGAAAATTAGTATATGCGTTGTTAAAACTGGAAGAAGTAGGTGTGACTTCTTCAAGAGGATAGCTCAAGCTTTTATCTATTGTAACTGAATTAATACCTAAATTTAGACCAGAATAAACGCCGGTATATCCATTACATGATAAGATACAAGCGAGGATTGTTGATAGGGAATGTTTATTCATATTAAAGCCTTTTCTATAAAATACTGGGAATAGTAATTGGGTTTGAAGTTTGACTTATGTGATTTTCACTGGTCGCAGTAATCGTGACATGAGGAATCCTTTTGGACGATCGAATGTTTCCAATAACGAAGCGATGGTTCTTAATATCCAACTTTATCGTGGCGCCAGGTAAACCATTCACTGTATAGACATCATTGGATATGGAAATACAATTAGCATATGAAACAAATGCTGTACTTGTGTTCATAGGATCACGCTCGGCTGCCGTTAATACCGGAGCTTTTGTTGGAACTGCGGTGATTGAGAAATTATTTTTTGACATATTAAAGAAGGTTCCATTACTTGCTTGCACCATAATCCGGGCTTTAGTGGTATTTAAATTAGGTGCGCAGATTTGTTCGTGCCCATCGTTTGGTATGTTAGACAAAAGAGTATAGGGAAATGTTTTACCGCCATCAGTAGATAAAAGAACGTTTACATTCTTGGCATTAACCGGAGAAAAATTAGTATTTGCTACATCCCAAGTAATTGTTTGTGGGGATAAACCTATCCAGCTAATACCTTTACCGGTGGGGGAGGTCACGATAAAAGGACCTGCACTACTTGTGGTGGTTACAGTGGTATCCGTATATGCGTTGCAAGATCCCCCTGGCGTATTCCCGCGTACTGAAACTCTAAATTTCATAACACGTGAAACTGAAGGTAAAACTTCCCAGGTAAACGGACCTCCATTGCTGAGTGCGGTGAGACTTGGGAAAAAACGAGTACCTTTTGGTTGTGGTGAAAAACTTCTAAAGCTGGGGCCTCCTGTTGCTGTACTAGTTGGAGGTTGGGGAGCAACTTCATTGTTCATTTGTTCCCAAGTATAGGTTAATACTCCATTGCCCCTACTTTTAGTTGCTGATGCAGTCAAAGCAAAAGGTGTTTGAGCAGGAATAATAACTCCTCCATTGACGCTAGAAATCTCCGGAGCGCTAGGGATCTCTGTAGTAACAGGACAGGTATGTGAAGGACTAGAAACAAAAGTTCCCATTTCTTGAAGATTAATCCCATTAAAATACGCATCTGAATTTTTTTGAACATTCGGGGGGCAAATTCCCGCATAACCCATAATGGTACTGCCACTTCCTGGTTCTACAGCTGTAGGCCCATTTCTTTGGCAGCTGTTATTTTGGACGTGATTTGCGCCAAATTGATGGCCTATTTCGTGAGCTACATAGTCAATATCAAAAGGATCTCCTACAGGCTTGGTTTGCCCCGTGACTCCACTTGCTTTATATGCATCAATACACACACTGGATAATTGTGCGAGACCGCTTCCTGCTGAATCTACAACATGACCAATATCATAATTGGGTGCACCAATAACTTGATTCACATTCTTCTGATTCTCTCGAATCATTTTTTGGGGGGAACCGTGTGTATAGGGTTGATCATTAGGATCGGTATAAATAATGAGATTATTATTAGCAATAATTTGCATGGTAATTGCCATGTCAATTTCATAAACGCCGTTCACTCTGTTCACTGTGGTTGCTTCTGCTCCCAATGCATCGTTTATGGTTCCACCTTGAAATTGGGTGTACTCTGCTGTTGCAGCCATGGCCAAGCGGTACTTTTTGAGTTGGCAAGGATTAAAACGGGCAAAATGTTTTGAACGAACAGGTGAGGTTGCAAATGGATTTTGACTATGGACCTCGCATTTTAAGCGCTTTGAAGTTATAAAATCCTTTTTACTATAAACCATATAATACTGATTGTTTCCTTTTCTTAAGGGATCAATAAAAACCGGACTTAGTCCTGGTCTGAAAATCATTGCATGAAACCCCTGGGGTGTTAGATCCAGCTTAACAAATTCACTTGGATCAGTAATCCCATAAGCATCGTAGGTTTTGATTGTGGGGAATTTTGCACTGAGCTCTGGATGCAAGGTGCTATTTTCAACAACCTGATACAGCTTTGTGGTTTCATCAGGTAGAGGAAGGGCAATTTGTAATCCAGCTCCTGATTTTAATTCATCTCGATGTGGCGCGTTCTCCAGCTCAGCGTAAAGTTGGCTGAGGTCAATTTCAACAAGGCGAAAATGGGTGGCCTGTATATTGTTTTTCGTCTTGGAAGACAATACTGAGGGATTTACATCTTTAAAAAAATGCTCAATCACTTGATCTTGTGCAGAGGCAATGGAACAAAACAGCATGAGTGATGAAGTAAAAAACGTCCGTGTCATTATATTTATCTCTAATAATTGAGAGACAAAATTTAACATTAGAATAAGAGGAATTCAATTTAAGATAGAATTTTTGCATAAACAAAAAAAACGATCGTAGTTTATTGTATTTAAAGCAATAAAAGAATTTTTTAGGTATCATAAAAAAGATTCTTTATAAAAGGAGCAACCCTAATGATCGTTGAAATGAATGTTATTCTTGGAGGAATTCTTCTTGGAGTAGCTGCCGGAGTAATGTTGTTGGTTCGAGGAAGAATTCTAGGTTGCAGCGGAATACTTTTTAATGCCTGGAACTTTGCTACTTATCGACCCAATATCGATAATCTTTTATTTATTATGGGGTTATTTTTAAGTGGATTATTCTTTAATTTGTTAATAACTGTGTCCGATCCCCTAGCAATTTTTAAAACCAATTATTGGCTCATATTCCTCGGAGGGGTATTAGTTGGCGGCGGTACCTATTTAGGTAGTGGTTGTACCAGTGGACATGGGCTATGTGGACTGTCTCTATTACGTAAACGCTCCATCATCGCGGTGGCTATCTTTTTTCCTGTGGCAATAATCACCTCTTGGTTAGTGCACTAAGGAGCTAATATGAAATCTATAATCTCATTAATTGCTGGATTGATATTTGGTTTAGGCTTAATTTTAACGGGAATGTATAGTCCCGACATTATTATTTCTGGCTTAAAAATTGGTGCAGCTACCTTTAAAATAAATTTATACCTCACTTTTGTTACTGCTTTATTGGTAACTTTTCTGTTATTCCAATTACGTAAATGGCTTCCTAAACCTTTATTAAATACCCGTTATGAATTACCCACCAAAGAAAAAGTTGACTGGCAACTTATTCTTGGTGCAATCGCTTTTGGTGTAGGTTGGGGAATTAGTGGAATTTGTCCAGGTCCCAATATTGTAGGGCTGGGAATTTTTGTCTGGCCGTTTTACTGGATAAATTTTATAGGTGTTATTATTGGTTTTTTGCTCACTCGATTTTTTATGGAAAAACGAGCGTCGAACTCCAAAAGTGTCTCGTCCTAATCAACTCAACAAAGCTCCTCGATTACTGAGGAGCAGTATGTTCTTGTATAAATTATATTTTTTAACAGAGTGCTTTCTTCTTTTAACTCCTTGCTTTAAAATCGTTCTATTCATCATTGAGATGATAACAATGATTTGCTCATTGAGAAGGAAACTTATTTATTATATCGAAACTCAAAAATGAGGATGGTGTATGTGGCGGATACTCAAAAGATCTTATCTTGCGATAATCTTAATCAGTGTAAGTCCTATTCTTTCGGCAAGAGCTATTATTGACGCCGATGTCCTCCAAACTTTGAAACATTCCAGAAGTTCTTCACATGCTCCTTTGTCACTTCTGATTTTTTTACATGATTTCTCTGAAAAAGAATCTTTTATTGAAGAAATAAAAAAAATTCCTAATGTAAATATAAAAGATTTAGGCTTTATGCCTGCAGTAGGAATACAAATTCCTAGAGATCGTAACTTAGTCTATCGTATTGCGGGTTTAAATGCAGCAGCACAAATTTCTTCTCATCCGGCAGCTATGCCAGAGTTAGATGTTACAGCACAAGTTTTAAAACTAACGCCATCATCCTTTTACCCTAATGTAAGTAATTGGTGGGCTCATGGTTATACGGGTCAAAAAGGTATTATAGGTATTATCGATACCGGGGTAGATCCTTTACATCCTGCTTTAGCCAGTAAACGATTAGTAGTGCGTCAAGATGTAGGCTCTGGATATTCTAATTTGATTAATGGTGTAAAAGAACCTCATGCAACCGGCGTAGCCTGTATTTATGCCAGTACTCATGAGAAATATAAGGGAATTGCTTATGGGGCCTCAGCCATCGTTTCTGGATTAGCAGGAGAGGAAACCGCTGATCCTGCAAGTATTATGCGTACGATGGAAACTTTGGATTGGATGTTGAATCGTTCTGAGTTGAAACCCACCATTATTAATTACAGCATGGGGAATGGTCGACTTGATTTAAATTGCCCTGCTTGTCCTGAGTGGAGTGGGCTTGCAAAAGTCATAGATTATGTAGTAAATACTCAGAAAATTCTTTGGGTAAAATCGGCAGGAAATGCCGGATACATAGAACCCGCGCATCAATTTACCTTTGCTTCCACATTAACAGTCCCAGGCGATAATTATAATGCGCTTACCATTGCCAATATGAATACTCTTGTTGCCGAAAATGAAACGATGGTGAAAACCGTAGATAGAACCAAACATCATATAAAGAATACCAGCAGTCGAGGTCCTACACCCTTTGGTAGACGTAAACCTGATTTAACTGCTCCGGGCCATGATACGATGACCTGCGCTCCCGATCCTAAAATATATGGTTTCGTCTATTCCAATGCGATGAACTATAAAGATGGGTATCGTCTTATGGGAGGAACAAGCTCAGCAGCTCCTCATGTAGGTGCGGCAGCTTTGTTATTACAAGATGCAGGGATTCAAAATCCCATGGCCATCAAAGCCTTACTCATTAATAGTGCAGATACGTGGACTGATGCGGGTACCATGGATACAGGACATACTAAAATCATGGGTTCAGCCTGGAATCGAACTTATGGATGGGGTTATCTCAACATGGAAAAAGCATTTCAACAAAGAAATGACATTGTGGAACGTGAGTTAACCGTAGAGCAGCCCACATGGGAGTATCAAACTACTTTAAAAAGAGGGCAAAAAGTTACCCTAGTTCATGAACGACGCGTTGGGTATACTCCCGAAGGAAAAGAATGGAAACTAAGCCACCTTGAGTTAGTGCTTATTGATTTGGAGCATCAAAAAGTAATAGATAGCGATAACAGTCCTATCGATACAGTACACCAGGTTTCAAACTGTAAAAGAGAGCCGAATGAGACAAAATGTTCTGATGACAGTAAAACAAGGAAGGTTTTAATACGAGTTACGCTATTAGATAAAGTTATCGATGGTAGCACAAGCGAACCCTTTGCTATTGTGGTTCCTCCCAACAATGAAGAGCATTAAAGGTAGAACCCGCAATTGTTTTCTTGGGGTTTAATTAAACTGATATCCAAATCTAATTGATTAATTCAAAGGACTATTAAATGCAAAAGTTGCCTCAATTAAATTAATGAACATATACTATCTATTTTAAAAATAAAAAGATTTTTATGTCAAAATTCTTAGCCAATCAATTTTTAGTTCGTGTGATTAACCATTTAAAGCAACAATCTGATCCATCCATTATCAAAAAAATACTACATGATTTTAGATTAAATTCACTTGAACTTCGCGACCAGGGGTTAAAGAGTTTTTTGGATAAACTCACCGAAAAATCCATTGATTTAGAGCAACTTATTGATTCTGTGAAGGAGGGATTGCTAAACAATCCGCCCATATGCGAATTACTTGCTTTTATAGAGCGAGAAAAATTAATTAGCGATCATGAGTTAAAAATAATGACAGAGCAGCTGCAAGTTCAACTGAATTTATTATGTTTATTTGAAGCATTTGCAGTGACTATGGTAAACAGCTTCACTTTTAATGAAGATATATATAATTTTACAAAAAAACAAAGGAATACTTTTTATCCTGGAAATCCTATCAACAATTTCTTCTTTTGTTCAAATAAGAGTAATAGTTCTCTTTTTAAAAGCCTAAAATTAGTTTCTGTTGATCCTGTTATTACAGAAGGTGCATTTATTCGTGCATTAGGAGATGAGGAGCTTAGCCAGGAAGGACTTGTTAAAAAATCAGAAGAGTTTATTAGGCAACATGGATTAGCATTGTGGAATGCGAAGATTTGTCCTCCTCCATTAGGCCAAATGCAGGATGATTCAGTTAAAAATGTGAGCTTAAATATATTAGAAGCAACTTGGGAAGAACAATACACCAAGGATGGAAAACCGGCTGACAATGCGTTTGCAGGAGCTACGCTTATTCGCATGTTAGAATACCTTCGACCCTCTCACTGTTATTTCTTTAGAAATTTAGTTTTGCCTGAGAAAAGTTCAATTACAGAGGAGGGAAAATATAGTCTATTACCGGACTTAATCGTAAATCAATTACAGAAACGAGTCAGTCAATTTTATCTATCGAAAGAATGGATGTATTTGTACAACAGTTGGAATTTACTTTTTGTAATCCGGAATTTAGAAGATAGTAAATTCCTTGCACTTAAACTTCTCATTCCTTCGGTATTGAATGCTATGCCAATGCAATATATGGAAACCCGAGTTTTTGTTCTTTATCTAATGGGCAATTTATATCATTTCAATAAATTAAGTATTTTCCCAAATGAGGCTCGACTCGCTCATGCCAATGTCATATTGAAGAAATGGGGAGAGATCAATAAAAAATATGCTGATCTTCTACTCAAAAACTGTTGCCCTGCATTAGCTGAAACTCCGGAAGGGGTTTATCATGATATTTTTGGGGAACATGCTAATTTTTCGTTAGCGTATCATATCGCCAATTTCATCCGAGATTTTGAAAATTTTCGAATTACCCCTGAAGAAACGCACACTTATGGAGTCCTTGCACCTGGAGCTAGCAATTACGAAATCTCATAAGTAGGGTTGTTGGTTTTTATTGTTCTTCGTGATACAACTCCATGTTCCTATTAGGATAGCAGATTTAACAAAAGGACTAGATTTCATAATGAGAACAGCAGCTTTAAGTCTTATACTTGGATTGAGTATAATGATTTCACCCCTATTTGCGAACGATAAAATAGAAATTTATGATTCCTCATCTAATGAATGTATTGAAAATATAGAACTACGTGTTAGCGATGGAGGTTTATTCCTGGATCAGTGCAGTCTCCGCGATCGTGATATTCCACACATTTTATCCTATCTCAATGAGCACCCAGAAATCACTCGTTTAAGTCTATCGGACAATCAGATTGGTTACCAAGGAGCAGAATTACTTTCTACTAGTACTCATATTCGATATCTTTTTCTCACCGGCAACCGTATTGGTTCGCTAGGAGCTGAAGCATTGGCAAAGAATGTTTCTTTAATATACCTTCTTTTAGGGAACAATCATATTGGTCCCTATGGAGCGCAAGCTTTGGCAAATAATACTTCATTGATCTTTCTTTCTCTGGATGGTAATCCTATAGGTTCTTCGGGAGCTAAATCATTAGCAAAAAATAAATCATTAATCCATCTTTCTCTCAAAAGAAGTCAAATAGGGGCAGAAGGTGCGAAAGCATTGTTTGCGAATCAAACATTAAAAAGTTTATATATAAGCCATAACCGCTTAGGGAATGAAGGTATCGAGTTTCTTGATAAAAATTTCTCCCTGAACTTTATTGATTTAGAAAACAATAATATTGATAAAGACGGCGTCGAGATTATAGCAAGAAAACCTAATTTACTTTATCTCACTCTGGATAATAATCCGTTACAAAATGAAGGAGCGGATTTTTTAGCTCATGCCAGTTCACTTGAGTGGCTTTCTATTGCGGGTTGTAGCATAGGCAATGCAGGAGCTCAAGCTTTATCAAATTTGAGTCACCTTACTTTGCTTAATATTGATAATAATTTAATTGGAGATGAGGGTATTGCAGCTCTCGCAACAATGAGTTCTCTAAATAATTTATATGCTGATAATAATCTTATTGGAGATGAGGGGGCAAAAAGCTTATCTAAAGCGATACCACTTCAAAATCTGAGTTTGAGTCATAATTACATTGGAGATGAGGGGGCTTTAGCCTTATCAGAAACGACAACGCTTTACACTTTAGATGTAGGATTTAATCAAATTACTGCCATCGGAATAAACGCACTAAAAAACAATGAGGTATTGACTTATCTGAATACTCAAGGCAACCCTGGAGATGAACGAAATACGCTCTAAACTTGGGCCTGGGTGAAATGAAGTGGGAGCCTGGGTTACGTCTTTTCGACAAAACCCAGGGTACTAAGATGAATCTACCTATTTGAAGCCAGTTGAACGATTGTCTCAATTGCATTATCCAAGCTTAGTAGTTGTGTTTCTCCATTAGCTCGGTTTTTATATTCCACACAGTTTTGTTCCATATTCCGTTCACTTACGATGATACGATGTGGAATACCAATCAAATCGTGATCCGCAAACAATACACCAGCTCTTTCATTGCGATCGTCAATTAATACATCAACGTCTAACTCTTTTAAACGTTCATATAACGCGTCTGCTTGTTCTTGGACTAACGGGGAGCGATTTCCGTTCAAAGGAATAATGACTACTTGGAAAGGTGCAATATTCTGAGGCCACAGAATGCCTTTTTCATCATGATGTTGTTCGATTGCGGCTGCAACTACACGAGTGATACCTAAACCATAACAGCCCATCAACATAGTTTCTAATTGACCTTGCTCATTAATGACTGCAGCGTTCATTGCTTTGGCATATTTGTCGCCCAGCTGAAAGACATGGCCAACTTCGATACCACGGCAAGAGCGCAGTATCCCTTTCCCATCTGGACTGGGATCGCCTTCTTTTACATTACGTAAGTCATAAACATGATATTCGGGCACATCTCTATCCCATGCAGCATGTTGGTAGTGCTTGTCTGTTTGATTGGCACCACAAATAAATGAATCCATAGCCAGTGCATGGTAATCCACGATAACAGGAATCGGTAAATTTACCGGACCCAGTGAACCAATGGGTGTCTTCAGGTTCGTTAAAATAGATTCCTCATCTATAAATTGCAAGGGAGAGTGCACCAAAGGATTTTTTATGGCTTTGACTTCATTGAGTTCGTCATCACCTCTTAAAACTAAAGCAACCATAGGATGCTCTTTTCCTTTTACAATCAGGGTCTTAATGGTTTTACTATTCGCTACACCCAGGAAGTTTGAAACTTCTGCTATAGTTTTTTGTTTTGGGGTATCGACCAGAATCATTTTTTGAGTGGTAGGAGTTGCTCTTTGAGGTTTGAGACTGGTTGCTTGTTCAATATTTGCGGCATAATCTCCGTGATCACTATAGAAAATTAAATCTTCACCCGAGTCAGCTAATACTTGAAATTCATGAGATGCAGAACCTCCGATTGCACCTGTATCTGCTTCAACGGCACGGTATTTAAGACCCATGCGATCAAAGATACGACAATAAGCCTGATACATATCTTGATAGGTCATTTGAAGACTTTCTAAATTTAAATGGAACGAATAGGCATCTTTCATAATAAATTCTCGTGCACGCATCACCCCAAAACGTGGTCTGATTTCGTCGCGGAATTTGGTCTGGATCTGATAAAAACTTGCGGGTAATTGCTTATAGGATTGCAATTCATTACGCATAATATCCGTGATTACTTCTTCGTGGGTTGGGCCATAGCAATATTCTCGACCATTAGAGTCTTTCATGGTAAGAAGCTGGCCACCAAAGGTGTCCCAACGTCCTGTTTCTTGCCATAGCTCTGCAGGTTGCACTGCGGGCATGAGCAATTCCATGGAGTTGATGCGGTTCATTTCCTCTCGTACTATTTGTTCTATTTTACGTAATACTTTTAAACCCAAAGGCATCCAGGTATAAAGGCCTGAACCCAGCTTACGAATCATTCCAGTTCTCAGCATTAATTGATGAGAAACAATCTCAGCATCGTTGGGAGTTTCTTTGAGAGTAGCTAAAAACCATTGAGACGCACGCATTTCTGCTCCTGAAAAATAGTATTGTTCTTGAATTACAATGCATTATACAGAAGGTTTCTGTTCAAAAACAGATGAATTGATGTGAGATAATGGCCCGACGAAGTTGAACCCAGGGTTAAATAAAGAGCTCCCAGGTCCTACTTCGCTGGATTTACTTAGAGGCTATTCCTTAATCTTAGCTTCTTCTAATAATGTATTTAATTTAGTTGCAAAGTGGGCGTAATTTTTTTCACCAAGTTGACTTAGTTCATACTCATAATTTTTATAGTGGACTTTACCTGTTTGAACATTATAAATCGCACCCACTATAGCTATATCATTTTGTTCAATCATGTCGTGCAAAATAGAGCTGCGATCATAAATTTCTTGCATGGTATGGGCTACGTTTAACTCAGTAACATTATCTACAAACGTTTTATTTTTACTGTGACGATTCGTATCAGTTTCGTTTTCAGCCTGGATAGCGGGTTTTATTTTGTTCAGTAATTCAGTGATATGGCCTTTTTCAACCCCATCACAAGCAGATTGAATTGCACCACAACGAGTATGGCCCAGAACGATAATCAGTTTAACACCCACAACATGACAGGCATATTCAATACTGGCCAAAACGTCATTATTGACGACATTGCCAGCAACTCTCACACAAAAAATATCACCAAAGCTCATATCAAAAATGGTTTCTACAGGAACCCGGGAATCAATACAACCAAGAACAATGGCAATGGGATGTTGCCCTTTAGCAGTGAGTTTAATGTCCAAATGGTTTGAACGGTGGATCCGGCTATCATTAAGGAAGCGTTGGTTTCCTTCATATAAGATATTTAATACCTGCGCAGGAGATAGGTGCGATTGTACGTCATAGGTGGTTACATTGATAAACTCAATATAATTATGAATCTTATAATGTTCTTTAAAGCCAATAAGATTCAATGAAATTTTCTTATTGGGAGCTTGCTCTTCTTTAAACTCTTTTAAAAGCTCAGTAATTTCCTTATCAATATACTGAGTATAACGAGCATCAATAATTAATTGAGACTCTCTCGGTATGGAATCAAGTTCCGCAACCAAAGCTGCCTTATTAAGGAAAGTCATTTGTTGCGGAAGCATTAAACGATTAATTTCTCCGGTGGGATGAATTTCTTTAAGAATATTAATTCGTGCTTGGCTGTTTGATTTTAATATATAAAATAAACTTACTGCTAATCCGATTAAAATACCCGTCAAAAGGTTAAACACAATGATACTGATGACGGTAGCGAGAAATGGAATAAATCGATCACTTCCCTGAGCATAAATGGAGCGATAAATTGAAGGCTTATTTAGCTTATACCCGGTGTAAATTAAAATGGCAGCTAAAGAAGATAAGGGAATCTTATTTAGAGTACCAGGGATTAACATCACTGCAAAGAAAATAAAAATACCATGTAAAATAGCTGAAATTTTGCTTTTCGAGCCCGCTTGAATATTAATAGAGGTCCGTACGATTACCGAGGTAACGGGAATTCCACCAATTAAGCCTGCGGTCATGTTTCCAACCCCTTGAGCAACTAATTCTCGGTTTGAAGAGGGATGACGACGTTTTTTATCCAGTTTCTCTCCGGCCTTAAGATTCAATAAGGTTTCAAGAGAAGCAACAATGCCAATAATAAAAGCATAAAGATAGACTTTGGGATTAGTTAAAGCTGCCCAATTGGGGTATTCCAATTTATTAACTAGCTCACCAAAACTTCCTGTATGCGGAATGTTAACTAATTGTGGAGAATCTTGAACCATACTTGAGTTGGTCCATTGAAAAAATTCATTAAGTAGTACTCCCAAAATAACGACGAGTATCGGCGCAGGTATTTCTTTTAGTATTTTATTTTTAGTTAGATCAAAATAAATTAAAGTACTGAGCGAAAGAACTGTAATCAACATCGCCCCTGTATTGATATGTTGATACAACCCAAGAATAGGACTCAACTTGATCTCTTCTGCTGTTTCTAACAAATGCATTTTGAGTTCATTGAAATCTGCAGAAAGAGTAAATGCTAGCGGTAGCTGTTTGATTATTAATAAAATACCAATAGCACATAATAAGCCTTGCACCACATTTGAGGGGACATAGTCTGCAACAAATCCAGCGCGTAAGCTTCCTATAACCACTTGAAGTATACCTGCGAGAAAAAGGGCAATTAAAAATGTATTGAAATCCCCAAGTTGGGTAAGAGCAGCAACTACCACCGCGGCCATACCGGCTGCTGGCCCGCTGACACTTACGTGCGAGCCACTTATACAACCTACGACCACTCCGCCTATAACTCCACTTAAAATTCCTGAGAAAAGAGGTGCGCCTGAAGCTAAGGCAATACCCAGACATAAAGGTATGGCAACTAGAAATACGACTATGGCTGCTACAAAATCAAATTTAAAATAACGCTTTGCATAAATTCGAAATATACGGGAGTCAACCGTTGAATTTGTAAACATGGGGTAAAATCCTCTATTAACGAAATAAAGTAAAAGGGTTACGTAGAATTTTCTGATTTTAGACTAAAGTGCCATCTAATAAAACATCATTGTAACAAAAATGTTATTAAAATGTTACGGTTTTGTTAAGATTTTGTGTTTGATACCAGCTTATTGATCTAGATTTGAGCATTATGTTTGTTTAATTGGGTTTGGATAAGATCAATAAATAGAAAGTTATGAGGGGGGTGCGCGTGAAACTAGAAAGATGTTTTGCAGGTAATCCTGGGCTCTTCACCCAGGGTAGGTAATTTAGACTTCAACTGGATCGAATTCTTCAGTACCAAAGACTTCGTCGGTATTAATTGTTTGGTTGGTAATTAATTCATTCTCAAGATTTCTAAAATTCCACATGTTTTGATCCATAAGCTGGCTGGGTTTAATACTTTGCAGCGCATGCAGGATATTACTAGGAACTTTGGGATTTTCTTCTGCAAGCTGATTAATTAAATGGGTTACTTTTTTCCGCATTAAATTTTCTTGAGAACCACAAAGTGTACATGGGATGATGGGGTAAGATTGTTCCTGGGCGAAGGTGATGATATCTTTCTCTTGCACATAACATAATGGCCGAATGACGATATGTTTTTTATTATCGCTAAGCAATTTAGGAGGCATTGAGCGGATATCCCCATTATAGAATATGGACATTATTAACGTACGAACTAAATCATCACGATGGTGACCAAGGGCAATTTTATTGAAGCCATGTTCCTCGGCATAACGATAGATAATCCCACGACGTAATCGTGAACATAAGGAACAATAGGTTTTACCTTCAGGAATTTTTTCTTTTACGATACTGTAAGTATCTCGAGTTAGGATTTCATACGGAATGAATCGATCAGCAAGCCATTGTCTCACGGCAGTATCATTCCAACCTGGTTGGGCCTGATCCAGAGTAAAAGAGAAAAGTTCAAATTTATTACCAGAACGTCGGCGTAATTGATCTAAAATCGTTAAGAGCGTAAAAGAATCTTTGCCACCAGATAAACAGACCATGACGCGATCACCACGCTGGATCATATTAAAATCTGCAATTGCTTTACCAGTATAATGGAGTAATTTTTTTTCAACTTGAGAGGGATTGGACATTATTAAAAACCTGAATAAAAGTGTTATTTAGTGATTGTGGTCTTGCTTACAGTAGAAATTGATCCATTAATACGAGTTGTTTCTAACCATGAATTTATCAACTCAAGATCATTTACATTCAATGTTCCGGCAAGATATTTTAGAGTTAAAACAGCATTAATTAAACTGTATTGATCATTAGCAAGTTGGTTCTGCGCTTCAAAGAGGCGCTGTTGGGCATTTACCACATCTACCATGGTGCGAGTCCCTACTTCAAATTGTGCCTCTGTACTTTCTAATGAATTTTGTTGGGAAATAACAGTCTGCCTGTCCGCTTTTACTTTGCTAATTCCATCAGTAATGGTATTAAAGGCAATCCGGCTGTTTACCACCACATCTCGATAAGTTTGTTCGACTCGTTCACTTGTGGCTCGAAAATTATGTTTTGCTTGCCGTGTTTGCGAGAGTACTAGTCCTCCTTGGAATGCAGGAAAGTTTAATGCCAAACCCACGCTGGATTGCTTTTGATTTGCTGGTAAAAACGGGCTGGAAGTGTTTACTTCATTTGTTGTTTCTGTGGAGTTGCCTTGGATCGCCACGGTAGGCCAGTTTCCTGCAGAGAGTGCCTTCATATTTTGACGGGCTACTTCAAGATTGCATTTAGCAGACAGTAATTTATAGTTTTGCCTAAGCCCTGTATCTATCCATTCATCTACATCGTTGGGTTCTGGCTTAATAAGAGGAATTTTTCCATCGCGTAGAGGCGCTATGAGTTCGTAAACATGATTAGTTAATTTCCTCAAATTTTCGTTTTGATTGATTTGATTGTTACGGGAAGCAATCACTGTAGCAATTGACTGATCATAAGCCGCCTTTGCTTCATATACAGAGGTAATTGGATCAAGTCCTACTTCAAAACGTTGTTTGGCTTGTTCATATTGGCGCATGTTTGCACGCTTTTTTGCCTCGGCAAAATTTAAGGTATCTTGGGCAAACAGTATATCAAAATAGGCTTTTGCTGTTCTAAGAATCAAATCCTGAGCTGCATCGTTAAAAGTGGCCTGTGCTGCTTTAACAGAGGCTCTTGCTTGTTTTACTTTTGCCCAAGCTTGGTAATTGAAAATAGCCTGAGATGCGGAAAATTGCCAGGTTCTAGATTTGTAATAGTCGTCTTGGACACTAAAGAAGCCATCATTAACATGAAGGAAATTTCGAGTTGTTCGTGCTGTAAGACCGGCCTGGGGAAGCAATGCCGCCCATGCTTGAGGCACAGCTTCCCTATTAGCCATGTAGGTTTCATAGGCATTTTTAAATATAGGATCATTTTCAAGAGCTTGATGATAGATATCCATTAAGTCCGTTGAAGCAAATGTTGGCGACAACAGACCAAAAGCCATAAGATAGCAAATCAACAATTTTTTCATTTAAACCAAATCCTAAAATACAAATTGCTTATGCATAGATTTATCGATCAACAAAGGAATGTTTGTTTCAAAAATCAGTGTTTCATGCCAATGTTCACTATGATCCAATTCGTACAATCGGCCTTGCATTGCAGGAGATGTTCCTTCAATAACAAATAATTTTCCGCCCGGAAGTATCTGTAATTTTTGAGTCTCATTTATTTGTTCTTTGGCTCCCGTGAACACAACCACATCATAAGGAGCATTTTCTAACCACCCTTGGCTGGCATCACCCGTAATTAATTCGACATTATTACAGTGGTGTTTTTTTAATACACGTGCTGCATGGCTCGTGAAATCGGCAAAATAATCTACGCTAATTACCTTTTTGCATAGCTTACTGAGTAAAGCAGTAAAAAATCCACTGCCGGTTCCTACCTCCAAAACTGTTTCATGGCCTTGCAAATCCAGGGCTTGGAGGATTTTTCCTTCTTCCAAAGGCGTAAGCATGCATTGATTATGATTCAGAGGTATTTGCATATCTGAATAAGCAAAATCGATAAATTGCTCGGGAACGAATTCGTGTCTGAGTACTATATCATATAGATTAAGTATGAATTCGTTTAAAACATCGCCAGTTCGAAGTTGTTGTTTGACCATGTTAATGCGTGCGCTTTGATAACTCATTTGTTCTACCGGGTTGATTGTTTTAGGTTAAGATTGACTATCATTTGCCAAGATTGCTCTTTCGCGATTTATTCGCGGTGATCTATTTTTAGTGATTTTAGAATTCCGCAAAATATGCTGTGAAACGAGATGGCAGCAGTGAATTGTCAATACACGTTCAAAACTGTTACACATCTTAGCAAAAAAATAGCGCATGCGCTAAGAAATAATGTCTGAATCCCAAATTTCGTGGTGACTCTGTTTAAAGTTTGTTATGATCTGCAATTTTTAATGGTTTTCTTAACCGATTTATATTTACCGATACATCAGTCACGAGATGAATGACTGGGGAAAAAAACAATCTAACGTAGGGGAGAATGCAGTGCTTGAGCAATTTACTGATTATTTGCAAACTGAAATAGCGACACTTAAAAGCGAAGGCTTATATAAAGGGGAGCGTGTTATTTCCAGCCAGCAACAAGCTGCTGTCACCGTAAATCATAAAGAAGTAATCAATCTTTGCGCTAATAATTATTTAGGTTTAGCCAATGATCATCAACTTATTGCTGAAGGACAAAAAGCACTGGCTCAGTATGGGTATGGTATGGCTTCTGTGCGTTTTATTTGTGGCACCCAAACTCCTCACAAACAGCTCGAACAGAAAATTAGTCAATTTTTAAGCAAGGAAGATACCATATTATATTCTTCATGTTTTGATGCGAATACTGGGCTTTTTGAAACCTTATTAGGTGAAGAAGATGCGATTATTAGTGATGCTTTAAACCACGCCAGTATTATTGATGGGGTCCGTTTGTGTAAAGCTGCGCGGTATCGATATGCAAATAACGACATGAAGGCATTAGAGGAACAATTAATTGCTGCTCAAGGTGCACGATTTCGTTTGATTGCTACCGATGGGGTTTTCTCTATGGATGGAATTTTAGCAAATCTTCCAGCCATTTGTGAATTAGCTGACAAGTATAATGCCATGGTTATGGTTGATGACTCACATGCAGTAGGCTTTATGGGTGAAACAGGTCGAGGAACTCCAGAGCATTTTGGCGTGAGTGATCGTATTGATATTATAACGGGTACTTTGGGTAAAGCCTTAGGTGGTGCTTCTGGCGGCTATACTTCAGCAAACAAGACGATAGTTGAGTGGTTGCGCCAACGTTCTAGACCTTACTTATTCTCAAATACTTTGGCTCCTGTTATTGCGCATACCTCTTGTGTCGTTTTAGATAATTTAATGGCCAATAATCACTGGGCTGAGAAATTAAAACAAAACAGCCGTTATTTTCGTGAAGGAATGACCCAATTAGGATTTAAGTTAATCCCGGGAGAGCATCCAATTATCCCTGTTATGTTAGGTGACGCAAGCTTGGCAGGACGCATGGCAAATCGTCTGTTGGATTTAGGTATCTATGTGGTGGGTTTTTCTTATCCTGTAGTACCTAAAGGGTTGGCTCGAATTCGTACTCAAATGTCTGCAGCACATGAGTTGCATCATTTGGATAAGGCAATCGAAGCTTTTGAAACCGTAGGTAAGGAATTTTCTGTTATTTAGTAAAGTGCTCTTCTTAAACTTAAAGAAGAGCTTTTTTTGAGGTACTTTTATGAAATCATTAGTCAAGGCGAAAAAGGAACCTGGAATTTGGATGGAAGATGTTGCTATGCCTGAATACGGCGTCAACGATGTATTAATAAAGATTAAAAAAACTGCGATTTGTGGTACTGATATCCATATTTATTCCTGGGATGAATGGGCGCAAGCGACCATCCCCGTACCGATGACTGTAGGCCATGAGTTTGCTGGTGAAATTGTTGCAGTAGGGCAGGAAGTACAAGGACTACATGTTGGACAACGAGTTTCTGGAGAAGGTCACATAACCTGTGGTTTTTGCCGAAATTGTCGTGCAGGTAAGCGTCATCTGTGCCGTAACACTTTAGGTGTAGGTGTCAATCGGCCTGGATGTTTTGCGGAATATCTCTCTATCCCGGCCACTAATGTGATTGTTCTTCCAGATAATATTACCGACGAACAGGCTTCGATTCTTGATCCTTTTGGTAATGCAACTCACTGTGCTTTGGCTTTCGATGTAGTTGGAGAAGATGTATTGATTACCGGTGCTGGGCCCATTGGAGTTATGGCTGCAGCTATAGTAAGACATATAGGGGCTCGCCATGTAGTTATTACGGATGTGAATGATTACCGTTTGGATTTAGCCCGCAAAATGGGTGTAACTCGTGCAGTAAATGTTAAATATGAAAAACTGTCAGATGTCACTGCAGAGCTGGGAATGCTAGAGGGTTTTGATGTAGGCTTGGAAATGTCAGGTAATCCCATGGCGCTTAATGATATGATGAAAGCGATGAACCATGGTGGGCATGTCGCCATGTTAGGTATTCCTCCCCAAGAAACAGCTATTGATTGGAATCAAGTTATTTTTAAAGGATTAGTAATTAAGGGTATTTACGGACGTGAAATGTTTGAAACTTGGTATAAAATGATTGCTATGTTACAAAGTGGATTGGATATTTCACCTGTTATAACGCATCGTTACCCAGTGAATGATTTCCAACATGCATTTCAAATTATGGCATCAGGCCAATCTGGCAAAGTAATACTTGATTGGTAGAAGACGATGAATTTTTTAATTGCCTCCCCCAGGCTATAAAGACAGTTTAAAGAAGACGGAGTAGTTATGTCACAATATATTTTTACCATGAATCGTGTCAGTAAAATTGTTGAAAACCAAAGATTTATTTTAAAAGATATTTCCTTGAGTTTTTTCCCTGGCGCTAAAATCGGCGTTTTAGGATTGAATGGTTCGGGTAAATCAACTTTATTACGCATTATGGCGGGGGTTGATACTCAATTCGAAGGCGAGGCAAGACCTCAACCAGGAATTAAAATCGGTTATCTTGAACAAGAACCTAAATTGGATCCGGATAAAACGGTACGGGAAGTTGTGGAAGAGGGCGTAAAGGAAATGAAAGAAAAACTCGCCCGCTTTGACGCAATTAGTATGCGTTTTGCAGAACCAATGAGCGATGATGAAATGAACACACTGCTTGCTGAACAAGGTGAATTGCAAAACGATATTGAAGCCGGTGGCGGTTGGGATTTGGATAGAAAATTAGATGTTGCAGCTGATGCACTTCGATTATCCGATTGGAATGCAGTGGTCGGTAAATTATCCGGAGGCGAGCGTCGTCGAGTCGCATTATGCCGTTTGTTGCTTTCTAACCCCGATATGTTGTTGCTTGACGAACCAACCAACCATTTAGATGCAGAATCTGTAGCCTGGTTAGAACATTTTCTGGAAAGTTTTCCTGGTACTGTTGTTGCGATTACGCACGATCGTTATTTCTTGGATAATGCTGCAGAGTGGATATTAGAACTCGATCGTGGTGAGGGAATACCATATAAAGGAAATTACTCTGCTTGGCTTGAGCAAAAAGAAGCACGCCTAGAGATGGAACAAAAGCAAGAAGATGCACATATGCGTGCAATGAAAGCAGAATTAGAGTGGGTACGCACCTCACCTAAAGGACGTCATGCTAAAAATAAGGCTCGTCTTGCTCGATTTGAAGAAATGAATTCGAAGGAATTCCAAAAACGTAATGAGACAAACGAAATATACATTCCGCCAGGGGAAAGATTGGGTGACCTCGTTCTTGAGGGTGAAAAAATCAGCAAATCATTTGGCGACCGAATCCTAATCGACAATTTGGATTTTAAACTTCCTAAAGGGGGTATTTTAGGGATAATTGGTCCTAACGGAGCGGGTAAGTCTACATTTTTAAAAATGATTACAGGTCAAGAAGAGCCAGATAGCGGAACTATTCGTATCGGAGAAACCGTACAATTGGCCTATGTAGATCAATTACGTGATGAATTAGATCCCAATAAAACAGTGTGGCAAGAAATTTCTGATGGTCATGACATAATGCAAGTAGGTAGTTTTCAAATGCCTTCCCGTGCATATGTAGGTCGTTTTAACTTTAAAGGCACCGATCAACAAAAGAAAATGGCCCAACTTTCTGGGGGTGAGCGCAACCGTGTTCATTTAGCAAAACTATTAAAAAGTGGTGGGAATGTATTACTCCTTGACGAACCGAGTAACGATTTGGACGTGGAAACGTTACGTGCGTTGGAAGGGGCGATTCTCAACTTTCCTGGTTGCGTCATCGTTATTTCGCATGATCGATGGTTCTTAGATAGAATTTGTACCCATTTGATGGCATTTGAAGGGGACTCACAAATTACCTTTATTGAAGGCAACTATAGTGATTATGAGGCAGATAGAAGACGTAGGTTGGGTGATGCAGCAGATAGACCATCCCGCATTAAATACAGAAAATTAGAATCGTAAGTTTTAATTAACTGTATGAAGCTATTTAGATGGAAATAAGAGGTAAATATCACTACTTATTTCTAACTGCAGGTCTAGAATGGATTGGTTAATTTCTAGATTCTGCAGTATTTTTTTTGTAACTATTCTAAGGGAATAAAGTGTAGGGAAATGAGAATTTCAAGAAAAGTTTTAATTAAGTGGAGATAAAATTTAAATGAATAAGTTGTTTTGGGCAGGTTTGTTACTATGTATCGGGGGGTTAACATCCTGTGTTGAGAATGATCCATCTACTTTAATTACTGATGATGCAGGTTATGTGCATCGAACAGTTCATTACACAAAAGATAAACGAGGTCGTGATTATTATCCTCAGAAGATTCAAGCAACAGGTGAGAGACGCTTTATTTTTGATCCAAAAGTTTCCGCATGGGCTGCTTATGATGAAGATGGGAATCGATTATTGACTGGGGGTGGATCCGCAGGTATTGATGTATGCGAAGAAAATCCAAATCAATCATGCAGAACTGTTACCGGAACATTTAAAGTTTATAACCGTCGCGGAGTCGATTGTAAGTCTGGGGAATATCCAGTTGATAAAAATGGCGGCGCTAAAATGCCTTATTGTACCTACTTTTATCAAGGATATACCGTTCACGCAGCCTACGATGTTCCAGAACATCCATCTAGCCATGGCTGTGTACGTATCTTCCCAAGTGCTGCAAAATGGTTAAGTGAAAACTTTTTCAAAATAGGTACAAAAGTTATTGTATTGGAATATCCTAATGAAGTGGGTGCCAATAAACCTGCTGTATCCGCATAAGGGAGAGATGAATTTATTCATCTCCCTAAAAACCAACTATAGCTTTGGTGAAGAGTACGTATGTTCGTTAGAATAAAAGTCACCTCTAACGTAGTAAGGGCGAGCTCCTCAGTAAATTCTTCCCGGGCTCCGCGTACGCTTCACCCAGGCTGCCATTCTAACGCTGGAAAGACAATAGTCCAAATTAAGGAGTATTAGGTGGTAGTGATGGTTGTGTGGAGCGATTTTCAGGCAAAGTAGGCTGTCCAGGGGTAGCTGGGGTCTGAGTCGCCGCCGGATTTGCAGTAGTGGGTTGGGTTGTTGTCGTTGGAGTTGACGGTGTAGCTTGATTTGGTGCAGTTGTGGGGGCCGGTGAGGTCGTTGGCGTTGAAGTATTTTCCGTATTTGGATTCATTACTGTAGCAGGGTTGGGATTAAAATCAGGCGGTAGTTTTTGAGTCACTGTTCCTCTTGGAGCAGCAATCATCTGGGTAATTCCCAAGTCTCCAGTCATTTTACGACCAATAGTCACGTCAACACTGAGTAATTGGGTTACTTTTTCTTTCTCATTCTGATAAACAACTTGTATCGGTAAATTAATTTTCCATTGATTGTCTTTTGCTTCTGTTAAAATAACTGGCCCATCTACTTGACTGCTTACAGTCAGCTTTTGAGATTTAATGGCTTCTAAATTCCCTGATTTTTGCAAAGCAGTGTTAAATCCAGTCCAGCCTTGTTCGGTAAAGCAAGGTTGCAATTTTTGCAGTTGAGCCTCCAAATTATTTGGATCAAAATCAAACGCTTGGGTAACTGCCTTCCCTGCCCATTTTAAAACCAAGGATTGATCGATAGTTTTAGTTTCTGCAGGAATTTTATACTCACAATTAATCGGTGCTGTGGGGGCTTGTGCTGGATTTATTGAAGGTATATTTTGACCCGGAGGTGTTGGTGTAGGAGGGGTCTGTTGTACTGCGCCTGGAGTTTGAGGCGGTGGTGTCACTGGCTGAGTAACATCTGCATGTACTTGAGTACCCAGCAGAGCAAATAGAGTACTCCAGAGTAATGTGTTCTTCATGAAATTGACTCCTTAAATAGTATGTAGCAATTCTGCGATAATAAGAGCCGCCAGTCTAGCAGTTTTTTGATCTTGATCCAAAGGCGGTGATAGTTCAGCAACATCAAAACTAACTACTTTGCCACTTTGAATAATGTATTTCAAGAGTGGTAAAATTTGCCAGGGGGTAAGGCCCAAGGGTTGAGGCGCACTGACGCCGGGTGCAAAGGACTCTGCTAAAACATCCAAACAAATTGTCAGATAAATATGATCTAAATTGAGTATAAAATCATCAAGAAAAGCCAAGTGCCAAGCTAAGCTGTTCCCATATAACTCTTCTGCTGTTAAATAATTAACATTAAGTTCATCTGCTTGTTCGAAAAGGGAGGGCGTATTTCCCATTTTTTGAATACCCACACAGCAATAATTAAAAGCTTGATTATTTTCTTTACAGTAGGCTGCAATTTGTGAAAAAGGGGTCCCCGATGTACCAGGCTGATTTTTTTGATGGGGTCTTAAATCAAAATGCGCGTCAAAATTGATAATACCTAACTTAGAATAATGGGGCGCTAAACCCTGATAATGTGCCCAGGAAATTTCGTGTCCCCCTCCAAAGGCAATTGTTTGATGCCCTTGTTGATGGCAAAAACTGATTAAATTAGCAAATTGAGTTTGTGCTATTTCCAGTTCATCTTCTTCACAAAAAATAGTTCCTAAATCAAAAAGTGGTTTATCAATAGAGCAAGGGAGTTTTGCTAATTGTGTTTTAATTTGATCCGGGCCTAATTTTGCTCCTGGTCTGCCCATATTTCGACGAACACCTGCATCACTGGCGAAACCAAGAAAAACCGTTTTTTTCTCTTTAGTGATTAAATCAGTTTGTTTAACAGGAAAAATAATTTTTTGAAAGAACCGCTCCGCATTAATTGTATCTTTTCTACCTTGCCAGAGTGCAGGATTGGCACGTTGGTAATTGGAAAGATGTTCAAACATTAAATTCTCCCTATAATCATTATGATATTACAATTTATCTTTGTTTATAAAAATCGGCATTTATCCTTATCCTTTAGATCCTACTTATTAAATTCATTTTAGTTTTCATAACTCTGAGCTTAAATGCAGTGGATGGCAACTACTTTCGAAAAATTTGCATTATAAGTTACAGTACACGATTTTGTTCCTGCAGGTAGTTTTTGTATCAACTGAATTTGAGTTTGGGTGTACTCACAAGCAATCCAAATTTCTTGCTCACCAAATGTCCAGGTTAGTTTTTTAATTTTAGAAGATTCAGTATCCGGTGCAAGGCTTGCATTGTCTTTAGGATGTCCAGAATAAAAGGTGATCCGTTCAAAATGATTAGTGCTATTCAAATTATCCAAAAATCCATTCCACGGGGTTATTTCCTGCTGTAAAGATTGATTTGTTTGAATGACCGCAGGACAGTGGATTGTTGCTGCAGACGCAATGGGGCATAACCCGATAAATCCCAGAAAGAAGCTGTAGCCCACAGTAGTTTTCATTTAACTTGCCTCTCGTGTTTTTTACTTATTGAATTCATTATAACATGTCAAAAAGATTTGACTCCGGCACTAGTTCATTTGATTTTTTGCCAGGACTCTCAATCTATTGCGATCGATTTTTCCAGTAAAACCATAAGGAAGTTGGTTCATAATGATCACTTGATAGGGACGTTTGTTGATTGGGAGTGACGCATGAGCAAAATTCATTAAGGTTTGCGGCGTGAGTTGCGACGCTTTGGTTTTAAATGTGACATACACAACAATATGATCCTGATTTTGCTTATTAGTATTGGGTAAAGCAATGGCCGCAGCTTCTTTAACCCCATCAAGTTGATAAAAGATATTTTCAATTTCTATAGGAGAGATAAGTTCCTCATTATAACGAATAATATCTACTTTACGACTGACGAACCAATAGTATCCCTCTTTGTCTTGATAAGCTAAATCACCGGTATGAAACCAGCCATCTTTTATAGTTTTTGCTGTCAGAGTCGTATCTTGCCAATATCCCGAGCACATACTTTTGCCACGAACAATTAGCTCGCCAATTTTGTGGGGAGTCACAATGGTTTTATTTTTATCATCTATTAAGCACATTTCCATATTGATTATCGGGAAGCCTATGGATCCAGTTTTCTTTGCTCCATAAGGTGGATTCATGGCGTAGATCTGTAATTCAGACATACCACAACCTTCGGTAATTTCAATATTAAATAGTTCCTTAAATCGCTCCTGAAGTGAAACCGGTGTTGCATCGCCTCCTGAAAAACAAAAATTAAGTGTGTTAATTTTAAAATCTGAAGACTCTACGTGGTTAATGAGCTCCAAATAAAGCTTAGGAAAGCCGTAGATTTTTGTAATCTGATGAGACTGGAGCTTTGCTAATGCATTCTCTGGATGAAATTCAGGTAATAGCACTACTGTCGCACCAACAGCGTGAAAAGGAAGAATTTGTGAACCAAGTCCAATTAAATAACACACTGGAAACATTACTAAGGTTTTATCCTCATGATTAATCTTAATTTGGGTGATTTGATTGCGCGTCCCTTGATATAAGCTTTGATGGCTGTGTACAACTGCTTTAGGTAATCCCGTAGTCCCAGACGTAAAGAACAGCAAAGCATTTTTTTTTAATCCAATTTCCATATTTACTGGAGAAGCTGTCGCAGATGAGAGTAATTGTTGAAAGTCTTGCACTCCAGGATAATTGTCTGATTTGAATGTTAGATAGCATTCTTTTATTACTTTTAATATTTTTGCATCTAACTGATTATAATATTCTGGTGACGTTATAAAAATACGTGCATTACTGTGTTCTAGCACATAATGAATCAATTCATTATTAAATCGAATGTTAACCGGGACAGCAATAGCTCCTATTAAAAAACAGGCGTAGTAGCAGAGGATAATCTCGATGCAGTTTGGTAATAGAAAAGCGACACGCTCTCCTTGTGAAATACCTCTCTTCAATAATGAAGCAGCCAGACGTATAGTTAATTCGTTGAGTTGTTGGTAACTGTAGCACCGTTGATCAACAATCAAGGCAATATTTTCAGGGAATTGTTCCGCTGATTTACCAAGTAATGTGCTTAATTGAGACATAAGACCTCCGGGGTTATTTTACAGAGTAAACTACTTACGTCAGCAGTAATTATTGCATATGGATTTTTAAATTGCTCCAGAGGTGAGTTATAAAGTTTTTTAGTTTCCTAGTACTTTTGGATTATTACTACATCACTGGAAGGCATGCCCGGATCGTCGTCTAGATTAACTTCTTCTATATTTTCGGCTTCGTATAAGATTTGGGTTGTTTTATCTCGCACTAATTTATTTTTAATTCCCGTAAATATCGAAAATAAAGCAAAGCCATGAACTGTTCTAATTCTATCGATTTCATCTTTGAAATCCTTATAGGAAGAAAATGAACCAGTATTAAGCTTCATCATTTGGGCTATCCTCATAGGAACCTTATAAGTCAAATCCCCATATTGGATTTTTGTTCCTCCATCTGCTAATACTTTTTCTTGCCAATATTTTAGATGCTCAGGATTTTGTGCGTTTAACTTTAATTTTTCTTTTAAAATGAAAATATCTTTAAATTCTTTTGCTTGGGCTGTTTGTACTTCGGCCTTTATTTTAAAAAGGGAATCATTAAAAGAATGAGATGTATCTGTCCCCTCATAGGCTTTATTATCAGAAAAATATTCTTTCAATTCTGCTTTGAAATCTTCCTCGCAGGTATCCATGTTTAAATTTAGTACGAATTTTCTAAATTCTTTGCTTTTCAAAGCCTCAGTTTTTAGTACGCTTATACGCTCCTGAAAGAAGCTGTGAATCTCATCTTTTAATTCAAGATCTGCTGGGGCATTCACTTCTTGGATCATATCCAGTGTTTCTGGTGGATAAACAAGTATTCTTAAGATTTGAAGATATATTTCTTGTTTAAATAATTCATTTTTTTTGAGCTTATCTTTTATTTCTTTTTTCAGACCTCCTGCCCAGATAACGGGATGGAATACTTTGGGGGATAAAATATCGTCGAGATCCTCGAAACTAAAATTGATTTGATTCACATCATTTTCAAAAGACATTATTTTTATAACAAATGGCCACAAAGAAGAGTCATGATCAATTTTAACGCTTCTGGCATTTAAATTTGTACCAATGTTATCTGATTTTAGATCTGTTTCAGCAAGAACCAAAGCACTAACGAGAATCCGTGCAAAAGTCTTATAGTCTGTAGGCTCTAATCCTTTTTCCATTATAGATTTAAAGGTTGTGAAACCAGGAACGCCTTCGGAGGCTACATAACGGTTCCCTAATTTGTCAGTTACTAATCGAGTTTTTGGTTGTGTGTTTCCAATCCAGAATCGATAAACTTCACCTGAAATTACTTCCAGTTCTAAGGGCTCATCTGGAGAATAGGCTTGTTTAACGAACCAAATTTTTTTATTACGTGCACTAATTTTTTCAGTGTTTTTTGGCTTTTTTTTGTAAACCCCAGCGGTATGTCCACCCGATTTGTCTTGAATGCCTTCTGACTCAAAGTTTTCTAGCGATTTGATTAATTTATCTTTCGAGAACATATCCACCAGCTTTAAAAATGACCTGATTTAAATATAATTATATCAAAAAATGGCCAATATTAGTACAGGTAGGTTTATTCTTGATATATTGGATTAAAAAATAAATGTGATTCGGTCGAAATGGAATAAAATAGATGATTAAGTTAGAATGCTCTGTTTTAGCTGCAATTGGTGTTCAAATATGGAGTTCTTCACGCCTCAACCGTATCAATCTATTCAGGAAATGAAAAACCTGTGGAGAATAGCCATGCACATGGCATACGTGAATACCCATCAGCAAAATCACACCATCCTAGATTGTTCATTATGTGTAGATGATGAAACCAAGGCAGAGATCGTGAAACGTTTGCTATCTACGCTTTCTTATACCAACTCAGCGGATATAATCTCAATAACTCTTTTTTGTTTAGGTGTACTTCATACAGGATTGCAGGCAGATGAGATAACTTTTCAAAACGGACTAGAGTATCTACAACAGGCCCTCACCCACAGAAATAAACAGGCGGTTCATTATTTAGCTAGAATTTATTCTGGGTGTCATCAATATAGAGGAACTTTGTCTCTAAATGATGAGGAACCAGCGATCCATTATTATCTTACTTCCTTTAAATTAGATTCCTATGAGGCCTTAAACGACCTTATGTCGAGTTTGAGATTAGGAGAGGGGGATATTTCTAAAGATAAAGATCGTTGGTATCAATTCTTTATTCAATTATTTTTAGAGGCGGCAAAGAATGAGAATTTGGAACTCATACCTCATTTAATTCGCTGTTTAATTCAACAAAATTATGTACTTTCTAAAACGGAGCCATTTTTAGTTATGGCCGCTGAAATTATTCATTCTTGGATGACCACATCTTATTGGAAGCCACGTTATACAAGGCTGGTTCAAGGTTACCTGGAGCAAGAGCAAAAAAAGGGGAACCAAGGAACGCTTTACTTATTTTATAAGCTCGATTTCTCTAAATCATCAACTGGAACTCATTTTTTTAATTCGAAGAATTCATTGAGTAATGACGACTGGAAGTTTATTCAGTCCATCGAGCAATTGCATAAAGAATTGGATATAGAATTACCAGTGCAAAATAAAATGGATGAAAAATATAAGACCTTTTCTGTACTATAGAAGAGCCAGGGTTGTCTCTAATTGTCTCAATGAGTTGATAATACTGGAATGATCGTTGAAAAAGGAATAGGGATTACCTGTGGAAAAAACAGAATGAGAAACTTCATAAATTAAGAAGAGAATAGGGCTGAATTCTCGATTACCCCCCCATCGTTTCCTTAAATCTTGTTTCGCTTGTTGAATCAATTTAAAGCATTGTCGTTGAAAATCAGCTTCTTCATATTTGTTTTGTGCATTAATAAAATGATAAAGCTCTTGTTTTATTAAAGATAAAGAAGTTAATGAATATTCAACATCTTCCTTAAATTGGGGGTCAAGTTTTTTGATTTTTTCTTCAATTGCGTTTACAGCTTCATATATAGTAAAAAATTTTTTTGTTTTGTTTATTAATTGCGGATGGTCATGGTTCCATTTTTGAATTGCAGGATTTTTACCAACCATCAGGATGGAGCGTCTTAAAGACCAGTTTTTTTCCAATAAATCAATAAGGCGTTGTTCTTCGCCGCAACGTAAACACGAAGTATCTTTGGGTTCAAGCGATTTCCCGATTAATGCGTCAATAAACTCGGCTATATATGAAGTAGGATTAGTTAAAGGGATTATCAAGGAATCAGTCAGATTTCTAATATTCTGTTCTTGTCCGGAACTCAAAGTCCAACGTTGAAATTCTTTTTGATTAAAAAAAGGAGCACAAAAGAAATCCAAATTTGTTTTGATAATATGTAGGGCGTGCTGGGTATCTTTATGCATGGCCTTGAAATAGGAAATTGATATATTGGAGTCATTATAATGTTCTAGTGGATACGGAGCTAGGGCTTAAAGGTCTAGAATCCAAATTAATTATAAAGATAAATGAACATCTTGAAACATCGTTAAACGAAGTTCCATTAAATTCCCTCTAAAAATTTAGATTCTTCTTTCATTTTTATTGATAACTCAATCATGCGCATAAAATTATGCCAACTTTATTCAATGTCTGGTATTATTTCTCGCATGTAAAATAAAAAAGTGTAAGAGGATATTGTGATTGTTATTACCGGTGGAGGAAGTGGGATAGGAAGATCATTAGCCTTTTCTTTGGCAAAACGAGAACAATCAATCTTAGTTGTAGGTAGAAGAGAGAAGGCATTGCAAGAAACAGCAGCCTTTTCTGAAAACATCCAATATATATGCGCTGATGTATCCACACGTGAAGGTCTTGAGTTTATAAAAAAACGTTTACAGGATATTGAGCAAATTAATGCGCTTGTTAACAATGCAGGAACCTTAAATCCCTTGGTACCTATCAAGGAAATTCATTCTGAAGACTGGAATCAAGCTTTAAATACCAACTTGAATGCCGCTCTTTTTCTTCCACAAATGATTTACGATAAATTGACTCATGGCCGTGTTTTGAATATTGGTTCCGGAGCTGCTTATTTCGCGATAAGAGGCTGGGCTGCATATTGCGTCTCTAAAGCCGCTTTATCGATGCTAACAAAGTGTTGGCAACTGGAATGTGATTCAATCGCCTTCGCCAGCGTGATGCCAGGAATAATTGATACAAAAATGCAAGTTATTGCGCGAAGTGAACAAAATCCTGATTATGAGCGAATTAATTTTTATCAACGCTTAAAAGATGAAAATCGACTGATTTCCCCAGATACCGTTGCCGAATTTTTGACTTGGCTTTTGTTGGATGTAGACAAAAAAACTTATGCCTCTAAAGAATGGGATATTTATGATACTAAGCATCATAAAGCCTGGCTTAAACCTCCTCATCAAGTTCAACATTGGGATCATTAATGGCTGCCTGCGACAAATTATTATTAAATGCAACGACCATTGATGCTCAGGGAAATCAATTAACCCAGCAAGCTATTGCGATTAAAGACGGTCTTATTGTCTGGTGTGGGTTGCAAGCCCAATTGCCAAAACAATTTTACGAAGCGCAACACAAAGAAGAATGTCAGGGGAAATTGATTACCCCAGGGCTTATTGATTGTCATACTCATTTGGTTTATGCAGGAAATAGGTATGCTGAGTTTCAAATGAAACTGGCAGGAGTGAGTTATGCTGAAATTGCTAAGGCGGGAGGAGGGATTTTATCTACAGTACGCCACACTCGAGAAGCCTCTGAAGAGGAATTGCTCCAACAATCTCTCCCCAGAATTCTTGCTTTACGCGCTGATGGAGTGACTACAGTTGAGATAAAGTCAGGTTATGGCCTTGATCTGGCAAATGAGTTGAAAATGCTGCGAGTAGCTAAACGTTTAGGAGATCTAACTGGCTTAAGAGTTAGAAAAACCTTCCTTGGAGCGCATGCAATAGGTCCTGAGTTTCAAGGAAACAGCCAAGCGTATATTGATGTTCTTTGCCATGAAATGCTGCCTGCATTGTGTGAAGAGAATTTGGTAGATGCAGTGGATGTATTTTGTGAGTCCATTGCATTTTCTCTGAAGCAAACAGAACAAGTTTTTACAGCTGCACGTGATTTAAATCTCCCTTTAAAATGTCATGCTGAGCAATTATCCAACCTCGGGGCAAGCGAGCTTGCAGCAGAATTTGGTGCTTTGTCTTGTGATCATTTGGAATTTCTCAATGAGCAAGGGGCATCTGCTATGGCAGAAGCCAACACGGTTGCTGTTTTACTTCCTGGCGCTTATTACTTTTTGCGCGAAAAACAAAAACCTCCAGTAGAACTTCTGAGACGAGCAGGGGTTGGTATGGCTGTTGCCACCGATTGTAATCCAGGCTCTTCACCAACTACTTCATTACGTTTAATGATGAGTATGGCCTGTCAATTCTTTTCATTGACGGTTCCTGAGGCTTTAGCAGCGGTTACCCGTCAAGCGGCAAGAGCATTAGGATTGCAAAAGGAACTTGGAACAATTGCTGCGGGCATGAAAGCTGACTTGTTATTGTGGTCTGTTAATGACAGTGCGGCTTTATGTTATTACTTTGCCTATCCTTTATCCCATCATATGATGATTGCAGGGGAATGGGTTTCTACATCAGATAATTACTAGGAATACTTTATGTTAAAACCACTAAAAACCATTATTTCTTTAGGTATTATTGTAAGCTCGTTTACTGTTTGGGCAGTAAATCCGATATCAATTAAAAAAGAAACTCCCGCATATATTATTGATGTTAAATATCCTCAGGGATTTACCGATCCACGGATTAATGCAGTAGTACAAGACTTCATCGATAAAACCAAAACGAGTTTTTTTAAAGAACTTTCAGCTGATGCCGATGTGCCTTTAGACGCACCCGGAAAATCCGGTTTAAATGTCACCTACTCTTTGCCTTACAAAACAAAGGAGGCCTTGAGCGTTGCTTTTAATATTTCAATTAATCATCGAGGAGCTGCACATCCTTCAAACACTGTAGCTGTGTTGAATTTTATCCATGGTAGCCAAGTTCAGTTAGCGGACTTATTTCGACCTGAGACAGATTATTTAAAACCTATAGCAAGTTTCTGCAGTAAAAAAATCGCTGAGAAAAATATTTCAGACAAAAAATGGCTCGAAGAAGGCACTAAGCCTATAGACAAAAATTATAAGATTTGGTCTTTTTCAAAAAATGGCATAGATATTATCTTTGATACATATCAGGTAGCAGCCTATGTTTATGGTCCGCAAACAGTAAACATACCTTTATCCCAGATTTCTTCTTTACTAATTCCTGAAGTAAAGCATAGTGTTTGGGGTCATTAATGGCTGATACTCCTTTTATAGCTGCCGATAAAAAGGTAGCTGAACTTACTATCCGAGTGGTGTTTCTCGCGATCATACTCACTGTATTGTTGGCGATGTCCAATGCGTATCTTGCCTTAAAACTTGGAATTTTAACTTCAGCATCAATACCCGCTGCAATTATTTCTATGGGGGTCTTACGTTTTTTTAAAAACTCTACCATTCTAGAAAATAACGCAGTGCAAACTGCGGCTTCGGCAGGTGAGGCTGTTGCAGGTGGGATTGTTTACACCATTCCCGCGTTAATAATTATTGGTTTTTGGAATCATTTTGATTACATGACCAATTTTTTCATTGCAGTATGCGGTGGAATTCTAGGTGTATTATTCTCTATTCCCTTACGACGTATTTTAGTCCATGATCCTTCATTGAAATTTCCGGAAGGCCGGGCAATTGCCGAAGTTTTAAAATCATCCGCCGAAAAAACTGGCCTAATAGATATATTAATCGGTGGGGGGATAGGCGCGACTATTGAGTTACTCCAAACTGGATTTAAAGTCATTGCTAACAGTTGGAATTATTGGTTTGTAGTAAAACGTTCACTATTTGGTTTAGGCGCAGGTTTTTCTGCAACAATGATAGGTGCTGGTTATCTGGTTGGTCATGATATGGCAATCAGTATCTTTTTAGGCGCAGTGATTTCCTGGCTCATTGCATTACCTATTGTCAGTCAATTTTATCCAGAATTTCTAAATCAGCATCCTGCGGAACAAGCCGCATCCCTGTTATGGAATAGCGAAATGCGTTATCTGGGAATAGGTGCAATGTTGTTTGCTGGGATGTGGACTTTTTTAAAATTAGTTAAACCCCTTTCTAGAAGTATTCAGACTTCCCTGAAAACATATACGTATAAAGGTATTGCGGCGCAGGTGCCACGTACGGATAAAGATATTCCATTACATTATATTTTAATAGCTATAGGTGCATTAGCTGCAATTCTTTTTCTCTTTTTCCAGCTGGTTCTCCCTTTACATTCAGTAGGATTGGATAACGAATACTCTCCAACCCTAATTTTCATTGCCGTTCTTTACGTCTTGATTATCGGATTTATTTTTTCAGTTATTACCGCCTATTTTTCTGGTATGGTTGGTGTCACAGCAAGCCCGGGAAGCTCTGTCGTTATCTCGGGAATGCTTTTTGCTGCTTGGTTATTATTGGTCGCGGTGGATCATTTTTTACCCTTACCTCTAAAGCCCGAACAAATTAAGGCTGCCGAGGCAATTACAATTATGATAGGCGCAGTAGTAACTGGTATTGCGGCAATTGCCAACGATAATACCCAAGATCTTAAAGTGGGGCAGTTGGTTGGTGCAACTCCATGGAAACAACAATTGATGCTGTTGTTGGGCGTGGTGATTTCTTCTTTGGTTATCCCACCAGTGATGCAATTATTATTTAATGTATATGGGATTGCAGGGGTCATGCCTCACGCAGGGATGGATATTAATCAATCGTTGCCTGCTCCTACGGCGGCTTTGATGGCAGCCATTACAGAAGCTGTTTTCAGAAATTCACTACCATGGACCATGATGTTTATTGGCTCGGCAATTATTTTGATTATTATATTTCTTAATCATTTTTTTCAGTTGCGCCGCTATTTAAATTTATCCATTTTAGGCGTTGCTATAGGAATGTATTTGCCACTTTCTTCATCCTTTCCATTGTTTATTGGGGGAATGATTGCATTGTTTGTTAAAAAGCGTTTACAGCGTTCAATGCCTGTAAAAGAAGAAGCGATGATTCGTAAACAAAAAGGAACGCTCATTGCCTGTGGTTTAGTTGCGGGCTCTGCTATTATGGACGTCCTGCTTGCAATTCCCTTTTCCATTTTTCAAAGTCCTGATGCTTTGCAATTGGTAGGGCCCAGTTGGAACAATATAGGCGTTTATTTGGGAATTTTATCTACCTTATTTCTTGCTTGGTGGATTAACCATAGAGTGGTTGGAAAAGGAAGCAATTCAATTTCCTAATTTTTTAGGACCTGGGGGGCAGTGGAACGAAACCTGGGGTTTCGATCCTTGGATCTGCACCCCATTAAAAACGCTGCAGTTTATTACAATGACTCAACTCTGATTTTATGTTGCAGGAGCTTTTCTTTGGTTTGTTGTGCTTGCGTTAATTTTTCACGTTCTTTAGCAATAATTTCCGCAGGTGCTTTATCCGTAAATTTAGGATTATTTAATTTACCTTCAGCAAGATTGATATCCTTCTCTAATTTGGCCAACTCTCTGGATAAACGAGTTAGTTCCGCTTCTTTATCAATTAAATCAGCCATGGGAATGAGTAATTCAATTTCTCCCAGCACAGCAGTAGCTGAAACGGGAATTTTTTCATCTGCCTCCAAATAATGGATCTGGCTTAATTTACTCAATGCCTTTAAGGTATGTTGATATTTTTCCACTCTGTCTTTAAGTATGGGTGTAATATTCCGAATATAAAGCGGAATAAGCTTAGCCGGCGAAATGGACATTTCACTCCGGATGGTGCGTATCGCTTGAATGGCTGCTTTTAACCATTCTAATTCCTCTTCAATGGTATCATTAATGAATTCAGGGTTTACTTGAGGATAAGCACTGATCATAATGCTTGAACCGTTATCAATGGTTAACTTTGTAGTACGTTGCCAGATTTCTTCTGTAATGAATGGCATTAGAGGATGCAACATTTTGAGAATCTGATCGAGTACATGAATTAAAGTCTTACGAGTACCTCGTTTCAAAGCACTCAATGCGTGCTCATCTTGTAGGATAGGTTTAGATAATTCAAGATACCAGTCACAGTATTCATGCCAGACAAATTCGTACATTGTGTTGGATAACAAGTCAAATCGATAGGTTTCGAAATAATGATGTACTTTACTGATGGTGTGTTGCAATCGTGATAAAATCCACTGGTCTGCTGGGGTATATTGAAATGCTCCGTCATCGAAATCTATTTGTTCTTCAGCAGTATTGAGCAATACATACCGTGCGGCATTCCATAATTTGTTACAAAAATTACGATAACCTTCAACTCGGCCTATATCAAAGCGTACGTTTCGGCCGGTGGATGCCAGAGAGCAATAAGTAAAACGAAGAGCATCTGTTCCATAGGAGCTAATTCCTTCAGGGAATTCTTTACGGGTGTTTTTTATGATGTTGTCCCGAACAGATTGCAGCATTAAATTAGAGGTTCGTTTTGCAATAAGCGAATCCAGATCAATTCCATCAACAATGTCTAGGGGATCAAGCACATTCCCTTTTGATTTAGACATTTTATGTCCTTCACTGTCTCGAATTAAGCCGGTAATAAAAACCTCTTTGAAAGGAATCTTTCCGGTAAATTTTAGCCCCATCATAATCATTCGAGCTACCCAGAAAAAGATAATATCAAAACCAGTAACCAGAACCGAGGTAGGGTAGAACTGTTCTAATTCGGGAGTACGTTCAGGCCAACCCAAAGTTGAAAAGGGCCAAAGTGCCGATGAAAACCAAGTATCTAAAACGTCTTCATCTTGCTTCAACACAGTTGAGTCTTTAATTTTATATTTAAAGCGAACATCATTTTCGCTGTATCCTACGTAGACATTGCCATTACTGTCATACCAGGCGGGTATTCGGTGTCCCCACCATAATTGGCGGCTAATACACCAATCCTCAATATTATCCATCCATTGAAAATAGGTTTTGCTCCAGTTTTCAGGAATAAAGCGAATTTCGCCATTTTTCACTGCAGCAATTGCGGGCTCAGCGAGAGGTTGAGTTTTGACATACCATTGATCAGTTAGTAGGGGTTCTATAATGACATTTGATTTTTCACCACGAGGTACTTTTAATTTATGGGGTTCGGTTTTAACTAATAAACCCTCGGCATCCAGATCTTTAATAATTTGTTCTCGAGCCACAAACCGATCCATGCCTTGATATTTCAAAGGGGCATTTTTATTAATAGATGCTTTTTTAGTTAAGATGCTAATAACGGGGAGTTGATGACGTTTACCAACTTCATGATCATTAAAGTCATGAGCTGGGGTAATTTTAACGCAGCCACTGCCAAATTCCTTATCGACATATTCATCCGCGATAATTGGAATGGTTCGATCACAAAGTGGAAGATGTACCTCTTGTCCAATAAGATGTTTAAAACGCGAGTCTTCGGGGTGTATCGCAACTGCAGTATCCCCTAACATCGTTTCAGGTCGGGTGGTAGCAACAATAAGAGATTCAGTTGAGTTTACGACTGGGTAGCGGATGTGCCAGAGAAAACCATCTTCTTCTTCGGAAAGCACTTCGAGATCAGATACTGCTGTACCTAATTTAGGATCCCAATTCACTAAACGGGTTCCACGATAAATTAAACCTTCATCATAAAGTTGTACGAATACTTTTTGTACTGCGGCGGATAATCCTTCATCCATAGTAAATCGTTCACGACTCCAGTCTACTGAAGCACCCAAACGTCGCATTTGCTGGGTGATAGTATTTCCAGATTCATTCTTCCATTGCCAAACGCGTTCTAAAAACTGTTCGCGGGTAAGATCTTTTCTAGAAGTTCCAGCGGCCTCAAGTTGACGCTCAACCACGAGTTGGGTAGAAATGCCCGCATGGTCAGTACCAGGTTGCCATAAAGTCTTATGGCCTAGCATCCGATGATAGCGGGTTAATGCATCCATAATCGTATGCTGAAAACCATGCCCCATATGCAGACTGCCTGTGACATTGGGAGGAGGAAGCATAATACAATATTTTTTACCATCACCATGAGGTTGGAAATAGTGATGAGTTTCCCAATTTGTATAGCATGCTTTTTCAATTGCTTCAGGGGAATAGATTTTATCCATGATTAAACCTGTACTGATAAAAAGACGAAATGTTATCACAAAATCAACCATAAGTTGAGTTAATACGGTGAGCAATAATTTTCGATTGGAAATTTATAATTGTAGGTTTGGAGCTTAGTTGAAGCGCAGCAAAACCCGGGATCAATTAGATCGAACTCCTTGGTTCACTGCGCATCACCCAGGCTAGACTTGGTTAGGGATGTTGATGATTATGAGAGGGCAATTGAACATCTGGAATTTTTGCTTCATCAAACTGGGGTTCAGATTTCTTGGAGCGATGATCTTCCGCAATGTAAGTATATAGGGTAGGGACTACAAACAGGGTGAACCCCGTTCCGATTAACAGACCTGTAGCGATAACCAGCCCTATATCAAAACGGCTTACTGCTCCGGCACCACTAGCAAACAAGAGAGGTAATACACCAAATACCATAGCAGCAGTAGTCATGAGAATAGGTCTTAACCTAATTCCCGCAGCCTCTTCCACTGCAGCTCGTCTATCAAGATTTTTTTCGCGCTGTAAATGGTTGGCAAAATCAACGATCAAAATTCCATGTTTGGAGATTAATCCGATTAGAGTAATCAAACCAACCTGAGTGTAAATGTTGAGACTTGCCTGACCCAAATTCAAGGGAATTAAAGCTCCGCAGATCGACATGGGTACGCTGATTAAAACAATGAGCGGATCACGAAAACTTTCATATTGAGCTGAAAGTACCAAAAAGATAATGATGATTGCAAAAACGAATGCAAAAAGTAAAGCGCTTCCTTCTTGAATAAATTGTCTCGATTCACCACCATAATCAAAAGAAAAGCCTTTAGGTAAAGTATCATTGGCCGCATCTTGTAAAAATGCGAGGCCTTCGCCTAAGGTTTTTCCAGGCATCATTACTGCTTGAATGGTCGCAGAATTCATTTGTTGGAAATGTGTTGCTGCATTAGGTGCAGTTTGTTCTTTGGCAGTGACTACCGTTGAAAGGGGTACCATGGTACCGTTTATGGTTTTCACATATATTTGCCCCAATTGCTCAGGAGTCATACGAAACGAGCGGTTTAATTGGGGTATTACCTGATAACTGCGGCCTTCTAAATTAAAATAATTCACATAACTGCCTGATAAAGCACTGGTTAAGCTGCTTCCTACAGCCTGCATATCTAATCCCATTTCTGAAGCCTTAGAGCGATTAATATCCAATACAATTTGCGGTTTATTGAATTTCAGTGAATTATCGATGTAAATAAATAAGCCACTTTTTTTGGCTTTTTCGGTAAGCTTATCGGAGACATCTAACAAGCTCTGAAAGTCATTTGTTGTTTTAATAACGAATTGCACTGGCGTACCCCCTCCGCCGCCTGGAAGGGGGGGAGGGACAATTGCAAAAGCATTTAAGCCTGCAATCTTTGATAATTTATCTTGCAATGGTTGTTTTAAAGCAAACTGGCTTTGACTACGTTGATTCCATGGTTTCAATACCATCCCTGAGATGGTTTGACTGCTGTTGTTCACGGTAAAATAATTTTCTGTTTCAGGGAAACTTTTATAAATATCATCAAATGGTTTGGTGAAGGCTTCTATATAATTAAGTGTCGCATATTGAGGGATCATGGCCATGACAAAGAAGAAGCCCTGGTCTTCATCAGGGGCTGTTTCAGCGGAAGTATGGGTATAGAGATAAGGCAGCATAAGTATAACAATTGCCGCAAAAAACAACATAATTACCCGAGTGTACAGCAAACTGTGTAATGCATTTTGATATCTTACTTTTAGTTTATTGAAAAAAGTATCAAGAAAATTAACAAATTTGCCACTACTAATGTCTTTAGACAAAACCCTTGAACACATCATAGGAGAAAGAGTTAAGGCGATAACTCCGGAAATGATTACTGCACTCGCTAAAGTAAAAGCGAATTCTTTGAATAAAGCACCTGTTAACCCCCCCATGAAACCGATAGGTGCATAAACCGCTGCCAAGGTTATAGTCATTGCAATAACTGGAGTAGCTATTTCTCGAGCCCCAATCAAGGCAGCGTCAAAAGGAGTTTTTCCTTCTTCGATATGTCGATGGACGTTTTCTACGACCACAATGGCATCATCCACTACCAAACCAATGGCGAGTACAAAAGCGAGTAAGGTCAGCAAATTGATACTGTATCCTAAAATAAGCATCAAGGTACATACACCTATTAATGAAAGGGGAATGGTTACCACAGGAATCAGTACCGAACGGAAGGAACCTAAGAATAAAAAAATCACTACGATAACAATCAAACCTGCTTCAATAATGGTATGGGTTACTTCATCCAAGGAGGCTCGAATAAATGCAGTTGCATCATAAACTATTGTTCCTGTTAAGGAGGGCGGAAATTCTCTGATAACCGAAGGAAGTATTTTTCTCACATCACTGATTACGGTCAGGGGGTTCGCAGTTGGAGTGGGAGTTATAGATATGAATACTGCTTTTTTGCCATTGAATGTTACTGAGGTGTCATAATCCTGTGAACCTAATTCAATAGTGCCAACATCGCGTAAGCGAACTATGGATCCTTTATCACTTTTAACAATTAAATTACTAAATTGAGTTGTGTCATTAAGATCGGTTTTTGCAGTAATGCTGATCGCAACGTATTCACTTTTTGTATTTCCTGCTGCAGTGAGGAAATTATTTTTGGCAAGTACCATAGAGACATCTGAGGGAGAAACCCCTAATGCGGCCATTTTAACGGGATCAAGAAATATTCGCATGGAGTAGGTAGCACCGCCCAAAATCTCTGCTTTAGCTACACCATCTACTGTTTGCAATTGGGGTTGGACAACACGAGTGGCATAATCAGTAATTTGCTGGGGTGTCATTTCCGTACTGTCTAAGCTGATATACATCAGTGCTGTTGAACTATCGGAAGTTTTCAATATAACGGGTTGTTGAGATTCTTTGGGCAATTGGTTTAATGTTTGTTGGACTTTACTCATCACATCAGTAAAAGCCACTTGCGGATCAAAGTTTAATTTAATATTGAGAGTGATGGTACTTAAGCCTTGAGTACTGGAAGAGGTCATATAGTCAATTCCCTCTGCACTGGCTACAGCTTTTTCTAAAGGTGAAGTAATGAATCCGGCAATAAGATCTGCATCTGCACCAGGATATCCTGTCATAATGGTAATAACTGTATTGTCCATGCGGGGGTACTGACGAATTTGCATCTTATAGATCGAGTTGATACCAAAAAGCAGAATGAGCAAACTAATTACCATGGCAAGTACGGGCCGTTTGATAAAAAGATCGGTAAACTTCATAACGTGTTCCTGATTAAATTTTTGTAATAGGTATGATATGCCTATATTAAAATTAACCTGGGTTTATTTGACCCAGGTTACTATGATTCAATTAGTTTATTGTCCCAATATATCCGGATTACTGATTTCATTTAGTTTGACATCATTATTGATTACAACAGGCGTGCCATTTTGTAATTTTATTTCTCCGGCGCTTACGACCAATTGTCCTGGCTTAACTCCTTTTTTGATTACCGTATAATTTCCTCGTTGTTCTCCGGTTGAAACAAAAACACGTTTGACCGTGAGTAGGTCAGAACCATCTTCATTTTTCTTTCCTTCCGCATTTTTTTCAATGATGTACACTGCGTTACCGTAGAGACTGTATGATATAGCGGTTGAAGGAACAATCACGGTATTAGGCTCAGGCGGTTGGCTTATTTCAATTGAAGCAAACATACCCGGCACAAAGGTAAAACTATGAATTTTATTTTTGCTATTTAGATCAGAATTGCACGTAACAATTCGTTTATTGCCCATGGATTCTTTTCGGGTTTCGACTAAAGGAGAGTGTTCAGGATCTTTAACTGCTGCGGTAGGGCAATTAGCAAGGGTACCTTGTACTAACATATTGTGTGTGTTGAGATCCACTTTAGAGTTTATTGCAGTAACTTTGGCCTCAAAAAGAGCATTAGGAAATCCTTCTACGGAAAACGTAATAGTTTGGTTAGGTTGAATACGTTTATACATTTGTTCGGGGAGATAAAACTCCAAATACAAGGGGTCAAGTGATTGTAAGGAAACAATTGTAGTTTGTCCCGGGCTGATAAATTGGCCTAGGTTTACTTGTCGTATACCTAATTTACCCGCAAAGGGTGCGGTAATGTGCTTTTGCTTAATCTGTGCTTGCGTTTGATCAAGTTTTGCTTGGGCTTGATCGAGATTTGCTTTAGCTTCATCAACACTGGAAATAGGAGCTGCACCACGTTTGAACAAGTCATATTGACGTTTATAACTGAGCGTTTTCAGGGTTAATTCTGCTTGATTAAATTTTAATAACGCTTGATCCACACTATCATCAATAGTAATTAAGGGGGCATCTTTATCAACATATTGTCCTGATTCAAAATCAATTTTTACCACATTTCCTGAAGCTTGGGCGCTTACATCGACTCCGTTAAATGCAACAAAATTCCCTACGGCATTAATGGTTGGCTGCCAGTTTACTGACTTGGCAACAGCTGAGGCGACAGAAACAGCAGGTGGTTGGTAGCTTGCAAAAAAACGCTTAATCAAAATTGATTTGATCAGGTTAAAAGCAATGATCCCACCGAAAACAATCACTAAGGCGACTCCCATTATGATCATTCGCTTTTTCATTAATACTCCCCTAAATGCTTAAAAAAAACGATAATTTTGAAACCCGCCAACTATACCATGAAAGATGAATATTATTACCCTATATTGTGCTTATAAGTTTCAATTTTATTTATTTCATGGTTATAAAAATATCCTATTGACTAAATACAACACTTTGCTACTATGCTGCTTTCATTAAACGAAGGAGAAACCATGAAGTTGAAGTCCTTGTTATTTGCTCTTTGTTTTAGCTTGATCGGTCAAGCTTTGGCTGCAAACGCACATTTGCATCCTAAAGCTACTGAAGCTGACAAAAATAAACCTGCTGGTAAATCAATGATGTATCCTGGTTATTGTGAAATTGAAATCATCAATAACAGTGTTGATAATGTTCGCGTCTACGGTTCTTTTGATGATGGTGCTCCTTTAGATCCATTCACCATATTTTACTATGATGCACCTCATTACATTAGCTTGTACTACTACGGTTACTGCCATTCTGGTATGAACCTGTTGATCCAATCTCCTTATGGTACTATTTACTCCGGTTGGACTAATGTAAATAGCACTGTACGTATCGTTAATTACCTGAACAAAGGTATTAAAGGCGATAAAGTTGAGATTACGGCAAAAAAATAAGTAATTTCTAAAAATAAGCAATAGCTTATTTGATGATAGGGAAGTTGCATGCAAGTGCACCTTCCCTTTTTATTTGTGTTCCAGGAGTTGTTCATGAAGCGTTTAATCCCTTTTCTTTTGTTAGTCCCTTTTTTGACTTCGTGTGAGATGTCCGACCCGGAATATTATGATGCGGGTTATTATCACACTGTTCCTCCCCGAGCTGAAATCTATGGTTTCGATGAGCATCCACAGGACTACCGGCCTCGTCTTCCTTACCATCGCGGTCAAAAAATAAATGCCACACCGAGTCAGAATAAAGTGCACGGCCATCACCAACAAACTCACAAACAAATTCCGAATCCAAAACAAGTTGTTGTGAACAATTCAAATAAGAGCACTGCTCATGGACATGAGAAGAAAAATCAGGTGGTGAAACATCACCCATCAGAATTGGGATCCAAGGTTGTAGTTACTGAATAATGGAAAAATTTTAGGAAGGGAATCTATGTTTGCGCAACCTGGGTATGTTTGGTCCCAGCCCAGGAAATGCGTTTTTTTAAATCAAAATTACAGCATGATTTCCAATTTATATTCACGATTCGTATCCCGGTAAATTTTGTGGTAGTCTTAGGACGTTTTTCCTTTAGGGGTTTTGAGGATGCGTAACTTACTTAAAATACTGTTTGTAGGACTTTTATCTATACTTATCATAGCATGTGTTGCTTCTCCTGGAAGTGAGAGTACGGGAGAGTTTTTGGATAGTTCGACTACCACTACTAAAGTGAAAGCAACATTAGTAAATCATTTAGGACGTACGGGTTTAGCCGTGCAAGTTAAAACCTTTAAAGATGAAGTGCAGCTCAGTGGTTTTGTTGCTACCCCAAGATTGAAGCAAAGAGCAGGGATTATTGCTGCGAGCGTGGATGGTGTTAGAAAGGTACGTAATGACATCATCGTTAGACCTTAACCATTTTCCCAAGGATTACTCATGTTTGACCGAAGCTATACTATAAAACATTTTGATGATGAATTATTCCAGGCTATTGTTGATGAGCAACGCCGACAAGAAGAGCATGTAGAGCTTATTGCGTCGGAAAACTATGTGAGTCCCCGAGTACTGGAGGCTCAAGGTTCTGTGTTAACTAATAAATATGCTGAGGGATATCCGGGCAAACGTTATTATGGCGGATGTGAGTATGTCGATGTGGCTGAAGAGCTAGCAATAGCCCGCGCTAAAAAACTTTTTTCAGCGGATTATGTTAATGTTCAACCTCATTCTGGATCCCAGGCTAATGCGGCAGTAATGATGGCTCTATTAGCTCCTGGCGATGTTGTTTTAGGTATGGCATTACCGCATGGTGGTCATTTAACGCATGGTTCCAAAGTCAATTTTTCGGGTAAGCTTTATGAAGCAATTCCTTATGGGGTGGATGCGAATACTGGTTTAATCGATTATGATGTATTAGAGAGTTTAGCCCTCGAACATAAACCTAAATTAATCATTGCGGGGTTTTCAGCTTACTCTCGCGTTCTTGATTGGGCATGGTTCAGAACTATAGCGGATAAGGTCGGAGCTTTCTTAATGGCCGACATTGCTCATGTGGCTGGATTGATTGCTGTAGGTCTTTATCCCTCACCTGTTCCTTATGCTGATGTAGTAACCACCACAACTCATAAAACACTCAGAGGACCAAGAGGTGGGATGATTTTATGTCGTGCAAATGAGGAAATCGAGAAAAAATTAAATTCATCCGTTTTCCCTGGCAATCAAGGGGGACCCTTAATGCACGTGATTGCTGCCAAAGCGGTTTCCTTTGCTGAGGCCTTATTGCCTGAATTTAAAACTTATCAACAACAAGTATTAGTGAATGCTAAGACTATGGCTTCAGTACTTATGAATCGCGGTTATAAAATTGTTTCAGGGGGCACTGATAATCATTTATTATTAGTGGATTTAATTGATAAAAATATTACGGGTAAAGATGCCGATTCAGCCTTAGATAAAGCAAATATTACCGTGAACAAAAACACAGTGCCTAATGATCCTCGCTCTCCTTTTGTAACGAGTGGCTTACGTTTGGGAACTCCAGCAGTTACAACAAGAGGATTTAAAGAAAAAGAAATAACGCTTTTGTCCAATTGGATAGCGGATATTCTTGATGATATTAACAATGAAGCGACCATAGCAAAAGTTAAAGAACAAATATTGCTTTTGTGTCGTGAGTTTCCGGTTTATGGATAATTATGTTTTGCCCTTTTTGCCACGCAGAAGAAACTAAAGTAGTGGACTCGCGCTTGGTCGCTGAAGGCGCCCAAGTGCGTAGAAGACGAGAGTGTCTTGTATGTCACGAACGGTTTACTACGTTTGAAACAGCTGAATTAATCATGCCGTTAATTGTTAAACGTGATGGCAGGCGTGAGCCGTTTAATATTGATAATTTACGTTCCGGCATGTTGCGCGCTTTGGAAAAAAGGCCCGTCAGTGTTGATGCCTTAGAAGCATCAATTATTGCGATTACACAGGAAATTCGCCGTCGAGGAGAGCGAGAAATTGACTCCCAGATTATTGGTGAATTGGTCATGAAGGAATTATATAGTTTGGATCATGTAGCTTACGTTCGTTTTGCGTCGGTGTATAAGCGCTTTAAAGACGTAAGTGACTTCAGACAAACAATAGACCAGATGAATAAAGACTAGGGTAGTTAAAAATATTACTTGTTAGGGGCACTCAGGCTCCAAAAAGGGTAAATTTTTTAATACTCAGTATTCGCTATTTTTATGCTCTCTCAATAAAATTAAAAGAGAGGTTTTATAGATGTTACTAAGAATTCATGAGGTTAAGGTGGAAAAGCAGTCAATTAGCGGTAAAAGAAAAGCCAGAAAATTAGCACTTCAGGCTCTTTATCAATGGTTAATGTCTGGAAGTGATTTAAATGAAATCGAAGCACAATTTCGAATCGTTAACAATATGGATAAAGTGGACGTAGAATACTTTTGCCGTATTTTACATGGCGTTCCAGCTCATGTTGAAACCTTGGAAGCAAGTATTACTCCTTTTCTTGACAGAGATATTACCGGCTTAAATCCAATTGAATTGACTGTATTGCGCATTGGTTCTTTTGAACTATTACATTGTCCGGAGATTCCATACAAAGTCGTTCTTGATGAATCAATATCGCTGACGAAAGAATTTGGATCTCAGGATGGACATCGTTATGTTAACGGTGTATTAAATAGTTTGGCACAACAGGTACGTTCAGTCGAAATCAGTCATAACTATGGATGAGTTCACCCTTATTGAGCATTTTTTTAAACCCCTAGATTATAAGCGTGATGATGTATTATTAGGTATTGGTGATGATGCTGCTTGTGTGCGTCTTTCTCAGGAAATGGATTTACTTGTGAGCACGGATACGCTTGTGTCAGGAGTACATTTTCTCCCTCAATGGAATGCCTATGATATTGCATGCAGGTCAGTCATGGTCAATGTGAGCGATATGGCCGCTATGGCGGCAACCCCTTGTTGGATTACTCTTGCTCTAACCTTACCTGAACTCAATGAACAATGGCTCAATTTATTTACGCAAGGGCTAAAGGACTCCTTAAACCGATTTAATATGACTTTAATAGGTGGCGATACCACACAAGGTCCTTTATCGATAACGCTTACTATTTTTGGAACCACGCCCAAAGGAAAAGCAATATCACGGAAGGGAGCAAAACCTGGGGACATTATCGTGGTTTCAGGTGAGTTGGGTGCTGCTGCTTTAGCTGTAAAATTTCTTGAAAATCAGCATCTATCAAAGCAAGATAAAGGTGAATTAATGGAAAAATTAATCCACCCTAAACCTCGAGTGGATTTAATTGAGTTTTTACGATCTTATGCAACTGCAGTTATAGATATTTCGGATGGGCTTAGTGCGGATTTAAGCCATGTCTGTGTCGCGAGTGGTGTTGGTGCATGCCTCAATAAAGATGCAATTCCAATACATCCCTTGCTTAATAAATATTGGAAGGATAATGCAGTTGAAATGGCATTGACTGGCGGTGATGATTATGAATTATGTTTTACCGTACCCGAACATCACTTAGCTTTATTGATAAATGATTTGAAGAACGCTAATTTGCATTGTTACCCCATTGGAGTAGTTGAGGAGAGCCCAGGTTTAAAAATGAAAGATGCAAACCATCAATACCATGAGTTAAAACCAAAAGGATACTCACATTTTTAGCCAAAGATATGAATAGAGCATCGTGGAGTGGCTAGTGTAAGTTATTGTATTTTGATCCAACTTTTTAAGATTAGCTAAGTAAGAGAAGAAGAAATGAAACAAATAAATTTAGCAAAAAGTGTTTTTCAGGATCCTATATATTTTATTGCCTTCGGGTTTGGTAGTGGTTTAATGCCAACTGCTCCGGGTACATGGGGCACATTAGCTGCAATACCGGTGTATTTATTGCTTATGGGTACTCATTGGGTAGTTTATCTTTTATGTACATTCCTTGCTTTTTTATTGGGAATATGGGTAAGTGAAAAGATTACTCAGGATTTGGGGGTACACGATTATAAAGGGATTGTTTGGGATGAGGTTGTAGGTTATTTATTAACTATGTTCATGGCACCTCACGGGGTCAAATGGATGATCTGTGGTTTTATTTTGTTTCGTATTTTTGATATTTGGAAACCCCAACCTATTGATTATATTGATCAGAAAGTACGTGGTGGTTTAGGTATTATGCTGGATGATGTATTAGCTGCAGTGCCTGCCTGGATATTGATGCAAATTTTAGTGTGGAGTTTTGCTTAATGAATGAGAACCATAAAGAACTCATTAGTATGGGTTTAACTATTGGTATTGTAGTCCTTAGTTTATTTATTATTCATCGTTTTATTCCATCATTAATATGGGCATCTATAATCGTTATTGCTACTTACCCCTTGTACGAAAAATGGTGTAAGTTTTTTGGAAATAAAAATAATTTATCCGCGTTACTTTTTACTACTTTAATCGGTTTGTTGTTTTTACTTCCTTTAAGCTGGTTATTGGGGCTGTTAATCAAGGAATTACAAATATTCATTAATTTCCTGCAAGATATAAATCACCAAGGTGGTGCTGCCCCTGGCTTTTTAAGAGACTTTCCATTTTGGGGGACTGAATTAGTTGCATATTGGGATGAACATATTGGTAAACCAGGAATGATTAAGAGTTTATTGTCTAATGTTCATTTATCGCTTACACCAACTAGCTATTATGTAAAACAAATAGGGGCAAGTTTAGCTCATCGGAGCGTCCAGGTAGGCTTTACGCTGTTAAGTTTGTTTTTCTTTTATCGTGATGGAGACCAGTTATTATCTCAAATTTACCAAGTAGGAGAATATTGCTTGGGGAAAAGATGGTTTCGTTACGCAGATAGACTACCCAGAGCACTTAGGGCTACGGTTAATGGTACGATAGTAGTGGGCCTTGGAGTAGGTATTTTAATGGGAGTCTGCTATGGTTTGGTTGGTTTCCCAGCACCTACCTTAGTGGGATTTATCACTGCACTCGCAGCAATGATCCCCTTTGTTGTTCCAATAGTATTTATTACGGTAGCAATGGTTCTTTTTTCCTTTGGCAGTATGATTGGTGCAATTGTAGTTTTGGTTTGGGGCACCCTTGTGATGTTTGTTGCAGATCATTTTGTTAAACCTGTTTTAATCGGTGGTGCAATTGAGCTGCCTTTTTTAGCTGTATTGTTTGGAATTTTAGGCGGGGTGGAAACTTTAGGGCTTCTTGGTTTATTCGTAGGCCCTTTGGTTATGGTATTGTTCATGACTTTATGGCAGGAACCACAAATTCTAAATCCTAAAACACCCCTCCAGTATTAAAAAAAGTAAGGGTTAATGTGAGCTGTTTACGACCCGTCGCCTTAGATAGTATACGACGAGGGGTCTTGATTCACAGAGGATATAATGTCTCATATTACTAATCTATCCCCTAATTTTTTTTAAGATACTTTACTTATAAGTACATTGGTCAAAGCGATAAACGATACCTACATTACCCATGTGAACTTGTAGAGTTCTACCAAAATCGTCGTTACTGGCTGTTGCTAAATAACGATAGGAAGCATTTAATGCCCAGTTTTCTGCAAAATTATAAGTTAGCCCCGCAGTCCCCTGATATGCAAAGGCTCCTTCCGTGACGCCAAAGGAGTATGCACCAAAGGGGCCTGTACTATCCAAAGAAGTCTCAATATAAGCATATCCGATACCCACTCCTAGGAACGGAGATATTGAGGGTAAGATAACATCAGCAAAATCATAATAAATATTTGCCATACCAACATTGGCATTGGTATTCCCTGATACTCCAGTTTGAGCAATGAAGTCAACATCAAAGTCTTGGGTATTCGCTTGTAAGTAGGTGTACTCTAATTCATAACGAATTGGATTACTTTGATAACCTAAACGTAGTCCAGCATTAAAACCACTTTCATAATCTACGTTATCAAATAGAAATCCCAAATGGTGTTTTGATACATTTCCAGAGATGTGGGTATATCCACCAAATACGCTGGAATACCATCCATTCACTGGTACTGCAGCTACAGCAATACTACTTGATAATAAAGTAGCTGAAAAAAATGCAAATTTCATAACATCCCTTTGTTATTATTTTTTTTGTCGAATCATGTTAACGTGTTACTTTAAATTTGCAAGTATTAGACACGCATATTTTTTTGAAAAACGAATGATGAATGTGCTTTTTTAATTATATAAGTGTGCTTAATTTCGGTAAAATTTATTAGCAATATTCTGGTTGCCTGAGATTACCTACTGTAAATTTAAGAGTGAAACTCTTTTTGGCAAAAATTGGAACAAAGTCTATACTTTCAAGTGGTATTTCTTATTTAAGAGTTCTTCGTAAGTAGATGCCAATGCCAACAAAGCTTAAACCAATGCTCATGATATTCAGTAGAGCAACGGGTTTTAGAGAATTCAATTTTATCTTTTTGAAAATGCAAGTCTAAGGCCATCAGCTAATGGAGTGGGTTAAAAACGAACAATTTTTATAACTTAGTGCGATGTAGAAAAATTAACATGACTATACGTATGCGAGCAATTTAGCATAATAATTTTCTACTTGTATAAAATTAACATTAATGTAATCATGAATTTTGCATCATGAAAAGGAGTTTCAAAAATGCCAAAAAAAAAATCATTGAAAATACCCAAAGAATTTGTGGAACAAGTGGTAGGGATCATTGCAAATGAGTCCGAAGCAGGACGCCAAAAAATAGTCGCTATTGCTCGAAGAGCAGAAAAAAATTATCAGCGCCCGGTACAATCATGGGTAACCGGCTGGTTTTATCAGCACACCAGAACTCGTGGTGAAAAAATAGAACAATCCATTAATGTCATGAAAGACTTTCCTGATGCTTATACTCGATTGCTGGAATTAAAGCTCATGATTAGTGAAGGTGAATGGAATGTAAACAGCTCCTATAACTATTTTCTCTTTCTTGAATTAATCGATGCCGTGCCGGACTATCAACCCGTTGAAGACAGCCAACTTCCTAAATTTATAATGGAACTTAAAGACGAAGTATTAGCTGAAATTAATATCTTTATGAACCAATATAAGCTCTCATTGGAAGAGAAAAATAGATTAAATGAAGAACGTGAAGCGATAACTCTATCATCAATTCAATTAGTTAAAGATGTACTGGTCTTTAATAATCTTTCTACTGCAAAAGAGCAATCGGTGCAACAAAACAAGATTGTTTTTACTCTAAGTTATAAAAATTCACAATGGCATCTTTCTTTGGTTGATTCCTCCGGAGAGGTTTATCCTCTAACTCCAGGTGAAGAATTGGCTCAGAAGCTGGCCACCCTTGAAAATCGGGACATAGAAAAATTAAACCCTGTGCATTTAAAACAAGTTAAACGAGAGTGCCTTGCAGCAAGAAAAGAATACCTTGCTAAAGTTCATTTACTCATTAATCCCAAAAATACCAAAACGAAGCTTGAATTAACTAATGAAGATCTTAAAGAGCAAGGCATTACTTCAACATTCGTTTTACGACGTACTGAAAAAGAAGAGGTAAGCCTTTGGTGGATAAATAGTCTAGGAAATGCAAGTAAAATTTCATTATCTGATCATCCTAAGCTGGATTTCTGGTTAAGTAACCAGAAGGGAGAATTTAAAGAGGCAGATGTTTTGCAGCTTAAAGCCTATTTGTTGCAATTGAATACTAATAAATCAATTTCTTCTGAAAAAATGGTTGAAATGAATAATATGATTTCTCAAGTATTGCAAAATAAAAGTAAGCTAAAACAACAAGAACCTTCCAGTCAAGGCAAGATCAATTTAAAGGAATTTGCTCTGCTCGAAAAACATATGAAGGCTCGAATTGAAAAAGAATCAACCATAAAACCTAATTTATCTAAGGAAGAAGTTGTAGAGGCAGTTGCTAATGAGACGCCTGCAGAAAACACGTCAAAAAAGTTAGACGATAGTAGGTATAAAGCACTTTCAAAGCTACCAAATTTTTGGCAACAACGAAAAATTGCTGCGGAACAAGCGACCATGGAAGAATCAAAAACTTTAACAAATGGTTAATTTTTGTCTCCTAGTCGATTATAAAGAAATTAGTTTTGTAACCTGGGTGAAGGCGTGAGCCGTAGCCCAACCCAGGAACTTGTCATTAAAAACTGGATAAATTATTCCCAAACCACTTCATTCTGCGGAGTTTACGACAAAGAATCTTCTTAATTTAGCGTTATATGCACTTACAGGAAATCTCCCACTGTGAGTTTCGGTTGACATCGAGAGGCACGTTTAAAACCCATTGGTAATTGGATAACGCCAGTCCTTTCCAAAAGCAGTGGGACTTATTTTAATTCCAGGTGCCGATTGACGGCGTTTATATTCATTGCGTTTGATCAAATGAATCACTTTGTTTACTGTCTCTGCAGAATACCCTTGTTGAATGATTTCTGTAGGTGATAAGTACTGTTCCATGTAAGAAACTATGATTGCATCTAATATCTCATAGTCAGGCAAACTGTCCTGATCGGTCTGATCCGCTCTTAATTCAGCGGACGGGGGTCGGGTTATCACGCGTTCAGGAATGATTTCAGAAAGACTATTCCGGTATTTGGCAAGTGCATAAACTTGAGTTTTAAGTACATCTTTGAGTACCGCAAACCCACCGGCCATGTCTCCGTATAATGTAGCGTAACCTACAGCGGATTCACTTTTATTCGAGGTTGTGAGTACCATTTTCCCCATTTTATTTGACAATGCCATAATTAGCAGACCCCGAATACGAGCTTGAATATTTTCTTCGGTTGTATCAGGGGCTAGTCCTGTAAATACTGGTTCAAGTGTGGTTAGCAGTGCATTAAAAGCGGGTTCAATTGATAATAGGGAATGGGATACATTCAATTTTTTTATTTGAACTAATGCATCTTCATTACTCATTTGCGCGGTATAACGCGAAGGCATAAGTACGGCATGAACTCGCTCGGCTCCTAACGCATCAACTGCTATAGTCAATGTTAGTGCCGAATCGATTCCTCCTGAGAGTCCGACTAGAACTCCGGGGAAATGATTCTTATTGACATAATCACGTGTACCACAAACTAAGGCGTCATAGATTAAGGGCTCAAACTCAAGAAGAGGAGCCACTGCCCCTGTAATGTGGTTTCCTTGGATCTCAACGGTACACAAATCTTCTTTAAATGCGGGGGCTCGTGCACAAACTGTTCCTTTGGTGTCGATTGCTAAGGATTGGCCATCAAATAATAGTTCATCCTGGCCGCCAATTTGGTTCACATAGATTATGGATATCCCTCGCTGTGCATAAAATCTTAAAAGCGATTCTCTTTTGAGATATTTGCCGCAATCAAATGGGGATGCATTTAAAATGAGTAAAACCGAAATTCCATTTTCTATCAAATCTTCAGTAGGGCCTGGATACCAAAAATCTTCACAAATCATTACTCCTACTTTGTATTGATTTATATCTAGAACACATGGATTTCTTTTTCCTGGGGTAAAATAACGTGCTTCATCAAAAATTTCATAATTAGGTAAATTTTGTTTATGATACTCGCTTATTTTTTGTCCATTATGAAAAATACTCACACTATTGTAGAGTTGTTGGTTACGCGAAGGATGACCTACTAACACATAGCAATCTTTAGTTGCAGCTTGTATTTGTGTTAAATGCTCATCAACTGCTTGTTGAAATTCCTTACGCAATAGTAAATCTTCGGGAGGGTAACCCGTTAAAGCCAGTTCAGGAAAAAGAATAACATCGTGTGTTTTTTGTTTACTTTTTATAATCTCTATAATTTTATCCCTGTTCGACGTCAAGGCGCCTACTGTGGGATTGATTTGTGCCATAAGTACACTAAGCTGATTCTGCATTATATATACTCTAAAAAGACCCAAGATTCGAAAAGTAGGATTTGCTGACAAAACGCTACTCACTCTTGGTCATTACGGATGAGATTTAACACGCTACGATATCACATAGTTTGTGCATTTCGGGTGTTCTAAAAGCTCCTCATTTTGTCTTAATCCAGCGAATTGTCAACAGACCCTTATTCAAAAAAATCTTAGATTTGAAGATAAAATTGTTAATTAATTTAAAAATTGACTAAAATAGATCCTTTGTCCAATAAAAAGCACATTTTATGTTAAATGAAGCACTATCAAAAATGCCAGAAGTCTTTGAACCCAAAATATTATTGCGTGGTCAAGAGTATTTTGAAAATGGACATGTGCTCAATATACGTTTTAGCGATGGACTGTTAAAGGGACGAGTTAAAGGAAGTTCAAGTCAGATTTACGATGTACATATGGATTTAAAAGTCTGGCCAACGAAATTAGCCCATTGTACTTGTGCATACCAATATAATTGTAAGCATGCCGCCGCATGTTTGTTCGCTTTGCGGGACAGAGAAAAGGGAAATTCCCAATCTGTATCGGGTACTAAATTAAATAGAAGACTCGACAGCTGGTTGAAAAATTTACGGGCCCAAGAAGCGGCTGTAGTGAAAGCACCCGAAGTGACGCATCATTTAGTTTATCTCATAGAACTAAGACTTGATGGCCATGAGCATCGAGTGGCGATTAGATTAGCTTTAGCCAAGTTATTAAAACGTGGTGGCTATGGAAAAATGATTCCTTTCAATAGTCTTTCTGACTCCAAAAAGCAACATTTCATTGATGATGATAATGAGCTGGTGGCTTTGCTGTTGTTTAAATGTGGTGTTTCAGGCTGGTTTGATACATTAACCATTCGCAATAGTGAATTATTAGAGAGGGTTCTTGCTACAGGAAGGGCTTTTTTTATACAAAATAAGGATGAACCAATTCATTTAATTGAGCCGATTCAAGGTACCTGCCAATGGGTGTTATCTCATAATGGCAGTCAAAATTTGTTATTAATGCATGAAGGAAAAGTCATTGAACCTTTATTGTTGGATGACAGTTGGTTTTTTAATTATTTAGAAAGCACCATGGGGCATTTAACTACCCCATATCCAATAAAGCAATTGGGTTATTTATTGGAAGCTCCGCCAATACCCCTCGATCAGGCAGAATTATTAGCAAATAAAATGGGCCAAACATGCCCTGAATTTCCCATACCCCAAGTTTTTAAAGAACGCGAAGTTCGAAATGTTATGCCAGTACCGGTGCTTATCCTAGATGCCATTAGTGAACTTGGTGAAGAATCTCCATGGCTTTATGATACAGAAGAAGAATTGCATGCTTTATTTACTGCACGTATTGTATTTGATTATGCAGGTTTAAAAATCGCTGCATCTGAAGAATGCGACACAGTAGTTTGCCAGCAAGAAAATGTTTTAATTGAATATAAGCGGGATAGGGATTTTGAGAAAGCCAAATGGAATGAGGTACAGAATATACTTAAGCTGAGGGAACCAAGAGCCTGGGAAAATGAACAGTGGGAAAAAATAAAGAAAGCTGATTTTATAGTCCAGAATATAAATGTTTTGGCGGATTTGGAATTTCTTTACAGTCAATTAGTGCCAGAGTTAAAAAGTCGTGACTGGCAAGTTGAGTTTATTAGTTCGTTGTATCAAGAAGTTATTCATGCTGACGATGTAGAGTGGTACTCGGATCTGTATGAAAATACGACTGATTTTTTCTCTTATCAATTGGGAATTTTGGTTGAGGGTAAACCAGTGAGTATCGTACCTTTGGTGGCCGATTTGATCCACCGTTATAGTGGTAATGATTTGGATAATCTGCCAGATAACCAATTAGTAAAATTGCCCTTGCATGATGGGAGGGCCTTACAGTTAGAAATGGGACGAATTAAGCCTTTAGTTCGTTTGCTGTTACAATTTGGCTTGCGGCATATAGATGAAAACCAACAGGTCCAAATTAATAAGTACCAACTTATTCTCATGCGAGAGGCGGAATTAGCTATTGCAGCCACTAAAACACGATGGCAAGGAGCTGAAACCCTAAGAGAGCAAATCCGACAACTTTCCCAATTAACTCAGATTCCCGAGGTACAGCCTCCCACTGGGCTAGATGCTCATTTGCGAGATTATCAACGGGATGGATTGAATTGGTTACAATTTTTGCGGACCAGTCATTTTAGTGGAATTCTCGCCGACGATATGGGATTGGGTAAAACAGTACAAACCTTGGCGCATTTACAATATGAAAAAGAACAAGGTCGTATAAGAGCAGCGACCTTAATAGTTGCTCCCACAAGCCTTGTTGGAAATTGGCAAGCTGAAGCCAAACGTTTTACTCCTGAATTAAAAGTTTTAATTTATCATGGTTCAGATCGTCATCAGGATAATTTTGATGACTATGACATTGTTGTCTCTACTTATGGACTAATACATCGTGATAAAGAGAAATTTATAGCCTATTCGTTCTATTATCTTATATTGGATGAGGCGCAATTTATAAAAAATGCGCGCACCAAGACTACGCAGATTATCCAACAATTACACGCGACCCATCGCTTATGTCTTACCGGTACCCCTTTGGAAAATCACTTAGGTGAGTTATGGTCTTTATTTCATTTTTTAATGCCTGGTTTACTTGGTGATGCAAAACAATTTAGGCTTTGGTTCAGAACCCCTATTGAGAAATATGCAGATTTGAGTAGACGGGAAGTGCTTACTAAAAGAGTACAACCATTTATATTGAGAAGAACAAAAAATCAGGTGGCTCGTGAATTGCCTCCCAAAACTGAAATGACTCGCACTATAGAGATTGTGGGTCCCCAGCGGGATCTCTATGAAGCGATTCGTATGAGCATGGAGAAAAAAGTTCGTGATGCTATTGCCAAACAAGGATTAGGGAAAAGCCATATTCTGCTTCTGGATGCCCTACTAAAGTTACGTCAGGTGTGTTGTGACCCCCGACTGCTGTCATTGCCGGCAGCAGAAATTGCCTATGGGACTTCTGCCAAACTCGAAGCATTAATGGATTTATTAGATAATTTGGTGGGTGAGGGAAGGCGCGTGTTGGTATTTTCACAATTTACTTCGATGTTGCAGTTAATTGAAGATGAATTGCGTGCAAGAAATTATGATTACTTAAAATTAACGGGGCAGACAATGCATCGACAGGCCATGGTGGAAAAATTTCAGGAAGGAAAAACACCTGTTTTTCTTATCAGTTTAAAAGCAGGAGGGACCGGACTTAATTTAACACGAGCTGATACAGTGATTCATTATGATCCATGGTGGAATCCAGCTGTGGAAGACCAAGCGACCGATCGAACACATCGAATAGGTCAAGAAAACCCTGTGTTTGTTTATAAGTTGATTACCTCAGGTACTGTAGAGGAAGCTATTTTAGGGATGCAAGAGAAAAAAAGATTGCTCGTAGAAGGTATTTTATCTGCTGATCCCGCTAAAGCGTTGACTTTAAGTGAAGAGGATGTAGAACAATTTTTTATGCCTCTAGCTTGAGTTATGTTATGCATACAGGGGCGGGGATTACACCTACCCATAATATTTTATTTAATCGAACATAAGCCATCCATTTTTAAATTTATTCTATTTAAAACTGGCATAGTTTTCGATCATGGCATAAGCTATAAATGATTGTAAACATGGAGAAAATTATGAACTTATGGAAACTAGCTTGTGGCTTTTTTGTTGCCGCGTTCTATTTACCTGCAGTATTTGCAGCATCTCAAGCACCGGTAGGTACCTGGGTAACAATTGATGATAAAACGGGTAAGAAAAGAGCTGTTGTAACCATTAATGAGTCTGGTGGTACTTTAAGCGCAGTTATTAATAAGGTCTATCCACAACCTGGTGATACAGGTATTTGCGAGAAGTGTCCTGGAGGATTTAAAGGTAAGAAAATCCAAGGATTGCAATTTATGTGGGGATTGAAAAACGAGGGTAATAATGAATGGGGTGGTGGTTCAATACTAGATCCAAAGTCAGGTAAAGTCTATCGTGCTAAACTCACTGTTCAAGGGAACAGACTCTTAGTTCGAGGATATGTAGGTATTTCTTTATTAGGCCGTACTCAAGTTTGGCAAAAGCAATAATTAACAAACCAAATTTATTTTTTGTCATTCCTGCAGAGGTGGGAATGACAAAAAAAGATCGGATTCATTGAAAGTATGATTTTTGCCCGGTTGTTCGAGGTGACATCCTTTTAAAAGATCATTACAATAGATATCGTTCAAAATTCCATTATGTCATTACCATGTATGATCTGCAAAATTCCAAAAAGACAGTTGATCCTTTAAAACGACCACCTCATTCAGTGGAAGCAGAACAATCCATCATTGGTGGATTAATGTTGGACAATGAAGTTTGGGATAAGGTCAGCACTAAATTATGTGAAGCAGATTTTTATCGCACTGAGCATCGAATTTTATTTCGCGCCATTGCTTCTTTGGTAAAGAAAGATCAACCTTTTGATGTGGTGACCCTTCTTGACGCATTAAAGTCTTACAACGAATTGGATGACGCGGGTGGGGAAGCCTATCTGTTTGAACTGGCAAATAATACCCCCAGCGTTGCTAACGTGTCTGCTTATGCTGATATTGTGCGAGAAAAATCTGTACAAAGACAGCTTATTGCTGTAGCAACAGAGATTGCTGATTCGGCGTATAATCCTGGGGGCAGACAAGTCCCTGAGTTACTTGATATGGCAGAAACTAGAGTTTTTGCTATAGGCGAACAAACCGCCGGCGATGGTGGGCCTGAAAATATAAAATCCGTTTTGGTGCGTGCAGTGGAAAAAATTGATGCACTTTATCATAATGGCGATGCGATTACTGGGCTTGCTACGGGCTTGTCTGACTTGGATGAAATGACCTCAGGGTTACAACCTTCTGATTTAATTATTGTTGCAGGCCGTCCCTCCATGGGTAAAACGACTTTAGTTATGAATATGGCAGAGCATGCGGCGATTAAATCAGGAAAACCCGTGCTTGTTTTCTCTATGGAAATGCCCTCCGATTCTTTGGCAATGAGGATGATGTCTTCTTTGGGACGTATTGATCAACATAAAATTAGAACGGGGAAACTGGATGACGACGATTGGCCTCGTGTCACCTCTGCCGTGCATATGCTTTCGGAAGCTCCATTATTTATCGATGATACTCCAGCTTTAAGCCCTGGGGAAATGCGTGCACGAGCACGACGATTGGCAAAAGATCATGGAAATTTAGGGCTAATTGTGGTGGATTATTTACAATTAATGAAAGTACCTGGTTTTTCCGCTGATAACAGAACGGCAGAGATCTCTGAAATTTCTCGCAGTCTCAAATCGCTTGCTAAAGAATTACAGGTCCCGGTTATTGCTTTGTCACAGTTGAACCGAAGTCTGGAACAACGTTCAGATAAACGGCCTGTTATGTCTGATTTACGTGAATCGGGTGCGATCGAGCAAGATGCCGATCTAATCTGCTTTATTTATCGCGATGAAGTCTACAATGAAGACAGTCCTGATAAGGGAACCGCAGAAATAATTGTAGCAAAACAAAGAAATGGTCCTATTGGTAAAGTACGGGTAGCATTTATTGGTAAATACACCCGTTTTGAAGACTTAGCGTTTAATGGTTATCAAGGGGTAGATTAAGATGTCACGACCCACCAAATTGGTGATAGATCCCAATGCATTACACCATAATTTAGCGCGGATAAGACGCATTGCTCCAGGCAAAAAAATAATTGCTATGGTTAAAGCTAATGCCTATGGCTGTGGTGTACATGTTGTTGCACCTGTATTGGAAGGGCACGTGGATGCTTTTGGAGTAGCTTGTATTGAAGAAGCTTTAGTTCTTCATAAGATAGGAATTCGAACTCATTGTATTCTTTTTCAAGGCGTATTTAGTCCCGATGAGTTTAAGGCCGTCTCTCAATACCAGTTTGGTTGTGTGATTCATCAACCCCACCAGGTCCAATGGCTTTTAAACACTCCATTAGAAAAACCCATTAAACTTTGGGTTAAGGTAAATACGGGCATGCATCGCTTGGGTTTTAAAATCGAAGACCTGCAAGAACTAATGAATGCATTGCAATCATGCCCTTGGGTTGATAAAGAAATAGGCTTGATGACTCATTTAGCATGTGCTGATGAGCCAGAGCGAATTGAAAATTCCCAGCAAATTACTTTGTTTGAAAATATTTCAATCGCAGGGTTTAGTCAACGCAGTATAGCCAATTCAGCCGCTATTATTTCATTTCCCCAAACACATGCAGATGTGGTGAGACCGGGGATTATGCTTTATGGCGTATCTCCTTTTGCCAATCAGACTGCGATTGATTTGGGTCTGCTCCCTGTAATGCGTTTTGTTTCAGCAATTAGTGCCGTTCATTACAATCCTCCTTTAGCTCAAGTCGGATATAGTGGACTTTGGAAAAGTGAAAAGCCTTCAATTATTGGTATTGTTGCTGCAGGTTATGGGGATGGTTATCCACGGCATATAGCGGCAAATACCCCCGTTTGGGTCCAAGGCAAAGAAGTGCCTATTGTAGGGCGAGTCTCGATGGATATGCTTGCCGTGGATTTAACAGATCATTCAGAAGTAAAGCCTGGAGCACCTGTTGAGCTTTGGGGGACTCATATTTTAGTTGAGCGAGTTGCTCAAGCGGCCGGTACTTCAGGATATGAATTATTATGTCAAATCTCTGAGCGAGTACGTCACGATTAAGAATATAGGTATTCTCTGCTAGTGAAATGGGAACTTAGGCCGATGAAATTAAAAGCAAATCTCGAAGTTATGGGCCGAATACCAAGGGATGCATTTAACTATGGATAATAACTGACCGTGATGATAGAATTACAACCGATTTCTATAACCTTTAAATTGGGTGATATGTTATGAAAAAAATAGCTGTTGCATCTTTGTCTTTATTATTAGTTGGTTGTGCATCAATGAATCACCAAGATGTAGGTACTCTTTCAGGTGGGGTTATTGGGGGATTAATTGGAAGTCAATTTGGGGGTGGCCCAGCAGCTAAATTGGCGGCAACAGCAGGTGGTGCTATTGCTGGTGCTTATTTAGGTGGCCAAATTGGTAAATATATGGATAAAGTAGATAGAATGGAAATGCAACGTGCCTTAGAAACTGCGCCCACTGGCAGATCAGTACATTGGTCAAATCCAGACACTGGAAATAGTTATACCGTACAACCCACTCGCACGTATTATCGTGAACATTTGCCTTGCCGTGAATATCTAACTAAGGCAATCATTGATGGAAGACCACAAACATTACGTGGTAGCGCATGTCGTCAGCCAGATGGCACATGGCATGTGGTAAATTAAATAAATCATCTATTATAGCCTGGGGGAAGCGCGGCGGAACCCAGGTTGAATCAGCCTCACTGAATTATGATCGCAGCCTCCCTTAAGCTCCTGCTTTTCTTAAAATAGACTAACCATTAATTAATAATTTCTCACAAATTAAAAAATATAGAGCTTCTAATTGATGCAGATCCTTTAAAGAAACGCATTCATTCACTTGATGAATAGTGGTATTTACTGGGCCCAATTCTACTACTTCAACGCCATAGGGCGCGATAAATCGGCCATCAGAGGTTCCGCCACTGGTAGAAAGCTCTGGCGTAATTCCAGTAAGTTCGTTAATTGCTTGCTTACAACTGTCTAATAAGGCACCTTGAGCTGTCAAGAAAGGCTCGCCACTGAGACGCCATTCAATGATGGGATTCAAATCGTGCTCCTGAAAAGTAGCAAAAACTTTTTCTTTTAATGAGCTATGTGTTTGCTCTGTGGAGTACCTAAAATTAAGGTGTAAAATCAGTTCTCCAGGAATTATATTTGGAGCATGCCCCCCTGATTGAAGGTGAGTAACTTGCATTGAGGTTGGTGGGAAATGATGATTGCCCTGATCCCAGAGCGTAGAAGTCAGTTTCGCTAAGGCGGGACTAATTTTATGGATTGGATTATCTGCTAGATGTGGGTAGGCGACATGACCTTGTTTTCCATGTAACCTAACTTTGGCGCTTAGTGAACCGCGACGACCAATTTTAATTACATCCCCAATTTTTTCACTACTTGATGGTTCGCCTACCACACAATAATCAATGTGAATACCTTGATTTTGCAAAAGCTGCATAACATAAGGGGTGCCTAGATCGTAATCATCGCCTTCTTCACCACTTGTAATAAGAAAACCTAATTTTCCCTGAAATTTAGGATAGGTTTTAATAAATCGCTGTGCCATCACTAACATGCAAGCCAGGCTTCCTTTCATGTCAGCGACACCACGTCCGTAAAGCATTCCGTTTTTATTCAGCGCTGCAAACGGATCAGACAACCATTTTGTGATATCGCCAACAGGAACCACATCCGTATGACCCGCAAATACTAAAAGAGGCCCAGATTCTCCATAAAAGGCAAAGAAGTTTGAGACAGAGCCATTATTCATCCGTTGACAAGTGAATCCTGATTGCTCCAAGAATTGAATCATAAACTCTTGGCAACCGGCATCTTCGGGAGTAATCGAGGGGAATTTCACAAGCTCCACTACGATTTCTTCTAACAATTTTTTCGACTCAATCATAGGCTAATTAGCTCTCAATAGTTCATTAATGCTTACTTTCGCTCGGGTCTTTTCATCCACCTGTTTCACAATGACCGCACAATATAAACTGTAGCTTTTATCTTCACTGGGCAAACTACCTGCAACAACTACAGATCCTTCTGGGATACGACCATAGGTAATTTCACCGGTAAGACGATTGTATATTTTTGTACTTTGCCCTAAATAAACGCCCATAGATAAAACAGAGTTTCGTTCCACAATAACCCCTTCAACTACTTCCGAGCGGGCGCCGATAAAGCAATTATCTTCGATAATGGTAGGATTAGCCTGTAAAGGTTCAAGTACACCACCAATGCCTACTCCCCCAGAAAGATGCACATTTTTACCGATTTGTGCACAAGAACCCACTGTGGCCCAAGTATCTACCATAACTCCTTCATCAATGTAGGCACCCACATTGACGTAAGAAGGCATTAAAACACAGTTTTTGGCAATGTATGCCCCTTTGCGGACTAAAGCATGAGGCACCACGCGTACCCCTGTTTGTTTAAACTGCTCTTCAGTATAGTTATTGTATTTAAGCGGTACTTTGTCATAAAACTGACAAAAACCGGAATCAATTACTTGGTTAGGATAAAGTCTAAAGGATAAAAGAACCGCTTTTTTTATCCACTGATGAACGATCCATTCATTATTTATTTTTTCAGCCACTCGGAATTGGCCGCTGTCCAAACACGAAAGCACTTCATTTACTGCAGTAATGAGTTCAGAAGGAGCTGTATCAATGGATAATGTTTGACGTTGTTCAAAACCTTGCTCAATTATAGTTTGTAAAGTCTGCATATATTTTTCCTATGTTACTTTGTATTCCGAGTGTATTGTAGCCTGGGTGCAGTGTAACCGGAGAAATTATAGGTCGAGTTAAAACCCAGATTTCGCTGGCAGCACCCATCGTACTCATTAAATTTAATATGCCAGCGCATATTCCAAATCAGCTTGTAAATCTTCTATATGTTCTATGCCCACTGAAAGTCTAATAAATCCATCTTCTATCCCTAAGGATTTACGTTGTTCTGGAGGGATCGAGGCATGCGTCATAATTGCTGGATGCTCAATTAAACTTTCTACTCCACCTAGACTTTCGGCTAGAGTAAATAATTCACAGCGAGCCAGAAAGCGTTTTGCTGCATCTATACCCCCATCAATTACCATGGAAATCATGCCTCCAAACCCATGCATTTGTTCTTTAGCTAATTTATGTTGGGGATGGCTTGCAAGACCGGGATAAATGACTTTTTTTACTCTGGACTGGCTACTCAGCCAATGTGCTAAATGATGTGCATTTTCGCAATGCCGCTCCATACGCAATGACAATGTTTTTAAACTTCTTAAAACTAAAAAACTATCAAATGGACCTGCAATTCCCCCACAGGAGTTTTGAAGAAAAGCGATTTTTTCAGATAAATTTTGATTATCACCCACCACTACGACACCACTGACCACGTCTGAATGGCCATTGAGATATTTAGTTGCTGAATGCAATACAATGTCAAATCCTAATTCAATAGGCCTTTGAATCCAAGGGGTTGCAAACGTATTGTCTGCCACAGTGATGAGATTATGGCGTTTGGCTATAGTCGCTATTTCCCTTAAATTGGCCAGTTTTAACATGGGGTTTGAAGGGGTCTCTACCCAGAGCATGCGGGTTTTGGGGGTAATCGCAGCTTCTATATTGCGTGTATCCGACATGTCGACAAAAGAAAAAGATAATCCAGATGTGCGGGTTTTAACTTTGTCAAATAAACGAAAAGTTCCTCCATACAGATCATCCATAGCGACAACATGATCTCCTGCATCTAATAAATCAACAATTGTATTAATTGCAGCCATCCCAGAAGCAAATGCAAAACCACGTTCCCCCGATTCTAAACTGGCAATACATCCTTCAAAGGCCCCCCGAGTAGGGTTATGGGTACGAGAATATTCATAACCAAGATTTTCGCCCGGGGCAATTTGTTTGTAAGTGGAGGTCGCATATATAGGAGTCATGACGGCACCAGTACTTGGGCAGGGTTGTTGCCCTGCATGAATGGCTCGAGTTTCAAAGTGATTCTTTTTCATTGGACTGTCCTTAGGTCTGTAAATATTTTTTATCAATACCTTCTTCATTAAACGAGTTCCAAACGCAACTGAGAAGATGAATTAAATCAAAGGCAGAGCTCGCATCCTCGGTACTGTCGTGTACATTCAGGTTCCTCTCTCTACGTCTCTTGTTAATTCACTTCATCAGCGAGTTTTGAAAAGAGGTGTATTTATAGAGGGCGATCTTTTCAGAGCGGTTTATGTAGGATATTCTAGTGGGGGTTCTATATATAGGCAAGTTCTACTTCTCTAAAGCACGAAGAGGAGTCTAGGTCTAGGCAAGTTAATACTGCAGGGGCGTTTTGATAATGAAATTTGATCTTCAAGCTTTATTTTCAGCAAAATACGCACAATGGATTATTATCTCCTTAATTTCACTTTTTTCCGTACTGATTATTGCCGAATATGCTACATTGATATTTTCTCCGGCACATATTCAGACAGAACCTGAAACCATAACTGAAATGCCGGTAGTTGCAAAACAAAATTCTTTTGATGCAATTTTACATTCTTCTTTATTTGGTGTGTATGTTTCTGATAATTTATCGACAATTAAAAAATCGATGCTGAATGTTACTTTAGTCGGAATTTTGTTTGCTAATGAAATAAATGATTCTCAAGTAATTATTCGTTCTGCTGATGGAGAGGAGAACACTTATAAATTGGGGGATAGCATTCCGGGCGGTGCAGTAATAAAACGCATCATGGCCTCTGGAATTTTAGTTGAACGCAATGGTGCCTTAGAGAGTTTAAGTTTACCCAAAATTGAATTAATCTTTGAACCCATAGCAAAGCCTTTAGATGAGGAATAAAAATAAATGAGACGTTTATATAATCTATTCATCGTTGTAATTTTTATTTCTATTCTTGCAGGATGTGCTATGACTAGTGCGCGGAATTTGCGTGAGGGAATAGATAATTTCAGACTGGAAGAGTATCGCAAGGCATTTATCCGCTTAAAACCGTTGGCTCAAAAAGGTCTACCTGATGCACAATATGCTGTAGGGTATATGTATTATTATGGCAAAGGAGTGGTTGAAGACCGAAAAAAAGCCTGGTTCTGGATCAATGCGGCTGCCAATTTAGGGCAACCTGATGCAAAAGTAGCGATTCAAATATTAACCAGTGGGGGTTCACTCCGTTAAAAACATAATATTTGTAGCCTGGGTGTAGAACAGCGACTCCGAAATTTTGGATACTTATTATAAAAAAATTAAAAAAGTCATAGTCATACCATAAGGTATTTCAAATGTACAAATTGTAATGAAAAGATAATATTTTGCTGGTAGGCTGCGCTAGCCCTAAAGCGCTTATTTGTTCTTTAGTAAACCACTGTCCTTTTGGTTCAAACAATGTCTTACCTAAAACTTTAGTTTTGATAGTAAGTGCGTTGATTTCTAAATGAAAATGGCTGAAACGGTGTTTAAAAGCAATCAGTTTCTGGGGTGCTTCTCCTGATAAATCATAGTTCAAACGAATGAAATCAAGTGGGCAATCTTCTTCATCTAAGTAGGGTAAACACCATAAACCTCCCCATAATCCAACCGGTGGTCTTTTTTCTAAATAAACGTGGCCTTGTTCATTGTGTAAGACAAGTAATTGTTGGTATTGGATGGGGACTGGTTTCTTTATTTTTTTAGTGGGATATAAGTGCTGTTCTTTATGTTTATAAGCTAGACAATTATTCTGTAAGGGACAATTAAGGCAATTCGGATTTTTAGGAGTACAGCATATTGCACCTAAATCCATAATCGCTTGAGTATAATCAGCACAGCGGTCTTGAGGCATACACGAATTAGCCAATTCCCATAAAGTCTTTTTTATTTGAGTTTGTTCTGGATAGCCATTAATTATGAAAAAACGCGTCAAAACTCGTTTTACATTTCCATCAAGAATAGCAACTGGTTGGTTAAAGGCTTGCGACGCAATGGCTGCTGCAGTAGAGGGGCCAATTCCTGGTAGTTCCGTAAGTAGAAGATAATTATCAGGGACAACACCGTCATGGTTTTGCATCACTGTTTTGGCTGTCTGATGAAGATTTCTAGCGCGGCTGTAGTAACCCAGGCCTGACCATAAAGAAAGTACTTCATCTTCATTTGCTTGAGCTAAATCCCCAATGTTAGGAAATCGTTGCATAAAACGTTCAAAATACGGGATAACCGTTTTAACTTGGGTCTGCTGAAGCATAATCTCGGAAATCCAGACTCTGTAGGGCGTACGGGGTAATTGCCACGGCAAGTTTTTTCGTCCATACAGATCAAACCAATTCAGCAAGGGTTTACTAAATTGTTCATATAAATTTTGCTTATCCACGTGCCAATTCTCGATAGTTTATTATTGGCGTACTGTAAAAAAAGTAATGCTCTAGGTCAATGAGATCCGCTTATCAATACCCATTTCAATAATGCTTCATGAGCCCCTCGCAAGGAATTTCGTCGGGTACAAAAAGGGATAATATAGCCAAATACTTAAAGTAACTTTTAGCTGTCCGCTTACAAAAATACAACTGGTTACAGGCTAATAACAACTCTGTCTCTAGTCATGCACACTTGCTGAACACTCATAACCTTATTAATATTAGGAAAGAATTAAAGTTGATTCGCTAAGTGTCGATATATAGTCTATCGTTTTAAATAGGGGGCCGGTTGTACTCAGGATGAATCAATCAAGCTGAATCATTTTGCTAAAGATTGTAGCGATGCGTTTTTATATTGGAGCAGTGAGTTTTTAAGACTTTTTCATAAAACAAAAGTTAAAATGTTTAAAGACAGAAAAAAAGATCTTAAGTGAACGCGCAGTTCAATGAATGAAACGTGTGCTGTAAATCTGTTGGTGAGAGATTTAGGTTCAAATCAAGGAGAGATTATGCGCCATAGCCAACATGAAATAGTGGTATTAAAACCCACGGCTGTTTTTTTATCATTTCTTGCTTCACAAATATCTGACACAAAATTACCCGATCTTAGATTGTTACAAATTGATAATACGGCTTACGTGTTACCCAAACAAAACTCAGATGATGCGACTTTGGATGAAATAGAAAAACATTTCTCAAAAATGTTTCGCCATGAAATTTGTCGTTGGTTAGGTGATAAAGCGCGTAACGAAATTGAAACCAATTTTCTGGATTTTCTTTGTTGTTTTAAATTTGAGCTACACAACCATATTGTATTGATGGAGCCTTCAATAGAAACAAGTCATCAATTATTGCTCATTAAGCCTCGTTCTGCTTTACTCGATTGGATAAAAGAATCATTAGAAGGCCAAGAGGATCTCTCAGATGTTATTGAAAAAGTAGAGTTATCGCATTTGGAAGAAAATGCTACTGCGTTAGTAAAGAATTTTTCAAATTTGACGGACATAAAACCGTTTATCAAAGAGCATTATTTGCCCATTTTTTCAGCAGCGATGAGTCGTATGTCAAGTGTACCTGAACAGTGGCCAATAATTGATTCTTATCAGACGTTTAGCCAGTATTTTGCCATTGAAATTCATACTCAATTAATTCATTTGTCTCATACTAGGAGTTGATTATGGAGCCAGTCAGTATAGCGCTTATTTGTGCTGCAGTATTGGGAACAGTTGTTGTTTTGGCTGCATTCATTAGACAAATTTTATTAAGCAGAGACAAGCAATTAAATGATACGGCACAAACTAGGGCTTTATCTCATGAGGTTAAAGAGCTTGAAAAAATGCGTACTCAAATGCAAAGTGAGAAGCGATTTGATTCTCATTATCAAGTGCTTGGTTCCAATAAAGATGCAATTAAGTATATAGATACTAAAGTAGAGGAGATTTTAAACAAAAAAACTGAATTAGTGGAGCGTTACGCCCAGGCTATTATCAAAGAATCTGGTTCTATAGTTAGTGGGGAAATTTCGTCTGAACGTAAAATTGCATGTGATCGCTTAAGAGAGGAAATTGACCGTGAGATCGCATTTTATGATACTGAACTAAAGCAACTACAGGAAAGAAGAGGTCTTTTATGGGATGCACATACTGATTTTCAAAAATATCTTTTGAACCAAGAAAAAGCTCGGAATGACAGTCTGGATAATGTATACCAACAGCATTCAGCGCTATTGGAAAAAGTTTATTTGCGTCATATCGATAATACTGAAATTGTAGCGGTGAAAAGCATCGAAGCATCATCCATGACTTTTAAAGACATGATAATGATTCCAATTCAATTTCTGATGCAATATTTTGGGGTTAGTGCTGGAATTTCGTTGATCCAAACGCGAGTAGAGCATGTTGCACGTATTGAAGTAGATAAAATACAACAGGAAATAAATAATCAGCCAGCAAAACAAAAAGAAAATAAGGTGGCTAAAGATAGCAAGACCCGTCAAGATAAACAGCACGAAAGCCCCCCAAAAGACGAGAAGAAAGAGGAGAGGAATCATTCAATAACATTTGCTTGAAAATTATTCTGCTAACTCATTTAGTGACATTTTTGATTGTTTATATTACAATTCCACTTTCATTTTTTGCTGGAATGCAAAATTTTTAGCTAATTGGGAGATATATTGATGGCAAAACATCGTTTTTTATGGTTTATGACATTTATGTTATGTTCTATTCTGGCTTTGCCAGGACATAGCGCAGGTGTAAACTCACTTCTTCCTGATGAACAAAATACGGTCACCGTATTTCATGAAGCAGCACCAAAGGTAGTTTATGTTCACAGGTTGACCACAATTACCAGCCGGTCGTTGCAGAAAAAACAAGTGCCAGATGGCGCGGGCTCTGGAATTGTGTGGAATAATAATGGGTATATAGTCACTAATTATCATGTCATCAAAGGTGCCGATAAGTTGGCGATTACTTTAGGGAATTTAACCGTTCCGGCTAAGGTTGTTGGCTCAGAGCCACGTAAGGACATCGCGGTATTGAAAATTGAATCGCCACAAGCCTTGGCTTTACTTAAATCATTTAAACCGTTTGAAGTAGTACATCTGCATGAACTCATGGTAGGACAAAAGGCTATTGCGATTGGTAATCCTTTTGGTTTGGATCATAGTTTGTCTAAGGGAGTAATTTCTGCTTTAGGTAGAAAGGTGCCTGGTATTGGGGGAGTTACAATCCGCAATATGATTCAGACAGACACTCCAATCAATCCAGGTAACTCAGGTGGTCCCTTATTGAATAGCGCCGGGCAGTTAATTGGTATGAATACGATGATTTATTCTCATTCAGGCTCATCTGCCGGAATCGGTTTTGCTGTCCCTGCTGATGATATTGACCGCATTGTGACGCAAATTATTAAAAATGGTCGAGTCGTATTGTCTGGTATAGGTATTCAAAGTGTACCGCCCAATATTGCTCGTCAATTAGGTATACGTAAAGGGATACTTATTGCTGATGTTTTACGCGATACACCTGCCGCTAAAGTTCATTTGCGCGGTACTCATAGAGATCCTTGGGGACGTATCGAGTTAGGTGATATAATTGTTGCACTCAATGGACATGCTGTTCCAAACTACGATGCTCTCTACAACATGTTGACTGAAATAAAAGTAGGCGAGCAAATAACCGTATCCATTCAGCGAGGAAGTAAGCAAATGGATGTAAAAATGAAAACAATCGATATCGCAGGAATCTAGATTTTTTCTCGATTTAATCTGTTAGTATGCACAGCCTGGATTGCAGTTTTAAATCCAGGCTGTATGCTTTTATAGGTCTTAAAAATTGATGGAGAATAAGGATGTTACTTAATAAAGAGGACTCACTTTTATTACTGGTTGATGTACAGGAAAAATTAACACCAGCGGTTCTAAATAGTGAAGCATTTATTTCGCGCTGTGAATGGCTTTTAAAATTAGCTAGAAAAATCGGCGTACCTATTTTGGTAAGTGAGCAATATCCTCAAGGTCTTGGTTCAACTCTGCAGCAATTTCAATCTTATTTTGATCCCCAACAATGTATTGATAAAGTAAGTTTTTCTTGTATGGGTGAACCTAAATACCAAGAGCAATTAAAAAAGCATCATAAAAAGCAATTAATCCTCATTGGGATTGAAACTCATGTTTGTGTTTTACAGACTGCCTTAGAAATGAAAGCGGCTGGATTTGAGGTTTTTGTTGTGGTTGATGCAGTAAGTTGTCGTGGTGAACAAAATATGAAATATGGACTGAAACGAATGAAAAATGAAGGCGTTCATTTGGTTACTTCCGAAATGGTATTTTTTGAGTGGTTAAGAAAGGCAGGGACTCCTGAATTCAAACAATTGAGTAAGGAGTTTTTTTAGGAGAGTTTGCATCTAATGTGCCAAAACCTTGTTCATTTTTTTCTGGGTGCAGCAAAGTGAGGGTTAACAAATCCCGGGTTCCGCTTCGCTGCACCCAGACTATAAATTATGGAGAATAATAGTGAATTTTACGAATCAAATCGCATTGATAACCGGTGGTGCTTCGGGCATGGGGAAAGCAAGCGTTCAATACCTGCGAAAGCGAGGAATGCGAGTTGTGGCATGGGATAAACAAGTAGACGACCACAGCGAAGCTGATTTATTCATCAGTTGTGACGTGACCAGTGATGAATCTGTCGAGAAGTCAATGCAACAAACGGTGGAACAATTGGGAGTCCCAAGAGTTTGCGTTAATTGTGCAGGCATTGCTCCAGCAAAACGTATTGTAGGAAAAGATGGAGCTATGCCTTTAGCAGCTTTTAAACAAGTTATCGATGTAAATTTAATTGGTACGTTCAATGTGATGAGGATTGCAGCTCATGCTATGAGCAGTTTAGAACTGGAGAGTAGTTCACAGGAGCGCGGAGTCATTATTAACACGGCTTCTATTGCCGCATTTGAAGGACAAATTGGCCAAGCCGCATACAGTGCCTCAAAGGGTGGAGTTGTTGCAATGACACTTCCAGCTGCACGTGAATTAGCTCAGTTTGCTATACGGGTAAATACTATTGCCCCTGGATTAATTGCTACTCCTATGCTGTTGAATATGCCGCAAGAAGTACAAGACAATTTGATTGCGACTATGACTTTTCCCAAACGGTTTGGGAAACCGGATGAATTTGCTTCATTAGTAGCGCATATCATTGAAAATGGGATGATAAATGGTGAAGTGATTCGTTTGGATGGAGCACTTCGTATGCGATAAGTTCTTTATTTACTGTGGAGATCCCGCACCACCTGCGGGATGGCGTATCTTTAGCTATTGTCGCCAGGATGGAGGAAATCCAAGAAGCTATTTTTTTCTTTTTAACTTAAAATTTTAAAATCCCTTTTTATATGAGAAGTCTAAAGTTGTTTCTAAGGAGGGCGTTACCGTAGTAGCCCCCTCAAACATTTTTAAATTTCTTTTCTTACTCGGCTTAGATTCTAAATCATCTATGGGAGTAAGAATCATTTCATCATCCTCATCATTCGCTTCAGACAATTTATCGACGTAATAAGGGTTAATTTCTTGAGTATCGACCAAAACGACCTGTTTCGGTGGCGTGCCTTGAAGTCCTTGTTCCCAACCCATCACAAGTTTTTGTTTGTCCGCTTTAACCAGTCCATCATGTTCACCTAAATCAACCCAACGATGTCCCGAACTATCCACAATCAAATCGGCTTTATAAGCAGCTATCTCGGTATAAATTCCTTCCTCAGCTAATTTTAATTGGAGTTCTTCAATAAATTTTCTCGCTCCTCCAAGATGGCATGCGAGGAACGTAATTCGTTTGACGGCGCTTAAAGAACAATCTTCCACTAAACGTTCTACCAGCATCTCTACATCACAACCTGAAAATTCTTGTTCTCCTTGGGCACTATGACCAATTAAGCATAAACGGGATTGAGAGGTGAGTTGACTCAGATCAGGATAACTTTCAAGTCGAGAAGAGTAAAATAATTGATTTTCTTCTTTAAAAAGCTCTCCTAATAAGTTTTTATAATTCTCCTTTATTGCTTTATCTTGGGTTTCGTGATCCGAGAAAAATTCCATTACTACGGAAGAATCATATTTTTTTGAAAACAATTTCATATTAATACAAATTAAAAACTTTATCCTATTATACATATTTTTGATTTTATTGTGTAAAAATAATTCTATTTATGTAGGTTGTTTCTGGGAACGAGGTTTGTTGGAGGTTTTTCTGGGTTCAGCTTTTGCTCTCACCCAGAAGGAATGCATTGTATTATTCTAAGCTTCTTGATGATGCGAATTTTCTTTTGTTGACTCGATGTTACCTTGGGAAGTATAGACACTAATCGCGTTTGTTTGATTTCCTGACAGTGTATTGACAATTTCTTGACGGACATAAAGATTGTTCGCTATGACTTGTCCATTTACTGCATTTAATTCGCGACAACGTGTAAGAAGTTCGGCTAGCGTGGTATTTAACTGATTGATCTCATTTACCTCTTCAGTACTGCAATCGTGAAGAAACTCAGTTAAAGCCTGATTCATCGTTTGATTGGGATTGGTGTGATTAAGAAGCTGCATCCGTTGTTTGGCACTTTCTTCTAGCTTGTTGGATAATTCTTGTTTTTTATTTGCAAACTCCTCAAGGCGGTTAAACTCTCGAGATACTAATATTTCTTTTTCGTCAACTAACAAAGAATTGAGCATTTCTATCCAGTTTATTTCTTGTGCCAAACAGCTACTCAATACTTTTTTCTTATCATCCATAATAGCCCTTAGAATTTAAGCAGGTTCTACATTTAACATGTTCATGGCAATTTTGTCACTATCGATCTGATAATTTCCAAGAGCGATTTCAGTTTTAAAATATAAAACTCGAGCAGCATTGATTTCAGATACTTCCTTAATAGAGTTTTTTATTGCATCTAATTGTTTGGAGGTGTCACTTATACTAACAAATGAAGAAGGGTCTTCAATCAAACTTTTAATTTGTTCTTGATGTTTTGTTTTTAATCGATTGTCTGCCTCTGGAGTTTTCACAGGAGCTGCATCACTGATTTGATTAAACATAATTTATCCTCAAGCAAGTTTGACTTCTAAATGTATCGGCCGTTTTTTTAAAATCTTTAGTAAATTTTACTTAGTTGTTGATTTTTTTAGATAATAACATTCACTTTTTTTGCATCTGTAATTTGAGCTTCAATAATTTTTTTGGAAGAAAGATTACGCACTTTAATGGTTTCACCTAATGAACCATCTTCCATAGCCACACCATCCATACTTATCATTAAATTATTATCATTGACTACAATAGAAACACGTTCTCCTTTATTAATCAATTTTGCTGCCTCAACATTATGAGGATTCAGCGGGCTATTCGGTGAAATATTTTGTTTGCAGATTTGTCCTACTAATAAATCCTTTTCAGTGAAATAGCCTTTGTTCAATCGTTGCACATCCATTTCTGTTTGGTAAATGTCATCTATAGTAAGTCGATTCCCTTTTATCAGGGCACGTTTTGCGACATAGATTCTTTTTAATACAGTTATTTTAACGGGAACATATAAGGACCAGTGATTATCATTTTCTTGACATTTAATACCCATAGTATTTGTGCTTAAGATGGGAGTTTGATAGGGGTTAAAGACAACCAATTGATTTTCGGCACATGCTTTGAGATTTAAACGGGAATCAATTTTATCTGCTGTGACTCGAATTGTTCCTTCTTTATATGATGAAAGTTCATTCCGTATATGTTGTTCTATTTTATTCGTCAGTATATCAGGCGACTGTATTGCATCAGCATTTAATCCAGTGCTTGCAAAAAATAGTAAAACACTTAGTATGCACTTGTTCACAAATAATCCCTCTTTGAGTAACTTGCGGTATGTTGCAAATATTGTGCCAAATTTTTGGAGAATACTACATAATGATTCGTTTCAATATTTACGTAATGATTTTACTAATATTTCAACTCCCTGCTTATGCAAATACTCATCATCCACAAGAGTTTTTGCAATCGATTAATGGTACCAAAAATGAAGGGGAACAAATCTATCATCATTTTTGTGCAAATTGTCATGCTAGTAAACCATTAATTCCCCTAGGTGCACCAAGAATTGGCGAAGAAGCAGATTGGAAACTGCGTTTAAAACAAGGGATGAGCGTCCTTTTTAAGCATACGGATGAGGGGTTCAACGCAATGCCTGCACGAGGTGGATGCTTTGAATGTACTGACAAACAGTTAATGAAAGCTATTCGATTTATATTACCAAAGCAATCAAAAAAATAGTCATTTAACAATCTTTAAGCTCATAAAAAAAACACTGTGTAAAAAATATTTATAAAAAACACTAAACCTATTTTTAAATCTCCCGATAAATAAGAAAAAAAGAGGGAGAAATAAAGTGAAAAAATATCTAGTGTTGGTGCCAGTGTGTGCTTTAGCAACATCCTGTGTTTCCATGGATAGGTCAGTCCCTGTAGTTGACGATGCTGGTTACACTCATTATACGATGAGTATGCAATCAGACCATAAGGGCTCAAATTACTTTCCTATGAAAAGACCAGCAACAGGAAAAAAAGTCATTGTATTTGACCCTAAAGCCACAGCATGGGCAGCTTATGACAAAGAAGGTAACAGGGTAAATACCGGAAGTGCTTCTGGGGGTAAGGATTTCTGCGAGGATGCAGGTAAACCCTGTCGTACTGTGACTGGGACATTCAGTGTTTATTCTAAAAAAGGTGAAGACTGTACTTCCAGTATTTATCCATTAGAAACAAATGGCGGGGCAAGAATGCCATACTGTATGCATTTCCATGGAGGATATTCAATTCATGCAGCGTACGAAGTACCTAACTACAACGCAAGCCATGGTTGCATCCGTGTTTTACCCAGTGCTGCAAAATGGTTAAACCAAGATTTTGCTGATATTGGTACAACAGTGATTGTTAAGCCCTACTAATCAACGGGATAATCTCCACTACTGCCCTGCGTTAAGCAGGGCTTTTTCATTTATATTTTTCAATTCTTTTGTTATAAATTCATTCATTTTTGCTGACTAATAACTTGATAATAAGAGAATCGCAATTTACTATCGTGTTTTTTGAACCTGGATGCATGCCCTTATGATTCTTTGTATTGATGTTGGAAATTCTCATATCTACGGCGGTGTTTTTGCTGGAGAAGAGATAAAGCTTCGTTTTCGTCATACTTCTACAGTAAGTACCTCTGATGAATTAGGCATCTTTTTGAAAAGTGTTTTAAGAGAAAATAATTGTTCTCCGGAGGCAATTAAACAAATTGGCATTTGTTCTGTAGTTCCTCAAATTGATTATTCATTGCGTTCAGCGTGTGTTAAATATTTTTCTATAGATCCTTTTTTATTGCAGGCGGGAGTTAAAACGGGCCTTAATATCAAATATCGTAATCCTATAGAAGTGGGAGCCGACCGAATTGCCAATGCAATTGCCGCAACGCATAGCCATCCAAACCAAAATGTGATTGTTATTGATTTTGGCACTGCCACTACTTTTTGTGTTATTAGTGCTCAAAAAGCTTATATGGGCGGTGCGATTCTGCCTGGGGTGAGACTTTCCGTTGATGCTTTATCAAAAAATACAGCTAAATTACCCGCTGTAGAAATCATTAAAACTGAAAATTCAGTGGGACGTTCGACTATAGAAAGTATTCAATCTGGTGTTTATTATGGTGCAATTGGCGCTTGCCGCGAATTGATCCAACGCCTAAATCAGGAGGCTTTTGGTGCAGAAAAAGCATTGGTATTAGCAACAGGTGGTTTTGCTTCTTTATTTGAAAAACAAGGTTTGTATGATCATTTAGTTCCTGACTTGGTCCTGCAAGGGATAAGATTAGCAGCCTTGATGAATTAATAAATTTATTATGATTTTATTATCAAACTTTCTGGTTTCGCTTTTGTAAAGTTCTGAGATTCGAGATCAAAAAACTTATAATACGAACTTATAACAATACGGCTTGTAACCTAAACTCATTTCGAATCACTTCTAAGTTAAATCGCATGTTTGTGGTCTCTTTTTTAAGAAATCCTTCCTAATTTTCTGCGTAATTAAATAATACCAGGAAGACAGTCATGACGTTTTAAATTCAATAGATGTTTATAATTTATCTATATAAATCAAATTTTAATCATTCGTTGCCTAATCCATAAATAAATTAGTTAAAAAGAGGTTTTTTATCTTGACGCATGGAGAAATGTGTTTCTATAGTGTAGAAAAGTGGGGTAAAATAATAAAAAAGTGGAGAATTGTGGAAGGAGAAAAACTTCCACATAAAAAAAACAATGTTTCGTGGAATAAATGCCATCACTATTGATACTAAAGGGCGCTTAGCAATCCCAACGCGTTATCGATCTGCGCTGGGTGCTGAAGAAAAAATCCCTTTAGTGGTGACTATCGATACGGAAGAAACATGTTTATTGCTCTATACCGCGGCTCAATGGCAGATAATTGAAGATAATTTGCAGAAACTGCCCAGTTTTAATGCTGCAGCCCGAAGAATACAACGGTTATTGATTGGACATGCGACAGATGTCGAATTAGATGCGAATGGACGGGTACTTTTGCCCACAGTTTTAAGAAATTATGCACAGTTGGAAAAAGATGTAGTGATGATAGGTCAAGGAAATAAATTTGAAGTATGGAATAAGGATATCTGGGAAGCCCGACGTGAACAATGGTTGGCTGAGGAAAGTTCCGGTACTAGCGGATTACCCGATGAAATGAAAACGTTTTCTTTGTAATGGAAACAAAAATGGCAATGCATCAATCTGTATTACTTCATGAATCCATAGATGGCTTGGCAATTAAAAGCGGAGGCATCTATTTTGACGGTACTTTTGGCCGTGGAGGTCATAGTCGAGAAATTTTGCGTCATTTAAACGAACAAGGTCGTTTATATGCCATAGATAAAGATTTAGAAGCAATTGCATATGCCTCCGAACATTTTGGCCAAGATAAGCGTTTTCATATATTTCAAGGTTCCTTTGCAAAAATTGAAGCGTTTGCTAGCGAGGCTGGGGTGTTGGGAAAAGTAGATGGTATTTTGCTGGATTTAGGGGTGTCTTCACCACAATTGGATAATCCAGAAAGAGGTTTTAGTTTTATGCAGCAAGGACCATTGGATATGCGTATGGATTTATCTCAACCAATGAGTGCAGCACGATTTGTTAATGAAGCCGAAGCAGAGGAAATGGCTTCAGTTTTCAGATTATATGGTGAAGAACGTTTTGCAGGTCGTATTGCCAAGGCAATTGTTGCTGCCAGAAATGTAGCTCCTATTAACACAACTTTGCAATTGGCCGAAATTGTAAAAGAAGCAAATCCCAAATGGGAAAAACACAAACATCCAGCAACACGAGTGTTCCAAGCGATAAGAATTTATATAAATCAAGAGTTAAATGATTTAAAGAGCTGTCTAGAACAATGTCTAAATGTTCTAGCTCCTAAAGGCAGGTTGGCAGTGATTAGTTTTCACTCCCTGGAGGATCGCATAGTAAAACAATTTATGCGTGATAAAGAAGAAGGAGACAAGCCCCCCCCTGAGGTGCCCATTCGTTATGAAGCATTAAAAACTAATTTTAAAAGAATAGGTAAGGCGATTATGCCAAAAGAAGTTGAAGTTAAAGAGAATGTTAGATCTCGAAGTGCTGTACTTAGAATAGGGGAGAAATTAGCATGAACGCTGCAGCGAAAGTAATCAATCAAGGTACCTTATTTAATGGTCAACTAGCTGATATGCATATGTCAAAATCATTATACATGCTGATTATATTATTAGTTGCTGTGTTAGTGAGTGCTTTGGCTGTTGTATACAGTACCAATTCTTACCGAGTGACTTTAAGTAAAGTAGAACAACAAGAACAGTTAACACACTATTTACAGCTGCAATGGGGGCAATTACTCTTAGAACAAGCAAGTCTAGCTACACCAGCGCGAGTTGAAGAATTAGCTACTGGAAAATTACAAATGGTTTTACCAACATCCACAAATACGTATTGGTTACAAGCACAGCAGTAGAAGTTTTGGTTTTAAACGAGTACCATTGCCATTTAGTTTTAGTGTAACGTAGCCTGGGTGTAGCAAGGTGGTAACCTGGGAGTTTTTGTGAATCAAACCCAGGTTATGGCATAGCCTTCATCCTGGCTACAGATGGATAGTATCCATGAAAAACTCAACTCATTTAAACAGACTGATTGTAGTATCTACCTTTTTTTCTTTGATTTTACTCATTTTGATTTGGCGGATGGTGGATCTCACTGTGTTGCATCGCCAATTTCTCCAAGGACAAGGTAATGCCCGAAGTTTGCGTGTTGTAGATATTCCTGCACATCGAGGGATGATCATGGATAGGAATGGTACCCCTTTAGCAATCAGTACCCCTGTAGAATCAGTATGGGTAAATCCAAAGGAGTTTTCACCTGACAAAGAACAATTTATGTCTCTAGCTGAATATTTGAGTTTGACGCCTCAGCAATTAAGTAGAAAAATAGTAGATGCAGAGAAAAAAGAATTGGAATTTCTTTACTTACAAAGACAATTACCTCCTCCCTTGGCTAAAAAAATAAAAACGCTAAAAATCCCAGGTGTTAATTTTCAAAAAGAATTCAAACGTTATTATCCTGATTCGGATAGTATTTCCCAGTTAATTGGATTTACCAATGTCGATGATCAAGGTTTGGAAGGAATTGAGCTTGCTTATCAAGATTGGTTAAAGGGTGTTGTTGGTAAAAAAAGAGTAATTAAAGACCGTTTAGGCCGAATTATTGAAGAATTGGGTGTCATAAAACAGCCACGACCCGGACGGGATATGGCTTTGAGTATTGATAGGCGTTTACAATATTTAGCATACAGTGAATTAAATAAAACCGTCGAAGAATTTGCTGCAAAATCGGGTTCTGTGGTCGTAGTTGATACAGAAAATGGTGAAATTCTGGCTATGGCTAACGTCCCCTCCTATAATCCGAATTCGCGAGGGCATTACGATAAAGATACCTATAGAAATAGGGCAGTTACGGATACCTTTGAACCCGGTTCTGTTATTAAAACGTTTAGTATCGCCAGTGCCTTAGAAACGGGTTTATTTACACCGTCTACGATTATAGATACAAATCCGAGTTGGATGAGTGTTCAAGGGCGTACAGTTCGCGATATTCATAATTATGGGGTCCTCGATGTAACGGGTGTATTGCAACACTCAAGTAACGTAGGGGTTACGAAGATGGTTTTAGCAAGTCCTCCAGAACAATTGATTGGATTACTGCAACGCTGTGGTTTTGGACAACGAACTGAAAGTACTTATCCTGGAGAGAGTGAGGGAGGAATTGTTAGTGTTAAAGATGCAAAACCTTTTGTATTAGCTACATTAAGCTTTGGTTATGGATTGTCAGTTACAGCATTGCAATTAGCTAAAGCAAACATGGTTTTTGCAAATCAAGGTAAGTTGATTCCAGTCACGTTACTCCATAATGATCCACCAACTCCAGGCGTGCAGGTAATGAAACCTGAAACAGCGCAACAAGTATTGTCTATGATGGAAGCAGTTTTAGGAAAAGATGGTACGGGAAAAGCAGCAAGGGTACCCGGTTATCGGGTAGCAGGTAAAACCGGTACCGCAAGAGTAGCAGGAAAGGATGGTTATAAAGACCGAAAATATACTGCGAGTTTTATAGGTATTGCACCGGTATCAAAACCTAAGTTTGTTGTAGTGGTAATCATTCATGAACCTTCCCGTAAAGGTTATTATGCTGCAGCAGTTGCCGCTCCCTTGTTTGCTAAAGTGATGTCGGGAGCCTTGCGTTTGTTTAATATACCTACTGATGAGTTGGTAGGTTAAATTCGACTTTAACCGGTCTTTGTAAATAACAGTTTAGCTGAAGCGTAGCGGAAACCGGAATGTTGTATGCCTAGCCTAGGTTTTGCTACGTTTGCACCCTGGCTATTTTTTAGAACTACTAGGAACCTGGTGATGAAACTTTCACATTTATTAAAACCTTGGATGCATCACATAAAATCAGATTGTATTGTTACCGGTCTGGAAAATGACAGCCGTCGCATTAAACCAGGAGACCTGTTTATAGCTTATGCGGGTGCAGCAGCGGATGGCCGGTTTTTTATAAACAAAGCCGTTTCTGCTGGGGCTGTTGCAATTGCTTATGATCCCTCTCATTTTCCCAAGGATGCTATATTACCCCAATCAGTTCCTTGTATTCCTGTTCCAGAGTTAGCGACCCAGCTGGCCGCAATTGCCAAACAGTTTTATGATAGTCCTGGCAGTTCTTTAAATATAACCGGTGTAACTGGTACCAACGGCAAAACTACAATTGCATATCAATTAGCTCAAGCCCATCATTTATTAGGACAAGAAGCAGCTTATATTGGTACGATTGGACAAGGAAATGTTGATAAACTTCAATTATTGGATAATACCACCCCTGATTCCCTGTGTTTACAGAAGTTATTACATCAGTATAAGAATCAAGGTATCAGACAAGTGTGTATGGAGGTATCTTCACATGCCCTTGCGCAACATCGAGTTGATGCTATTGAATTTAAGCAAGCTATATTCACCAATCTAACACTGGATCACCTAGATTATCATTTAACTATGGAAAATTATGCGGCCGCAAAAGCAATGTTGTTTGCCCGAGAATCATTGGATTGTGCGATCATTAACCAAGATGATACTTATCAAAGAATCATGGCAGCAGCAGTTAAGCCTCATGCAAAGAAATTAACCTATGGAATACACCAGAATTGTGATGTAAAAGTCGTAGATTGGTCTATGGATATAAAGGGCACCGAAATAGAAGTGCACTCACCATGGGGACAACATCTATTAAGAATAAAAGCTCTTGGACAATTTAATATTTATAATAGCCTGGCTATATTTAGTAGTTTATTGGCTTCTGATTATCACCCTAGTAAGGTTGTAGATGTGATGACACAATTAAAGGCAGCTCCTGGACGAATGGAAATTATTTCCCATGCACCCTATGTGCTGGTTGATTATGCCCATACCCCCGACGCTTTGGAAAATGCGCTACTCACGTTAAATCAATTGAAAAAAGGGCGTTTGTGGGTGGTATTTGGTTGTGGTGGTGACCGAGATAAAAGTAAGAGACCGGTAATGGGCGGGGTTGCAAGTAAGCTTGCTGATCAAATCATAATTACTAGTGATAATCCACGTACTGAAGATCCACAAATCATTGTTAATGAGATAGCACAAGGTATTACAAAATCCTCCAATGTCATTAAACTGGTTGATCGTGAAGAAGCAATTGCTTATGCATTAAACGAGGCCGATGAAAATGATGTAATTTTAATTGCAGGCAAGGGGCATGAGGCCTATCAACAGATTGGTTCGGTAAAACATGCTTTTTCCGATCAAGATGTGGTAAAAAAATTGATTCAGAAATAATTTTTTATAAATTTATAAAGATGAGTTTGCGAAAGGGAATTTTTAGTATTTTATAGCCTGGGGTGAAACGCAAATCCGGAGACTAATCCTACTTGCTACTGGTGTAGAATTTCCAGATTCCCCTGCGCTTCGCCAGGCTACACATTTTACTAATGAGCTTTATGTATATATTGTTTGAACTTCATAGGTGACATTTCTTCATAGTCTTTTATTGCTACTGCAAAAAGATCTGGATCATTTGTTTCGTAGAGGCATACTATTTCATCACCTTGACCTGACTCTGGAATCCCTGGAGCAGTCAAATCTGCTAAAATGTCATTAGTGATTTCTATAGTTTCTTCTTCAGATTTTGCTTCTACAGGCCCAATAGCAAATCCCCAGCTCGAAGAAGTATTGTAATGGTTGACTGAATAACCAATATAATAATTATAAGCCAGTTGCGAAGCCATTGTAATTCCTACCGATTGAATATCACTCAATTTAGGGCAGACAGGTTCTTCGGCAAAAGCAGATCCGGTGAGTACTAAGGCAACTGCAGCTGAGGTTAAAGTAACTCTTAAAGACATAGTATTTACTCCTTGTTAAATCTAATTATTCCAAATCAATTCAAATTTCTGTGAACTCTGAATATCAAATTTCTATTTATTTATGCGCTTTTAGTAAGTACTGTTTTAATTTCATTGGGCTGATTGCGTAATCTCTTACCGCAACAGAATAAACATAGGGATTGCCTGTGTCATATAAACAAACTAATGTGTCATTATCCAGTTCTAAAGGAAATCCAGGAGTAGCCATGTTATTTAAAATTTCATTTGAAACATCTAAAGCATCATCTTCTGTATCTGCTTGTACGGGTCCAATAGCAAAGCCCCAAGTAGCTGAGTTGAATTGACCGATAGAGAAACCAATGAAATAGTTAGTACCGATCTGTTGAACTTCTGAGAGTCCTTCAGCTTGAAGATCATTCAGATTGGGACAGGCGTTATTTGCGAAAGCAGAACCAGCAAGAACGAACGCTGCTGCTAAGGTTGATAATTTTACTCCTAAAGACATAACACATACTCCTTTGTTTTTTTAAAAATCCGAAAAAGAGTACCATTTGATCTCCTAATTTACAATGGACACGTTTGGATTTAATAATGGACATCAAGGAATCAATTTGAACATTAATTGATTTGATTTTTATATATCAAGTAATAATTTGGTTTTATAATCCAAAATTGAGTCAGCAAAGTATTGAGAAAAATCATGGCGTGTTTGGTGATTGGTACGTACGTTTAAGAATGTACTATTTTTGTCCGCAGCTTGTTTTAAGGCTAATGTTTCGTTAAGAGGGTTGTAAATTTTTAAAATCGTGTCATACCATGGTTTGTCTTTTTTAAAGCTTAAAATTTGAGGCAAAGAAGGGACTGCAAATTGTGGTAGAGTTAACCCCGCGATGTGGTGCAAAGCCGAACTAACCATTGCAACTGCAGCATATTTCGCCTCCAGGCTATGGCCTGCAATATGGGGTGTACAGATAGTCGATTTATCGATAATTCGTTTGTCAATCTTCGGTTCATTAAGGTATACATCAGTGCAATAAATAAATGGTTTTGTAGAATGGAGAAGTTCTTCCTCATTAACAATTCCGCCTCGTGCCGCATTAATAATAACGCAACCTGATTTTAATTGATTGAGAAAATTCTGATTAATTAAATTAGTACTAGGATAGGGATGAGTATTATGTAATTCGGCGTGGATACATAGCAGATCCACTTGGTACAATTCCTCCAAACTGCAACTTTGAAAAGCATCGGGTTCACGTTCTGCTTTGAGAGGGTCATAAGTGATGGTTTTAAAATCGGCTGCTTGTAAACGTGCGGCGACTTTGGTTCCCACTTTCCCAAGTCCAATAATGCCTGCTTTATCCCCATGCATAAGATGCTGTTGTTCCAACAAAGCAAGACAGGCTACCACATAATCAGCAACCGCTTGCGCATTAGAGCCTTTTGCATCAATTATTTTGATATTTTGAGAATCTAACCAAATGTGATCCAGGTGATCAGTACCACTACTGGCAGTAGCAACATATTGTAAACAATGATTTTTTAATAAAGATTGATTGACTTTGAGAGTAGAACGACACAGGAGAACATCTTGTCCGGGAAGTAACTTAGTTATTTCATCGTGGTGATGATATTTCGTTAAGTTGAACGGATTAGGGAAAGCCTGGTCCAATCCAGGAAGTGAGGCATCAGCAAGAACATTCATAGTGATATTTTTTCCACATCAAAATAGGCACTAAAATTTTGTGTTGAACGATCAAAACGTCACCATTCATATTTTAAAAATGGAGCTTAGTGCAATAAGCCCTAGATTGATTAACGGGTTCAGTATCATGCCCAGAACCCCTGTGAATACTAAAATAAGTAAAATAAAAAAACCATAGGGTTCTATTTTTTCGTAGGCCATAGCTTGTTTAGGGGGTAAAAGGCTACTGACTACTCGACTTCCATCTAGAGGGGGAATTGGGAGTAAATTTAATGCGGCCAAAATTAAATTAATAAATATACCTGCTTGAGCTGTCGCGTAAAGAAAAAGCACCGCCATGGAAGTATTAGGATTTAAGATGAGCGCGATTTTATCACAGGCAGCCCATATAAATGCCATAATAATATTTGCAAAGGGTCCAGCAAGGGTTACCAAAATCATATCACGTCGGGGGTGTCGAAATTGGTTCCAGTTAATAGGGACAGGTTTTGCATAGCCAATGACAAAATTAAATTGAGTTAAAACACCAACTAATAAAGGAATGAGGACAGTACCAATCGGATCAATATGACGTAGAGGATTTAAACTTAATCGGCCAAACATTTTGGCGGTGGTATCGCCGCAACGATATGCAACGTAGGCATGCGCTGCTTCATGTAAGGTGATGGCAAATAATATGGGGATGGCCCAAATACATATTTTTTGAATTAAAGTAAATTCTATCATTAAAAAACTGACCCGTAATCAATGTATTCCGATTCTATCGAATAGTGGCTTCTAATAACAAGTAAAAAGGAGCTAAAGTATCCTATCCTCACAAGGTCTCTCATTTTTAAAACTATTTTTTATTTTTATCATATGCAAAATCAACTTCAAGCTATTGATTAAATTGCAGTCACTAAGTTGATTGCTTGATCTATGCGTGATACTATTCTGGCCGAAAATTAACTAGTCTAGGAGACAAAATGCCAATATTAAAAAAATTAGAGCCGGAACTTGTTAAGGCATTGGGCATAGTAAAAAATTTTGAAGAACAATACGAAACATTGCGTGTTAAGGGCAAAGATGAGTCGCTTAGAGATAATAAAGACGCTATTAAATACGTTGATGACGTAATTAAAAGATATAAATTAATCAAAGCCACATCTCCTTGCTCTTTAGACTTAAAAGAACAAAGAGAATCTTATCTTAAGTTATTGAAGAAACATGCCGCTGAAGTCACCGTGCTCTCCTTCTCTAAGCCAGAAGAGGTGGCTTCTCGACTTAAAGAACTAGATTTTGCTCCCGAAACAATTGACTCAATGATTAAAGGTATGGAACAAGCGGGAACTAATGAGGATACATGCATAGCAATTTTGGTATCAATAATCACAAGTGAAATTACACTCGGAAGCTGCGGAAGAAATGAACATGGGCATCCTAGTCGTAGTTATCATTTCTAATTTAGGCTTTAGGAATCCGTTATGTTAGTGATGAAGGATTGTGCTATTGAGCCAGGGGATATTTTATTTGTAGTCTCAAATAGCGGTAAACCTTGGGTGCGCTTAAAACAGGCGGCCCAATCACTAACTACGGCGGGCAATAAACATGGACATAAAGAAGTAGTTACGGTTTTTGTTTGTACCGGTAAAAATAAATATGGAGTCATCTGTCATAATTATGAACGACAGCTTACCGTATCAACAGCAGAATTCATTAAAAATCTTAAAGAATGCACTATAGAAGAACTGACCTCATTACTTCTAAATTACTGCCATAAAGAGTTCAATGAACTTCAAATAAAGAAAGTCCTAAAACATGGTGCTCAATGGATGAAGCGATTAGCTGCTTCAATGACTGGAAATGAGGATTCAGAGGAATTAATTGAGCGATTTCTTACTGCAACAAAAGAGCGAAAAGCAAAACTAATTCAATTACTCGTTACCTTCTGGCGGGCTTCAGGAGAAGCTGAAGTTCTTCCCGCGGTTCATTCAAGCCTATTGGTGTTTAAACATACGGATAGTAATCAAAGAGAGAAATTTCTTAAAGCCTATCTACAGCAAGTTGAAGTGACTGCACAATTACGTAAACAAGGAAAAAGTCGAACCAGTTTTTGGGCTGTGATTAAATCTCTTTTTCAATGGTCAAATCAGCAGGATAAAAAAGACAGAGACAGAATTGCTCCGTCTGATGCAACATTTTGTTCAAAGAACGTGATGCAAGTTTTAAATCAAGTGGACCCTAATCTTGTAAACAGAGGAAGATATGTTCTTCCTAAAACCCTGGAGGCAGGTCTTCGTGAAGCAACACAAAGTAAAAAACAATCAGCAGTAAATCAGGAACAGTTTGACGATTTTGAAGCGATGATTACAGCGCAAGAGCAACTTCTTCCTCCCTTTAGACTGCAAATTTTACCTGCAACTGGCACAGAGTTAATGAGTACATTATTAGCAGTGGTTGATAATGAAATTGAGCGTATAGAAAATAAACCCTGGGGTAATGAAGAGGATAGAAAAAAAGCAACTGAGTTGAAACAATATCTTTTACCTTTTCGAGCCTCAAAATATCAAAAGTATCCCATAAATTTGCAGGTTGATACTGCTTTAAAGCTTATAGCAACCTTATTACCCATCCTAAAGAGGAAAACAGGTTGGTTGGGCGAGTGGTTTCCCGCCACTTCCTACGCCAATGTGAGGGCATTTGCCCGTACCCAAGGAATTTTTGATGGAGACATTCGTCACACTTTGGAAAAGTTAGAGAGCGATGCTTCAATTAAAGGGGGTATGCAAGAGAATGAGGTTGATGATCTTGAACAAACCTCTACGCTTGATCTACAAGGGGAGGTGCAAGACGAAGAGATTGATAATGATCTTGAACCAACCCCTACGGGTCAAATTTATATTCTTTCTGATTGGTCATTTTCGAGTTGGTCAACGAATAAACGTAAGCTGATTTTAGAGCATATGCTTGAATTGCTTGCTGATGGACATCAATTATATACCTGGGAAAATGGACAACTAATCCAAAAGAATAAACAGTCTCTAAAAAATGCCATCAATGGAAATGATTTTAATGATTTGCTGGCTTCCAAATTAAAACCCGCAAATCAGGGTACAATACTTGCGCAAGCTCAATATCAACACTTCGATACAACAAAAATTCATTTTCTTGATTATAAAGTCTGTCGAGAGTTAGCAGATGATCGGGAATCTTTTGAGACACATCTAGATCAGGTTGCTGCAATATTTTCACCAAAACTTGATGTGTATAATTTAAATCAAACCAAAGAAACAATTATCGATGTAGAGCTTGCAAATTCTGCATATGATCAAAAAGTACGATTAGAAATGCAGATCTTAAAAAAAGAAATCGCTACTCGAAACGCAATAAAACAAAAAACATACCAAAGTGGTATTGATACCCGGGCTTTCGTGTCCCAATCCTCCTATAGAGCACCTATATTTAAACCTGTTGATTTACTGACTAAAACCCCATCCCCCAAATACTACCGAAATGAAGTATATTCTGAGCTGGTAATTCATAAAGATCCCTCATCTCCATTCCAATATTTTGAGTTAGTGGGAATGAATGCCACCGAAAATTTGGTAAATATTAAATATGAGTTTCATCCTGAAGGAATAACAGACAAGCTAATTAATAAAAGAAAAAAAGAATCAAAACTAATTTTATTTGAAGGCCAGAAAAAATTAAGTTTGACAGAAAATTGGCAGGCCTTGCCCTCTTTACATCCAGGCGAGATCTTATTGGATATCGCAATTAAAGGATTAAAAAAAGACGATGTTGAAATAAAGTACTCTAAGGAAAATCGGTTGCATTATATTCGCTTACTTAAACCCACGGCTGAGCCGCAAGAAGTTCTTACAAATTTATTGCTTCGCATGCCCAAGCAGTATCGAGTAAATCCTATTTTTAATACGCTATCAAACTTATCTTCTGAGCATCAACAGATTCATCGCTTACTTATGAAATATCTTAAGTTTGGTAGAGATCAGGGAAAACTACGTAATGCCATTGGCGTCACGGTACATAATGGTAATGAATATCTAGAGGAAGCAAGAAAATTAGGTGTGGCAAGTTGCCGGTTGAGAGCTATTGCTTTTAAGGAAGAAATGCAACGTTTATATCCCGAGATTCCTGTATGTATTGACGCTAATCCTGATCATTGTTTTATTGAGATGGAGATTGATGGTCAATGGGAGAGATATTGCCTGGGAGGGTATAGAGACACTCCCAGTTTAGTGGACTCAGCTATGGAGGATACTTTTGCCTCGCTACACTTTAATCCTAAACCACAATCTTTCTTTACCCCAAAAACGAAGCGGCAACCACAAATTGTGGATGACGAGATGTTTATTAACAATTTTGCTTAGTAAGAATAGCTTAGGTTAATATTTTCAATGAAGTAAAAGTGTCAACAACCAAGAGAAGGATATCTAATAAAGTGGGGTATAATGAGTAACCTATTCGATGCGCATTTACATATTATTGATTTTCGTTTTCCTTTAGTTGCAAATCAATCGTATTTACCTAATGAGTTTACAGTTGATGATTATCTCAATATGGCAAAACCATTGCGCATTATTGGTGGAGCAGTGGTTTCAGGATCATTTCAAGCATTTGATCAAACGTATTTGATAAATGCTTTAAACGCATTGGGCCCAAACTTTGTTGGAGTAACTCAATTACCTGCCACAGTAAGTGATAAAAAAATCATTGAATTGAATTCTCAAGGTATACGAGGTATTCGGTTTAATCTGAAACGAGGTGGTTCAGAACAATTAATCCATTTAAGTGCAATGGCACACCGAGTATATGAGATCGCCAAATGGCATGTAGAGTTGTATGTTGATCCTTCGGAATATATTGAGTTAGCCGATTTATTGCTGAGCTTACCTGCTGTGAGCATAGACCATCTGGGGTTATCTAAAAATGGGCTTTCAATATTGTTCAATCTCGTTGAACACGGAGTAAAGGTCAAGGCATCAGGATTTGGCAGGGTTGATTTTGATGTAGCAAAGGCACTCAAAACAATCGCCTCAATTAATCCCGATGCTTTAATGTTCGGAACAGATCTTCCTTCAACACGCGCGCTATACCCTTTCAAAAAAGAAGACATTACTCTTATTAGGGATAGTTTTGATCCGTGGATGGCAAACAAAATTCTATTGACGAATGCAGTTAATTTTTATCGTTTACAGCTTAAATATTAAAATATTCCTGGGTTACGTTGCCCCTTCACCCAGGTTCTATTTGTAGCATTCTTAACTCTTTTAACCTAAATTAAAGTTCGTCTTTATTAAGATTTATTGAATGGTTACAATGGTTAAAAATTTTTAGGTTATAGGGACATGCCATTATTAGATAGAATTTTGGGAAAACCTCTTTCTTTAAGATCCAAGAAAAAACAAGCATTGTCTATAGCAACTGGAGTTCCTGCGCTTGGATTAGACTCCTTATCTTCAACGGCTTATGGCCCAGAGGCTATGCTCACTGCATTATTACCCGCAGGGCTCATAGGATTACATTATTTTTTTACCCTAAGTTTATTAGTCGTTTTTGTTCTTATGTTTTTGTATTCTTCCTATTTACAAACCGCCGCAGCGTATCCAGAAAAAGGGGGGGCATATGTAGTTGCAAGCGATAATTTGGGAAAGAAATATGGTTTAGGTGCAGCAATTTCATTAATATTGGATTATCTATTGAACGTAACCGTAGGAATCTCAGCTGGAGTAGCGGCTATAGTATCAGCTATTCCTTCATTACATCCTTACACACTTACTTTATGTCTTGTTATTTTACTGATGATTACCCTATTTAATTTGCGAGGTATTCGGGAAACAGGAACGCTTTTTTTGATCCCTGTCGTTATTTTTATCTTAAGCCTTTTCACAGCTTTGGCCATTGGTTTAGGAGATGTCTGGATTAGTGGAGCACAACCTCAGCCTCTACATCACCTAGAAAAATTACAAACGAGCTCTAATGAAACAATATCGTTTTGGATGTTATTAACTGCTTTTGCTTATGGATTGACTGCAATGACGGGGGTAGAAGCCGTGAGTAATGCAGTATCTTTATTTCGCAAACCCACAGTTCGAAATGCACAATGGACATTGACTATTATTGTAGGTGCCCTTGCTCTATTTTTAATACTCATTGGTTATCTTTGTCCCGCATATCATATTTTAGCGATGAATCAGAATAAGCCAGGCTATCAAACTATACTGTCCCAAATAGTTGAAGCAACCACTGGGAAAGGTGTTTTTTATTATATTTCCATTACTAGTATTTTTTTTGTCCTTGCCTATTCGGCACAAACTAGTTTCTCGGGTTTCCCTAGAATCTGTCGTTTACTAGCTGAAGATAATTATTTACCTCATTTTTTTGCTGAACGTGGACGACGCTTGGTCTTCTCAGCTGGAATAATTATCTTGGCCCTTTTTTCTGCCGTCATCCTGATTGTTTTTAAAGGAATCACGAATAATTTGATTCCTTTATTTGCTGTGGGTTCGTTTAGTGCCTTTCTCTTTTCTCAAGTCGGCATGGTCGTATATTGGTTTCGTAAGGAAAACCGACATGTTCGATATAAATTAATAATCAATGCAGTGGGCGCAGTGGTAACTGGAATTGCACTTGTTCTTATTATTATTACAAAATTTATTGAAGGAGCCTGGATAATCGTTATTCTTGCACCTACATTAGCATTTTTAATGCATCGTATTAAACATCATTACGAACGAATTGCTCAGGAAATTGAAAATCCCATACAAATTGACCCTTTGAAACTGACACCCCCGATAGTCATTATTCCAATACATGGTTTGGATTTGATTGCCGAAAAGGCAGTTCAATTTGGAATGCTTCTTTCTGATGATATAACGGCCGTTTTTATTGATGCAGGATATGGAGGTGTTGAGGGTTTGCAGGAACTTTGGCATGAAAAAATTGAAATACCCGCCAAAAAAGCAGGTAAAGAAATTCCTAGACTGGAAATTATTAAATCCCCCTATCGTCGTATTTATAGACCTTTATTAAATTTTGTAAGTAAAGTGAGAAAAGAGAAGAAAAATCGCCTCGTTGCTCTTATTATACCTGAGTTAGTAGAACCAAAATGGTATGAGTATTTGTTACACAACATTCATGCTCCAGGTCTACGCGCTTTGCTTTTTTTAGAAAGAGACCCCCATACGATTGTTATTACCATTCCATGGTATTTACGTGAGAACTAAAGAGAAGGACTTAATTGATGACACAATTTGAAAAGTTGTTTAATTTTATGAAAAAACCTTGGGTTATTATTTTTTATGCAATTTTGGTTTTTTTAGCCTATTATTTTGTAGATCGGTCTGTGGCAACTTATTTCCACCAATTGGATTTAGAAACCAAGTTACCCATTTTGGGGATACTTACTGCCTTAGGCAAATGGATTGCTTATATTGTTTTGTTTTTTGTTGCAGGATTATATTTTCGATACATACAAGTTAATCCTGTTTATGAACAACGATCGTGGTATTTGCTCGGTTGTGTACTTTTAGCTAATTTAGTTTGTTTGATTTTGAAAGTTGTGTTGAGCCGTGCTCGTCCTGAATTGTTGTTTGCAAGTAATGAATTTGGCTTTTATTGGTTTCAACTGAGTTCCAAGTACTGGTCTTTTCCTTCAGGGCATACCACAACAGTCATCAGTTTGGCTGCAGGGTTTGGAGCACTTTTTCCTCGATATTTTTATAGTTTACTTGTTATTGCCCTATTAGTTGCTGCATCAAGAATCTTATTATGCTTTCATTATTTGAGTGATGTGATGAGTGCATTTTATATTAGCTTATTAGTTGTTGGTTTTTTTACTGAATATGTTAAACGGAAGAATTGGTTCAAGAAAATCGCTGGTACTGTGCAATAACTAGGTCAGGGAGTTTACCAGAGTAACAGTATCGATTTATTGCCAATCTAGGGAGGATTTATGATTGAATTAAAAACTCTGGTTACTATCTATGCGAGTTACGACGAGGAAAAAAAATGTTATACCAGCGAGTTGAATCAAGAAGCGCTTTTAAGGCTGGATGCAGATTTCATTAAATTAATTAATCAATTGTTGCTTAAAGACGGTCCAGATAAAGATAGAATTAAAAAAAATTATAAGAGGTTATCTTTAAATTTTCATCCAGACCTTTTCGAGAAATTTTCTCCAGAAGCTAAATGGATTGAGAAAAATTTATCTGAAGCCCGCAATGATGGAGCTTGTTTTAAAACGTTAAGCCTGTGTTATGAAAAACTAACTTCACCTCAGGATTTTAAACCCATTAAATTTGATGAGATTAATAGTCGGGAAGATCTAAAAAAATGGATGGAAAACCTAAGAAATAGCTCTCGAACCTTTACTGAACGCCATTTTTATACAAGCCTATTAAGATTACTTGATGAATCAACGGGTTACTTAGACGAAGTTGGAAAAATAAAACCGAAGGGAATTCGCGCTTTAATTTCATTTCTTCCCATGGTTTTTATTAGTTTCGGTACTTTTGTTTTTGCCGAAGAATTATTTGCCGTTTATGCGCTTTATTTCGCTTTATTAAAAAGTGGGCAATACATTGAATCGAGTAATTCGAAAGAACTACAGAAACTTGGCAGCACCTTGCAAAAAATTACAATGGTTTCTGCGATCGCAACCACTACTTTATTGGTTCGTTTACTTGAAATGACGTTTTGGGCATCAAGACATTGTTATGATATGAGTCTTCAAATTGGTTCAACTATTTTAACGCCATTAATTTCTTCCTCTCCTGAAAAGTTTGATGACGGAACATCCGAGGAAAACTTATGCCGCGAATTAATTCTTGCAAGTCAAAATCCAAGTATTAGTGAAAATTTTAAAACTCCTCAATTAAAGATGATTGCGGCACCAATCGAATCATATCTTGGATTATTAGAACAGCAGTTTTTTAGAAACTGGCGTGCCGGAGGGGGAAAGTATCGTGCGTTAGACGCATTTTTATTAAGAATGCGTGTAATAGATAAAGATGATGAACTTAAAGTTGAAGAGAAAATTGATCAAGCTTTTGAGGCGTTAAAATTAGTGAAAAAGAATTCCAATGTGTATACTGAGGGAGGAAAAACCGCCTTAGCCGTTGATCGCGCTGAACGAGTAATAAATCTCCTAAAAGATGAGTCCGATATGCAACTTTCTTTATTAGGTAAATCTTAGTTTTTGGGAAAAAAAAGGGGGATATTGAAGCAAGATAACTTGTTTCATACTCAATTTAAGGCATTATATCTAGTGAAGATACCGGCGGTAAATCAGGCTAAATAAAAATAAACCCTTGAATTCGGCACGGTATCTCTGGCAAGATGCGTTTGTTTTGATTATCCAGTGAGGAATTATGAAAATTCTCGTGGCAGTGAAGCGTGTAATCGATCCCTATGTCAAAATTCGGGTCAAATCGGACCATTCCGGAGTTGAAACACAAAATATTAAGATGGCAATGAATCCGTTTGATGAAATTGCTGTAGAAGAAGCATTACGTTTACGCGAAAATAATTGGGCTACTGAAGTAATTGCTGTCAGCATTGGCGGAGAAAGTTCGCAAGAAACATTACGGCATGCTTTGGCATTAGGTGCTGATAGAGCAATTTTGATACAAACTGAAGAAGCATTAGAAAGTCTAAATATCGCTAAAATATTAAAAAAGATTATTGATGATGAAAAGCCAGATTTAGTATTAATGGGCAAACAAGCTATTGATGGAGATAATAATCAAACGCCACAAATGTTGGCTTCTATATTGAATTGGCCGCAAGCTACTTATGCTTCCAAAATAGATGCAACCCGAGATCATTTTCAAGTTACTCGTGAAATTGATGGAGGCCTTGAAACAATAAGTGTGAATTTGCCAGCGGTAATAAGTACTGATTTACGATTAAATGAGCCACGATACGCAAGTCTCCCCAATATTATGAAAGCCAAAAAGAAACCTTTGGATATCAGGCCACTTGATAGCCTGGGATTGGAACTAAAAAAACATATTGAGGTATTGCAGGTTACTGCTCCTCCCACCCGTAGTGGGGGAGTGAAGGTTGACTCAGTAACTGAATTATTGGATAAATTACAGCATGAAGCCAAAGTGCTTTGATAAGGGGGAGTGATGAGCACTTTAGTACTCGTTGAACATAATAATCAAACCGTACACCCATCTACTCGTAATGCTTTAGCTGCAGCATTGGAGTTAGATAATCAACCGACTTTACTGGTTGTAGGTCATCAATGCAAGGCGGTTGCAGAACAGGCTGCGACTCTTGCAGGAGCACATGCTGTTTGGTACATTGATAAACCTTGTTATGAACATCCTTTAGCAGAGCAAATAAGCGATTTGATCCTTTCTTTTGCGCATTCTTTTCAAGCATTCATCGCACCTGCGAGCACTTTTGGTAAAAACATTGCTCCACGTATTGCGGCGCGGTTAGATGTAGCTCAAGTGTCCGATGTCAGTAAAATTATTGATAAAGATACATTCGAACATCCAATATACGCGGGTAATGCAATTGAAACGGTACGAGTTCTTGATTCTATAAAAGTGTTAACCATTAGAGCAACAGCTTTTAATCCAATAACTGCAAGCCAGGCTAGTTGTTTAATCGAGCAAATTGACAAAGAGTTTATCGCAAAAGAGAGTCAATTTATTAAGCATGAATTAAGTAAGTCTGAACGACCTGATTTAGGAAGTGCTAAAATAGTTGTTTCTGGTGGAAGAGGATTGCAAAGTGCTGAGAAGTTTCAGTTGATCGAAGAGTTAGCTGATGTACTTGGTGCTGCTGTAGGGGCGTCCCGTGCTGCTGTGGATGCAGGGTTTGTTCCTAATGATTATCAAGTGGGGCAAACCGGAAGGATAGTTGCACCAATGCTTTATATTGCTGTGGGAATTTCTGGAGCAGTACAGCATTTGGCAGGGATGAAAGATTCCAAGATTATTGTTGCAATTAATAAGGATGAAGATGCCCCTATTTTTCAAATCGCCGACTATGGTTTGGTTGGTGATTTATTTGAGCTTGTGCCACAGTTAATCGCACAATTAAAAAACCGTTAGGGGAGAAAGTATGTTAGTAGGCGTTCCAAAAGAAATTAAACCTCAAGAAAATCGTGTGGGTCTTGTTCCTTCTAGTATCAGGGAAATTATTAGAGTAGGAAGTTCTGTTATAGTAGAGAAGGGTGCTGGATTAGGAATCGGTATTTCTGATGAAGATTATCAACATGCAGGTGCTGAGGTTGTTGACAGTGCTGATGAAGTATTTTCAAGAGCAGATCTCATTGTAAAGGTTAAAGAGCCACAACCGATTGAGTGCAAGCGTCTTCGCGAAGGCCAGACTTTATTTACCTATTTGCATTTGGCCCCAGATCCTCACCAAGCTCGTATGCTTAAAGAATCTGGAGTTACCGCTATTGCTTATGAAACAGTAACAGAAGAAGGCGGTGGTTTACCCTTATTGGCTCCTATGTCCCAAGTGGCTGGACGTATGTCTATTCAGGCCGGGGCTCATTGCCTGGAAATGGCTCAAGGTGGCAGTGGTATTTTACTAGGTGGAGTGCCTGGTGTCGCTGCGGCAAATGTCGTAGTTATTGGTGGAGGAGTAGTTGGTACTAATGCAGTGCGTATGGCGATGGGGATGGAAGCGCGAGTGACCGTACTGGATCGTTCTTTGCAACGTTTGAATGAATTGGATTTCCAATTTGGTTCTAAGATCAATACGGTTTATTCCACCGCTGATGCGATAGAACGATATGCTGCTAGTGCTGATTTGGTCATTGGTGCCGTTTTAGTACCCGGTGCAGCAGCTCCAAAATTAGTAACTCGGGCCATGCTTAAATCAATGCGTCCTGGCTCAGTACTCGTCGATGTAGCTATCGATCAAGGGGGATGTTTTGAAACTAGTCGTCCCACAACACACCAAGAACCCACATATGTTGTTGACAATGTCGTTCATTATTGTGTTGCGAATATGCCTGGTGCTGTCCCAAGAACATCAACGTTTGCTTTAAATAATGCAACCCTACCTTTTGTTTTAAGTATTGTAACTAAAGGTGTTAAGCTGGCTTTATTAAATGATAAACATTTACTTAATGGCTTAAACGTTCATGAAGGCAAGATTACCTTTGAGGCAGTTGCACGTGATTTAGGATATGAGTTCACACCTGCAGCTATAGCATTGGCTGGTCGATAGCATTTTGTTGTTTCTGATTTAAGTTGTACCCCGGGTTATGGTGGATCCGTAGCCCGGGATTTAAGATACTTATTTATGCAGTAAATTCGTTTTCACAGCATTTCTGCCTTTTGCACTACAATTATTTTCTTTATTACACTAATATTCAATTCAAATTCAGATTCTTTTCTATCCATGAGGGCGATGTGAGAGTACTTATTTCCGGAGCAGGGGTGGCAGGATTGACTGTTGCGTATTGGTTGAGGCGCTATGGTTTTACCACGACAATCGTAGAGCGTGCAAACTCCTTGCTGACGGGGGGTTATAAAATCGATGTACGAGGTTCGGCCTTACACGTTCTGCGGAGGATGGGTATTTATGAAACCATTGCCAACGCAAGTACTGATATGCAAGGTGCCTTGCTTGTCGATAAAAATGGAAAAGTGATTCAACAAATGAGCGGTGATGAATTCGGCCATCGTGTTGGTGATGATGTAGAAATTATTCGCGGTGTTTTGTGTCAAATTCTAATGGATCAAGTCCATGGTGCAGAGTTCATTTTTGGAGATAGCATTGAAGGGATATCCCAAAATTCTGATCGAGTAGAGGTCAAGTTTCAAAGTACTAAGGTTCGAGAATTCGATCTTGTAATAGGTGCGGATGGGCTTCACTCAAATGTAAGACAAATTGTGTTTGGTGATGAGTCACTTTTTTCTCAGCACCTGGGCTTATATCTCTGTGTGTTTACAGTTCCAAACTATTTGAATTTAGATCGAATGGAGATGCAATACTCGGAATTAGGTAGAGTTGCATCGGTGTGGAGCGCTTCAGGAGAACCTCAGGCTAAAGCATGTTTTGGATTTACAACGCCACTACCCATTGATTTACGAGATGTAGAACAACAACAGCAAATAGTGAAGAGAGTCTATGAAGGGATTGGTTGGGAGATCCCCAAATTTTTGCAAATGATGCCTAATTCTCCTGACTTTTATTTTGATACTGCCGCTCAGATTCATATGGATCATTGGTCGCAGGGGAGAGTGATTTTATTAGGGGATGCTGCCTATTGTGCTTCGCCCATGTCAGGCCAAGGTACTAGTCTTGCTATTATAGGTGCTTATGTACTTGCTGGAGAGCTAGCTTCAGCCAATGCAAACCATAAGATTGCTTTCAAGGAATATGAACAACAAATGCGCCCTTTTGTTCGACTCAATCAGGAGTTAGGAATTAAAGCAGCGCAAGTGATGCGCTCTCAGGAGAAGAATAATGTACTTTCCTGGGTGCTTCAAAAGCTCATGGAAATGGCACCAAGTTATCTGATCAAATTTTTTATTAATCGCTCCACGAGACGTATTAATAAAGCAGCGCATTCGATTAAACTAAAGGATTATTAATATTCTTTGGATATCGCACCAAAAGCGCGAGACAAAAGGTTTATAATTATCGCTTGGGTATTAGGAGACGGGACACAAGGAATTAGAACAAGTCATCGCATCGCGGCAGCAGATAAGTTATTTTATCTTGAGTAGGGCAATCCCTAGTCGTGCAGCGGAATCTACTAGTTCTGATATCAGATTTTTTCCGCTGCATTTTAGTACGCTATATTTGATTCTAAAATAAACTATCTACGTTTGTTGGAAGTTGTTGTTGATCATTACTCGCATTATAAATGGGCGTGGGATCTTCTTCCGATGGAACTTCTTTATTGCGAAAATACTCGATAATGCCATTGGCCTGATTCGGATGCGCTAATAAACCGCTGTGAGGATCAATGCGAACAGCAACTATATCGTCAGGTTGTTTTATTTCCCCCTCAGGTTTTCCTTTTAACGCAACTTTCATAAAGTCGATCCATAAGGGCAAGGCGAGTCCTGCAGCATATTCATGTAAGGATTTAGGATTATCAAAACCAACCCAGGTTGTTACTACCAGGTCAGAGTTAAAACCAGCAAACCAGGAATCTACTTGATCATTAGTTGTTCCGGTTTTACCTGCTATATCCTGACGATTAAGCACTCTAGCTGCACGAGCAGTACCATGTTGAATCACATCTTTTAAAGCGGTATACATTAAAAAGTTAATATCTTCAGGAATAACTCGGGGTGCTAAAGTTGAATGATCGACATTATTGTCACAATTGTTACACACAACAGTGGGTTTGGCTTGTAATAAAATCTTTCCATCTTTGTCAGTAATATGGTCGATGAGATAAGGTTCGATTTTATAACCACCATTAGCGAAGACAGCATAAGCTGCAGCCAGATCCATAGGACTAACTGACAAACTGCCTAAAGCCAAAGATAAACCTCTAGGAAGCGTTTTCTTATTAAATCCAAAACGAGTTAGGAAATCGATAGTATAATTAATACCAATATCATCAAGGATACGTATAGAGACTAGGTTTTTAGATTGGACCAGAGCTTGTTTTAAACGTGTGGGCCCATTGAATTTAAGATTCACATTATGAGGACGCCATAAGTTTGGTTGACTTGGATCATCAACGACTATAGGCGCATCATTAATTAATGTTGCCAAGGTATAACCATTGTTTAAGGCTGCGGCATAGACAAAAGGTTTAAAACTGGACCCCGGTTGTCTACTGGATTGAGTTGCACGATTAAATTTGCTTTTTTGGAAATTGAATCCACCAACCAGGACTTCTATAGCACCGTTTTTAGGATTAAGTGCTACCATTGCGGACTCAGCTTCCGGAATTTGTGCTAACTCCCAATGATCCTTGGTTGAATGAACATAAATAATATCTCCAACGGCAACCACTTGCATGGCTTTTGATGGAGACTTTCCTACCCAGCCATTTTTAAGTGCTGGTCTAGCCCAGGATAAACCCGCCCAAGGAAGAATAACGGTGCGACCACTCTGTAACGTGGCTGTAGCCTCCTTTTCTCGGACTTCGGTAACGACTGCTGGAGTAAGATGATTCAGTTGAGGATATTTTTCCAGATTTTTTTGAATGGAATGTAAGGATTTGCTGTCCTGTTCACCAATAGTAGCAACAGGTCCTCGATAACCATGGCGGTGGTCATAGGCTATTAAATTTTTTTCGACGACATCATTGGCGGTATTTTGTAATTTCCCATCAATAGTTGTATACACTTTGTAGCCCTTCGTGTAAGCATCAGGGCCGAAATTGTCATATAACGATTGACGAATCATTTCCGCAACGTAGGGCGCCTTGACTTCAATAGGAGTACCATGATACTTAGCTGTAATCGGCTGATTGATGGCATTTTGATACTGTTCTTCATTGATATAATGTTCTTCGAGCAAGCGTTCCAATACATGATCCCGACGTTTTTTAGCAGCAAGGGGATTTGCAATGGGGTTTTGTGTTGAAGGGGCTTGTGGAAGTCCTGCAATCATTGCCAATTCGGATAGATTTAGTTCTTTGAGCGGCTTTCCAAAATAAACCATTGCTGCTGCACCAACTCCATAAGCGCGATTACCTAAATAGATTCGATTAAGATATAGTTCGAGAATTTTTTCCTTGCTCAATTCTCTGTCTATCTTTATGGCGAGCATAATTTCATTAAATTTACGCAAAAAGGTTTTTTTACGACTTAAGAAAAAATTACGCGCAACCTGCATGGTAATGGTACTACCACCTTGAGATTTTGTCCCGGTTTTTACCATACGAACTGCCGCACGGCCCAGGCCTAGGACATCTACACCAGGGTGTTCAAAAAAGCGTTGATCCTCAGTGGCAATTAAAGCATGGATCAGCATAGGGGGTATTTCATCATAAGTAACGGGAATTCGTTTTTTCTCGCCATACTCCTGAATAAGCAGACCTTCTTTGCTGAAAATTTGTAAAGGTACTTGTAATTGTACAGTTTTCAACGAGTCTACGTTGGGAAGTTGACTTTCAAGATAGAGGTACAACAGACAGCCTGCTACTATTAAAACAAAAGACAGGCTCATCAGCGCCCATAGACCTTTACGCCAGAAGTATGCCATTTTCATAGAGTCATGTGATTTTAATGAAATTTGGCGGGTATTATACAGTGATTCTCAATAAGATTGCGAGTTTTGTGCAAAAAAGAGGGTAATTTTATACTAATTTTTAATGTTTCATTGAATTTTGCAAGAAAACTCAATGAAACATAATGAGGGTAGTTAATAAATGTCGAGCTTTACTCAATCGTTACCCTGGGAGGATTTTCTTCAAAATCATCTAGTGTTGGTAAAGTTTGCGATGATGTGGGCGGGGTTTGCATTGTTTGAGAAAAAAATCGAGAAGAATTTCCTCCTTGTCTTTGCAACATAGGAAGTCCAGCGAGACCATACCCATATAAAGGAGGGTATACCTGAAAACGTCTGGTTGGTGCTTCTTCGGTTTGTTTCTTTAAGCTCTCGTACTCTGCCTGAATTTTTTCTAATTTTAATGTTAATTCATCAATAGTAATAAGTTGTTGTTTCTCTTTTTCGCTTAACTCAACTATCTTGTTCTCAAACTCGGATTTTTGGGTTGCCATTAATAATTTTAGTTGTTCTAGCTCTAATTTTTCCGCTTCTCTATCTGATTCTTTTGTTGATTTTTTTGATGCTTCACTTTGCCATTGTAATAAAGTTTGCTGTTCTAAACATATGTTTGCAGCAATATCTTTAAGTTCTTCATTAGAATCATCAGGCGTCATATGAAGTACGAAAAGAACTTCTTCGATAAGTAGTTGTCCTGAATTACAGTATTTACTTCCTATGTATCGATCATTCAATAGGCCAGCTAATTCTTTGACTCGAGAGTCTTGGAGTGTTACCGGATGCTTTACTCCTTTTTTTATATTTAATAATTTTCGAAAATCAATGAATAGTTGAGTTAATTGTTCTTGAAATGCCCTTAACTCATGCTCCTTAAATGGAGTTTTAATATCGAGTTGCTCTTTTAAAAAACAAATTTTATTTAAAAGGAACAAAAGGAATTCTTCCCTTCCATGGTAACCTTTTGTACATGCGCTAATCTTTCCTTCCAGGTACGAAGCAAAACTAACGTTTTGAATTATTTCTACTGCACGGTCATGAGATTTTTTTCTGTGTATTGTAGGATCAACGGCAGTAACTAGTTTATCTTTAGCCTCGATATTGTCTTGGCTGTCATGATAACGAACTATAACGGTTGCCAATGCATAAATTAACTCTTCTAACCTAGTCATGAAAATCTCCTTTTTCAAAGCATAATTGCGAAATCCCATTACAAGTTGGTCTTTCACTATATTAAATGTTTTTGGGGAGTGCAAGTTGTTTTAACTTAATGGTGAAAATGCCAACAGGTCCACCTTGAATGACTTTCATGAGATAGAAAACAGTGTAATTTTTTAATAGGTTACGTTAACATCATCATATAAACCAAAGGAGTATTTTTTGAATGCATGGAAGACTCAAGGGAATAGGAAGTATGCTCAGACTGTTTCAACCCAAGCATCGTTCCATTCTCGGAATCGATATAACATCAACAGCGGTTAAAATCTTAGAAATTTCAGGCCAGGGCGATGAGTTGGTTGTCGAAAACTATGGCCGTGAAGTACTTCCTGCAAATGCAATGGATGGGAACACTATTAAAGATGTTGATGCAGTCTCTCAGTGCATAAAAAAAATAATTGACCGTCTAAATACCTCATGTAAGCAAGCTGCTCTAGCGGTTCCTGATTCCTCAATCATTAACAAAGTAATCCAAATTAATGAGGGTTTAAGTGAGGCAGAGATGGAGGAGTTGATTGTTACAGAAGCAGATAAATATATTCCTTATCCGATAGATGAAATCAATCTTGACTTTGAAATTTTAGGTCACTCTGAAAAAAATCCGAATATGCTTGACGTGTTAATTGTTGCTTCACGAGCAGAAAATGTGAATCAACGTGTAGATATTGCCGTCCACTCGGGTTTGGAGGTAACAGTGGTTGACGTCGAATCTTATGCCGTAGAACGCGCAGCGCAGCAACTTGCTAAAGATTTACCTGCCTCTGGACAAGATAAAACCATTGCCATCATCGATATTGGTGCAAGTTACACGCATTTGTTTGTATTACAAGGAATGAAATTAGTTTACTCAAGAGAAGAAAAATTTGGCGGAAAGCAATTAATAGACTCGACTGCGGAACACTATAAAATGACTTTAGAACAAGTCATGTTGGCTAAGGATAATGGAACATTACCTGAGGATTATGAAAAGGAAGTATTAGAACCGTTTAAAGAGGATATTTTGTTGCAAATCAAGCGTACCTTGCAGTTTTTTTATTCCACAAGTCAGGATGGCGATGTAGATCATATTTTATTGGCAGGAGGATTAGCCAAGTTGCCAGGTTTGGTGGCGTTGGTTCAAGAGCGATTGGGGATGAGTACGACAATTGCCAATCCATTGTCACATATGACTCCAGGTAAGATGGTGAATTTAGATTCTATAAATAATGATGCTCCAGGACTAATGGTAGCTTGTGGATTGGCTCTAAGGGAAGTTAAGTGAGAGTATATGACGCAAATTAATCTTCTTCCATGGCGAGAGCTCAAGCGGGAGCAGGAGAAAAAGTTGTTCATGACTATGCTGCTTTTATGCATTGTGCTCTCGGCGTTTATTGTTTTTTTAATTAATTCTTATGCATCAGGGTTGGTAAGTAATCAAACCACACGCAACGAGATGCTCCAGAAAGAAATTAATGATATGGATGCGCAAATAAAGGAAATAAAAAATTTAAAAAAAACAAAAGAATTGCTGATTTCTAGAATGTCTATAGTACAGCATTTACAATCTACGCGAACACTAATGGTTCATTTATTTGATGAATTGATTAATGTAATCCCGGCTGGTGTCTATTTTACTCAGATAAATGGGAAAAATGATGTTATAACCGTTATTGGCTATGCGGAATCGAATACTTTTGTTTCAATATTAATGAGGAATATAGAAAATAATGAGTGGCTCCATGATCCTGTCCTAAGTCAAATTAAAAGAGAGGATCAAGATAAGGATAAAAATAAAGATAATAACAAACAAGAATCTGCAGAGAATGAGTTTAAGTTAACTTTTGTGCTTGCGCCTCAGTTCCAGATCGGGATAAAACTATGAACGGTATTAACCTGAATGAATTGACAATGGAAAATTTGGGACAGTGGCCGTTAGTGGTTAAGATTTGTGTTCTTGCTGGGGTTAGTATTTTGATTATTGCTCTGGGGTATTGGTTAATCATACAAGATAATTTTACCCAATATGATCAACTTCAAGCTCAGGAGGTTACATTAAAAACAGATTTTGAAGGTAAGCAACGTCAGTTAATTAATTTGCCAGCTTATCGCCAGCAACTGCAGATTATGACGGAGCGTTTTACCCAAATGCTGAAACAGCTTCCAGAAAAAAATCAGATGCCCGGTTTATTGGAATCCATTTCCAAAACAGGTGTTGCATCAGGCTTAAGATTTGAGTTATTTGCGCCCCAACCTGAAGTAATGCACGATTTCTACATTGAGTTACCTATAAAAATTTCAGTAGTAGGTACTTATTTTCAGCTCGCCATGTTTATAAGTCGTGTTGCAGAAATGGATCGTATTGTAACATTACATGACTTTAGTATTGAAAGGGTGTCTTCCAAAGATAAAGATAAAGTAGTTTCGGGAGATGAATTGATAATGAGCATAACTGCCAAAATATATCGATATCGCACACAATGATAAGACGAAAACTAGGGATTAGTTCTATCTTTTTTTTATCGTTACTATTGGTTGCTTGTTCCAATAGTAATGATGATTTGGTGCGATACATTCATGATGTAAAATTAAGAAAAACACGGGATATTGAACCAATTCCTTCATTTGCACCTTTACCAACTTTTAAATTTCCTGATAATAGTAATAGACGAAACCCATTTATGCCAACGACTCAAAAAAAGACAGAAGTTGATGTAAATGCTCCCGATAAAAATAGGCCCAAGGAACCCTTGGAAGCTTATCCTTTAGACGCATTAAAATTTGTAGGTACTTTAACGCAAGGAAATGAAATATGGGCATTGATTAAACTACCTAATAAAGATATTACTCATGTCCGGGTAGGTAATTATATGGGACAAAATTATGGCCGTATTGTTTCAATTAAGAATGGCGCAATTGAATTACTAGAAACAACACAAACTTCAGGAAAGTGGGAAAAGCATACGACCACGCTTGAATTAAATACTGGGAAGTAGGAGTAAAAGTGCGGAAAATAGCTACTTTATTCATTTTATTTTGCATGAGCGTGGGTATGACTTTTGCCCAGAATAATCCTTTGATATCCGTCAAAGTAATTCCTTTGCCAGAGGAAAAGTTACGTATGGATTTCGAATTTGCAAATCCCATAAAACAAGAACCTGCAAGTTTTGTTACTCAAAGCCCAGCACGCATAGTCCTTGATTTTATTGACTCCAATTTGCAGTTGCCTCGAAAACAAAAAGCCAATGTAATTAAATTGGGCTCGCTGAATCGGTACTCGGTTGTTGCGGTGGGTTCACGTGTTCGGGCTGTTTTGGAGTTAAATTATTCAGTGCCTTATTCAGGAACCATATCTGGAAGGGTTTATACTGTTATTTTGAATGGCAAAAGTAATGAATTATTCCAACCCCCTCAAGCACTGATAATTACCAATCGCCCAGCCAAGACAAATTATGTAATCAATCATTTTGATTTTCGAGGAATTGAACGACAGGGTGGTCGAGCAATAGTGAATGTTTCTAGTACGAGTGTTCCCACCGAAGTGGAGGAGCATGGGAAAGAAATTCTAATTAAATTTTTAAATACTAAAGTTCCACCGAACTTACGGAAGCGATTCGATGTTTCGGATTTCCACAGCCCAGTGCAAATGGTTACTTTTCAGCAAGTGGGTAAAAATGCGCATATGACTTTATTCAACAAAGGAGGCTATGGCCAGAATGTCTATCAGGTTAATCAACAATTTATGATTGACGTAATTCCTTTAACACCAGAAGAGGAACAACAGGCCAAATTAAAAAAGAAGGTTTTTTCGGGGAAAAGACTTTCCTTAAATTTCCAAAACATCAGCATTCGAGCCGTATTACAGTTACTTGCTGATTTTACGGGAATTAATATCGTAGTGAGTGATCAGGTTCAAGGTGATATTACACTAAGATTAAATAATGTTCCTTGGGATCAAGCATTAGATATTATTTTAACTACTCAAGGACTTGACAAGCGGCAATCAGGTAATGTGATTTTAGTTGATAAAAAAGGTGTCTTTGAAAAAATGGAGGCAGAACAACTCAAAAATCAACAAACCATCCAGAAAAATGAGCCTGTACGTTCTGAGTTAATACAAATTAATTATGCCAAAGCAACCGAACTCGCAGTTTTGATTAAAGACAAACAAAACTCCCTTTTATCAGAAAAAGGTAGCGTGAGTGTTGATACACGTACCAATACCATCTGGATTCAAGATATTGGGGGCAGAATTGATGAAGTTAGAGAGTTGATTAAACAGTTGGATGTACCTGTCAAACAAGTGCTTATTGAGGCACGGATCGTTGAAGTAACGAAAGATTTTGCTCAAGACCTTGGAATTCGGTGGGGGGTTTCCAAACCTACTCATCTCAGTGGTACTTTAGAGGGGGCGAATCAATTAGCGCAGGGAGTTGCTCCTGCAAACGTCAAGCCCTTTACTGACCGATTAAACCTGGATTTAGTTGCTGCCCCATTGACAGGAGCTACACCAGCTTCTGTAGGTATTGCATTGGCACAGCTTGGCGATAATATCCTACTTGACCTTGAACTCTCTGCTTTGGAAAGTGAGGGACTTGCTGAATTAATATCTAGTCCTAGGCTGATTACAGCCAATCAACAGGCTGCAGAAATTCAATCGGGTCAGGAAATTCCCTATCAGGAAGCCACTTCAAGTGGGGCAACAGCAGTAGCTTTCAAAAAGGCGGTATTAAGTTTAAATGTAAAACCCCAAATTACTCCAGACAACAAGATACTGATGGAATTGAAGATTAATCAGGATAGGGCCTTGCCAAACTTGACATTTAATGGGGTGCCGGCAATTGCAACTAAAGAAATTCAGACGAATGTTCTGGTCAGTAATGGACAAACAATAGTGTTGGGTGGGATTTATCAGCAAGATAAGAGTAAGACCATTACGAGGGTACCATTTTTTGGCCAGTTACCGGTGGTTGGAAATTTGTTCAAAAACACACAAGTGGGGATTCGAAATGATGAATTGCTTATTTTCATAACCCCCAAAATAATAACAAATTCACTATCAATTACGGCAATTGAGGGGAGAAAAGTAGTTCGTTTTGATGAAAAATAAAATTTTTCAGATGAGAGAAATTGCTATGAGTTCAGCGAAATTAAGGCTTGTTTTACGCATAACTTGTTTTTAACAGGGCATTATTTTATTAATGAAGTGATATAATATAAATGAATAAGATAAACAGTTATAAAATATGCTCATTTGTTGTAGAATAATGGGCGGGAATTTCTAACTGCGAAAAATACAGTTAGGGTTGAGCCCCAAATATCCCCCACTTTGGCTTTGAATCATATTTTAGTCTAATGCTAAAATGGGAAGTTATTTCGGACTCGATCTTTAATTAATGACATTTCAGTTAAAGAGGTATGTGATAAAAAATGAGCATAGTTAAAGTACGAAATATTTTTCTCATCGGACCCATGGGTGCAGGTAAAAGCACTATAGGTCGTGCTTTGGCAAAGGAGCTCAAATTAGAATTTTTTGATTCGGATGAAGTAATTGAAGAGCGTGCTGGCGCGGATATCTCTTGGATTTTTGATATTGAAGGAGAAGAGGGTTTCAGACGCCGCGAACAAAAAGTTATTGAAGAACTAACTCAAAAAACCAACATTGTTTTGGCTACAGGTGGTGGGGTGGTGATTACCCCTGAAAACAGAAATGCTTTAGCAGGACGTGGCACCGTAATCTATCTTAAAACCTCCTTACAACAACAATTTGAAAGAACTAAGCGAGATACCAAGCGTCCTTTGTTGCAAACCACTGATCTAGAAGGCAGATTGGAATTGTTGAGAGATGAGAGGGAACCATTCTATACTGAGCTAGCTGATGTTAGTTTTGAAACAGATAAATTAACGGTCAAAGCTGTTGCAAACAATATAATAAAATATATTTATGGCGAACTTTGAGATATATGATCAGGTTGATGTTTCTTTAACGGAACATCAATATCCTATTATTATTTGCCGTAATGGTTTGCAAAAACCAGATTTCCTGCAAACTCTAGTAACTTCATCGCAAATTCTAATTGTTACCAACCAAACAATAGCTCCTTTTTATTTAAACTACGTGAAAGCCGCATTTTCCAAAGTTCAGTGTGACGTGTTGATTTTGGAAGATGGTGAACAATATAAAAATCAACAAAGCTTGTTTGCGATTTATGATGTATTAATCCAAAAAAAACATCACAGAGATACCACTCTTATAGCCTTAGGGGGTGGAGTAATTGGCGATATGACTGGATTTGCAGCTTCAACATATCAGCGTGGGGTAAAACTTATTCAAATTCCTACAACTTTATTAGCGCAAATTGACGCTTCAGTAGGTGGAAAAACAGGAATTAATCATGCTTTGGGCAAAAATATGATTGGTAGTTTTTACCAACCCAAAGCAGTAGTTATTGATTTAAATACATTAAATACTCTCCCTGAAAGAGAATTCCGTGCTGGATTGGCGGAAATGATAAAATATGCTTTGCTTGCCGGGAATGACTTTTTTAAACTGAGTAGTGACGCACTCCGACAAGGATTAACTGCTAAGAGTCCCCAGTTGCCTCAATTAATAGCAGAATGTTGCCGTATTAAAGCTCAATTTGTAGAAACTGATGAAAAGGAAGCTGGACAGCGAGCTTTATTGAACCTTGGCCATACTTTTGCCCATGCACTGGAAACATATACCCATTACCAACAATGGTTACATGGTGAGGCAGTAGCAATCGGATTATATTGTGCAGCTGTCTTGTCGCATAAAATGAATTTAATTAATGAACAATTGGTCGAACAAGTTGAGCAAATTCTACAACTAGCAGGTCTACCACATAAAATTCCAACACATATTAATTTAGAAAAACTCAAAGATTTAATGCAATCGGATAAAAAAATTAAAAATAATCGATTACGCTTTGTACTGATAAAAAAACCAGGCGATTGTTATCTTGAATCTGGAGTAACAGAGGATTGTTTGTATAATGCACTTGTTGCGGCTGTAAGAGGAGAATAAAAATGAAAGAGGGAATGATTCAGTCTGATGTAACGGCTGTAATTCAACCAAGAGTGTTATTTAAGCCAGGATCTTGGCTTGCTAAGATTGATTTCATTAACCATCTAGTTCTTTTTAATAATGTGCTTATTACGGTTTTATCCGAAAAGGAAGGGGGTAAAACTTCCTTTGGTACTTTGTTGCAAGGCAATTTAGATCAACAGATCAAATCAATTTCTATGACAGTGAAGCCTCCTTGTCATCGAGAAAGCATTATTCAACAAATTGCCACCCAGCTGCATCTTAATTGCGATGAACATACCGATATTAGTTCGTTGGTAGCTCAAATAAATGAGCGTAAAGCACATGTGTTGTTACTGATTGATGATGCGCAACATTTGCCAGAATCTTTTATTAAAGAAGCAATGTTAGCTATAAAGAGCCAAGAGAATTTTAGTTTTTTCCATCTTTGTCTTATATCGGACTATTCGATTGTTGCAACGCTTAATAATTTAGTCGCTTCATTTTTTGAGAATTTGGTACACACTATTGAATTGGGCTCATTGAATGAAAGTGAAACTAGAACCTATGTATTACAACGTGCTATGGCTGCACATTTGATAAGTAAACCTTTAACTGATGCGCAGTTTAAGCAGTTCTATCTATTAACCAAAGGAAATGTAGCCAAGATTAACGGCAATCTAGAAACATTTGTATTTAAATGTACTACCCAAAAGAAAAAGGAACCTTTAAAATTGGTGAAAACAACAAGTATTGCTGCTAGTGTGGCTTTTGTTGCCGGTCTCGTCGGTTTTTATTTTGCTCAGAATTATGATCTTTCAACATTTTATCATTCAATTACTGAGTCTCACCGTGATAAAAATATAGAGGATATAGCATTAAAGCAACAGAAACAACCTGAAGTGCTTGAGAGCCAAATTGCTTCTTGGCAGGATTCTTCAATGCGACAATTAGTATACTCTTCCTTACCCAAAAAACAGATTTTGGATGAACTTAACGAGGAGATACTTAGTGAGCCCCCAGTAGCTATTATTGATAAGGTCGTGGTGATTCCTAAACTACAAATGCAAAATCTTGCAGAACAAGCACCCAGAATTCCTGAGTCTGAGTTTCAACGTGAAAATCCAGAGTCAGATCTCAAACGTGAGTCAAAACTAGTTGAAGTTCCAACCCCACAAGAGAAGAAAGATAAAAAAGATCAATCTTCCAGTAATAATACAACTATGAATTTGTATACCATTCAAGTGGCTGCAAGTCATAATAAAACAGATATAGAACGTTTTCAGAAAAATAATAAGCTACTTGCAGAAAATGCTAAAATAAGACATTTTACTAATGCTAAAGGTGTTTGGTTTGTGCTGACGGTGGGAGAGTATGAAACTAGGGCTGAAGCACAACGCAGCATAAGTAAGTTACCATCAACTATAACTAAACTAAACCCTTGGGTTAGACCCGTATCAAGTTTGGGTTAAGCTGCTCAGGCTTAGAACAACTAATAATATAGAATCGTAGCCTGGGTGAAGCGTAGCCTAACCCGGGCAGTTTAAGAAAATTTCTGAGTTACACCTTACTAAAAAACCTTATTCTCGATTGTTTAAAGATTGGGTTATTTGCTCAATTCGTTCTTCTGCAGCTTCATAGATCTGTTTAAAGAGATCAAAAAAATCAGCAAAGGACAGTTTCTCCAAAGAGTGGGCGGTTACACCCTGAGGTGTACTTACACCGGCACGCAATTGAGAAAAAGAACGCCCTGATTTTTTTGCTAACTCTGCAGCCCCAACCACTGATTCCAAAGCAATTTTTTCTGAGATTTCTTCTGGAATCCCGCGACTTATTGCCGCTTTTTGTAGCGCTTCGAGAAATAGAAAAACATAGGCTGGTGCACAACCAATCGGGGCTGTAAGTGTGTCGAGCAGGGATTCTTGCTCAACCCAAAAACTGTATCCTACTTCATTAAAAAGAGCTTCAATTAATTGCTTTTGTTCCAATGTAGCGAACGAGTTAGCAAATAGGGCAGATGTTCCTTTGCAAAACTCGGTTGGAGTATTGGTCATTACCCGAATAACTCCAAGGTTTTTCTTGTTGAGCCAACAAGTGATATGATCAATCTCTATTACACCTGCCAAGGAAATAATAACAGGGTCTCTTGATTGCATGATAGGGGCAATCTCCTGGCATACATCCTGCATAAACTGGGGTTTTACAGCGAGAATAAGAATCTCTGCATTTTGAACTGCTTGAATGTTGTTTTCTGCTGACAGTACCCCTAGTTCCTTAACTAAACGCGCTAATTTACTGGGATCACGATTACTCAATGTTATTAAGTTTGCAGGGTGTCCACTTTTGATCAGACCACGTGCTAAAGCACTTCCTAAATGCCCTGCGCCTATGATAGAAATAGTTTTGTTTTTAAACATATTGTCTTATATTTTGAGTTTTTTACAAAATAGCAAGATGAATGGGGTATGTCAAGAATGGTTGAGAGCAGATTAAAATAACTATATTACATCTTAGGCATTGGCTATCTTATCTAACAAAGTTAAAAAGGTATCTCCGTAATTGAAATACCTCTTCTCAAACTTTATTAATCAAAGGTCAGGGATACCAATTAATTTTCCAGTACCAACACCAGTGATTGGCGCTAACTAATCCAATTATTCTGTCGCACTATTTCTTTTGAGCTTTCGACCCCGGGTTGATCAAAGGAATTTATATTCCAAATTACGCCTTGGACAAAAATTTTATGTTCATATAAAGAAATGAGTGAGCCAAGGGTTCGGGGAGAACAATCATCCAAGCAAAGAAGATTTAACGGGATTTCCCCAGCAATATAACTGTGCGGATTCTCGCTATGATTACCGCCTTTCGTTAATACTTCTTTGTGGGCATGGCATATTTTATTAATTACACTACCATCAAACGTACGGAGACAAATTAAATCAGCAGCTATTTTGTTAGTCCCTTGACACAATAATTGATAATAACTATGTTGCGCATGATTGCCCAAACCACCCCAGATAATCGGGCCTGTCGCGTAATCAATTCTACGGCCTTGTTTGTTTATTGATTTACCATTACTTTCCATATCAAGTTGTTGAAGATAGGGAACAAAATATTGTAAATCTTGTGAATAAGTCATGACGAGCAAGTTATTAATATTTAAAAAATTAATGTTCCACAATCCTATTAATCCCAAAAGAATCGGTAGGTTTTGCGTAAAATGTGCCGTACAGAAATGGTTGTCCATGTTGTTGGCTCCAACAAGGATTTCTGAAAAATGTTCGAAACCAATGGCAATACAGGAAATTAAATTAATTGCGGAGCAGAAAGAATAACGTCCCCCCACCCAATCCCATATTGGAAGAATAGTTTCAAAACCCATTTCCTCCGCTTTTTTAACATTTGCGGTGATTGCAATAAAATGCCGATTAAAATACTGTTTCTGATTGATCCAGGAGAAAGCTTTTTGGAAATGAGATAAGGTTTCAGGTGTAGTAAATGACTTCGAGGAAATAATAAATAGAGTGGTTTCCGGGTTTAATTTTGTAGTAACTCGTGCAAATGCATTGGGATCTACATCAGAAATGAAATGGAACCCTAATTGGTCAGTTACTAAATCGCTTAATGCATTGATACAAAAAAAAGGGCCAAGCATCGAACCGCCAATTCCTATGTTAACCACATCAGTAATAGGCTTCCCCGAGTAACCCAGCCATTCACCATTTCTGACTTTTGTGGAGATGAGTTTCATTGTGTTTCGAACATTGACTACATCTGGAATAATATTTCGCTCATTAACCAATAAGACTTTATTATCTGAGGCACGAAGTGCTGTATGTAAGACTGGTCTATTTTCTGTATTATTAATGGGCTTTCCATTAATCATGTCATTAATCTGTTCATGCAGATTACACTCATGGGCTAATTCAATAAGTGCATCCATAATTTGGGGATTAACGTGTTGTCCACTATAGTCTAGGGTGATGTTATCACTGGATATAGAGTAAATTTTTGTTTCTGGATTTTGATTAATATATGTTTTTGCTAATTTTTCGAGTTTTTTCCAGGAATTCATTTTTGTAAGTTGTTCCATATACATTCTCAGTCATAATTTAAGCTACAAGCCACTTGGAAAAATTTTTCCCCTCAGTAGGATGCTGTTTTCCTAAGTCTACATTCGCTTTAAGAAAACCGAGCACACTCCCACAATCATATCTTTTACCTTCATAAGGTAATGCTAAAACTGTTTCTTTTTTTACTAACTCATTAATTGCATCAGTTAATTGAATCTCTTTATGTTCTACACGCGGCAACATTTTAATGTGTTCAAAAATACTTGGGGTAAGCACATAACGACCTACAATTGCAATATTTGATGCAGCAAGGTGTGGTTTAGGTTTTTCCTCAAGATGATGTATGCTTAAGAGGTCTTTATCCCAGGGCGCCCCTTGAATAATACCATAACACTCTGTTAATTCCTGAGGAACATTTTCTACTGCAATAATACTATGACCATATTGCGCATACATTTCGGCCAATTGTTGAATAACAGGCGTTGTATTAGTCATTAAGTCATCTGCAAGAATTACAGCAAAGGCTTCATTACAAACGATTTGTTCCACGCATGAAACGGCATGGCCTAAACCCAGGGGTTTTGCCTGACGTACATAAAAACACTCCATATCCTCAGGAGTTACTGATTTAACTATAGATAAAAGTTCATTTTTGTTATGAAGTTCCAGTTCTTTTTCAAGTTGATAAGCATGGTCAAAATGATCTTCAATGGCGCGTTTATTGTGACACGTTACAAAGATCATTTGACGTATTCCGGCCGCATAAGCTTCTTCAACTGCGTACTGAATCAAAGGTTTATTTACAACAGTTAACATTTCTTTGGGTGCTGCTTTAGTTGCGGGTAAAAATCGTGTCCCTAAACCCGCCACTGGAAATACCGCTTTTCGTATTCGTGGAAATGTTGCATTCATTTGCTAGTCTATCCATTTAGTAACAATTAATATAAATGTGCAGTTTTTTTTAAGTATGCACTTAAATTTTTTTGATTTATATAGTTTTTTATCAAATTTTGGTAAAAGGTAAAGTAAATTTTTCGTAAGGGTGGTGGATGTATTCTTTAGACTGGGCATATGTTAATGGGCTACCAAAGTCCACTTCATGTTTTAAATGCACTCCAGAAGATTTTCAGGTGAATGAGTTTTTTGATAGTCCTTTTTCTGGAGAAGGAGAACATATTGTTCTGAAAATAGAAAAAAAGGGCTTAACCACTAATGAATTAGTTAAATCTTTAGCAAAATTAGTGCATAAACCCGAAAAATCCATTGGTTATGCAGGTTTAAAAGATAGACAAGCCCTTACTACTCAATGGTTGAGCATTCATGCTCCAGGGGAGCAGATACCAGAGATAGCAAAACTTGCAGCACCTGGATGGCGCATTTTAGAACATACGCGCCATCATAAAAAATTGAAACCAGGATTTTTAACTGGCAATCACTTTATTGTGCATTTGCGTGAAATCTCTCATCAAGAGGATTTGCTCAATCGCATTGAATGCATTAAAAAGGATGGTGTCCCTAACTATTTTGGAGAGCAGCGCTTTGGTCGCAATGCCGGTAATTTGCTGAAAGCAGAGGAAATGTTCGTTCGAGGGAGGAAAGTAAAAGATCGATTCCTACGGGGCATGTATCTTTCCGCCGCACGTTCATGGATCTTCAATTTGATTTTATCACATCGTGTTAGGGAGCAAAGCTGGAATATTCCACTACCTGGTGATGTGATGAAACTGCAAGGATCAAACAGTATTTTTATTATTAATCACGTCGATAACGAATTACTTGAAAGGATTCGAGACAAAGATATCTCTCCAGCGAGCCCGTTACCAGGTAAAAGTAAATTCAAAGTCCAAGATAAAGCGTTATCATTGATTAATAAAATCTATCTTGATTGGCAACCTTGGTTAACAGGGTTGGAACTTTATGGTTTAGAAGAAGATTGGCGCGCTAATATTTTGCATGTGAAGGAGTTGAGCTGCATAATTAAAGGTAAGGATGCTGAGTTATCTTTTAGTTTGCCGGCTGGAGGTTATGCCACAGCAATATTACGTGAATTGACCTTTTATCAGAATGGATAATTCCTAGGTTAAAAATAGCTTTTTTGCATATGTGACTCTTTTCACATTATTTGATGCAAGACGAACTATACTTTCATTAATAGAATGAGAGATTAGGATATTATTTAATGGGAAAAGTAGATCTTCTCAAAGCGGCGATAAAACAGGGAAATTTTGCTCAGTTTCAATGGCATATGTCAGGTGTTTATGAAGATAACTTTCAAATGACTGATGAAAACGGTAATACCCTTATGCATCTAGCAGCAATATACGATCAGCCTGAAATTTTGAAAGTATTAATGAGAAAAGCTGAGGATTTCCATAGTTCAATACTTGAAATTCCCAATGACGATGGATTTACCCCTCTGGAATGTTGTCACTTGTATTCATCATCAAAGACGATGCCATTTTTAGAATCTGCCCCCCAGTTAAGTCCTTCTGCACAGATAGTTCTCTCGCAACAATACGATAAAATGAAAGGCTTACCTCCCACTGGCTTGCAAAGAAAGGGACTCGAGAAAATTGCCCTGGTTGCGGGTGCCTTAGGTGATGTAACGGCATTAGAGATCCTTTTAAATAGGGCACGGAATAAAGATTTTTTACTTCGTCATCAAACTAAAAATGGATGGTCTGGAGCGCATTTCGCTGCATTAAATGATCGATTGGATGTAATTAAATTATTTCCTGAAGAATTCGCCGCAAAAGTAGAAGATAAACAGGGAAATACTCCATTAATGGTTGCTGCGGGAAGAGGAAGTTTAAAAATTATTGGATACTTGCTTGGAAAAGGCGCAGACCTAAATAAAAAAAATAGTCATGGGGAAAATGCAGTCCTTTTGGCTGCTGAAAATGGGCATTTAGATACCCTGCAATTTTTACATGAAAAAGGTGCCGATCTGACCATGGTGAATAAAAATGGTGAAAATGCTTTGCTGGTAGCTGCAAGAAATGGGCATTTAGCGTGTGTCAACTATTTATTAGGGAGTGGTCTATCAGCTGAGTTGAAAAACAACCAAGAAAAAACAGCTTTTCAACTTGCATTAGAGGCATCTCAACTTGAGATTGCTAATTCTCTAGTGACTCTAAGTACGGCAAATGAAAGAAACCAAGCTTTAATTGATGCTGTAAAAAGAGGTGATCTAGTCGCTGTACCATGGTTAGTAGAACAAGGGGCTTCTTTATCGGCTATGGATGAATTTCAAATGACCCCTTTGCTCATTGCGGCACATTTTGGTAAAACAAAAATAGTCGATTATTTTCTCAGTTTAGATCCATCCCCTATCCAGGATAAGGATGTTGAAAATGACAATGTATTGTTTGTTGCCATAAAAAGTGGCCAAACTCAGCTTGTTGATCATTTAATTTCTAGTGGTCATTTTTCAATCCACGATAGAAACTCTAAAGGAAAAACTCCATTACTAGTAGCTGCAGAGATTAATTCAGCGGAACTTGTAAAGCTTTTGCACGATAAAGGTAGTTCATTGGAGGAGCGAGATGGAGAAGGCAATACAGCGTTTCATTTGCTGCTCGCCAAAGGAAATTATGGGGATGCTGCAGGTTATATTCATACTCATAATCCTGATTTACTCCTGAAAAAAAATAATAAAGGTGAACCAGCGATACATAAAGCAATTATGAATAAGCACATTGATGCATTAAGGAACGTACTCAGTTTAGTCCATGGAGAACCTGAGAAACGAGCTCAGTTGATTGAGCTAAGAGATGCTCAAGGCAATACTGCATTATTGTCAGCCGTCGAATCTCATAATATCGATGCTATATCATTGTTGCTAGAAGCGGAAGCGGATGTCTTAGCTAAAAATGATAAAGATCAATCGGTTATTACGATTACCCCGTTAAATACTTTTCCTCTGGAAATGATTAAAAATTTTTTTGACAAGTATAAGATTGATTATAGTGAATACTATGCCAGACGGAGACTTTACTTTATTTTTGGCGGAGAAAAGTTGAATGAGGTTCTTAAATTTCCTAATGCAGAGGTTAAATATGGTTCGGGATTATTCGATGAAGGGGTTAAGATTCTAAATGGCTATTTAAGTGATTTTATTCGCGAAAAACACCCAGAATATGCTTCCCAATTCGAACCCTTATTAATGGCCTTGAATACACTTCAATCGGATACAACAGCTGAAGATATATTAAGACGTTTAGACAGGGAAGGCATGGCCTTTCAGGCTACAGGTTTTACCGGCCACGCCGTTCTTGCTACTCTAAAAAAATTATCCGAAGAACATACGAAACTCTCACTTGCTGAACGAGGTGCCCGGGTAGGTGGCGCTCCATTTTTAAATGATGAAAACAAAAAATTTGCAGCAATTCGATCGCTTGTTGTTCCTAAAGAAAAACGCCAACACGTGATTGAACTATTGCATCAAGCAAGAAATGCCTCCCAGGAAGAGGGCGTGGATATTTTGTTTAATCAAATACCGAAGGTGGTGGGGGAAGACTATAAATTTTCTTCGATATATCAGAAAAAATTTACGGATATTTGTTTTTACAGTAATCCCAAAACAGGTTTATTTGACCAATTTATTGAAATTCTTGGCGATGAGAAGGGAAGGGGCTTTTACAAGGAGTTTGAGCTCTATATGCGAGAACAGGAGTTAGAACACTATAAAGAACTTTGTAAACGAATACACCCAGGGGAACTCCTACACGATAATCCAATTGTTGTTAAAGCGGAAGACCTCATCGAAAAAAGGCATGAAGTATTAAGTTCTTCACCCAAGCCAGACTAAGACAGTTCATATTCTGAGGCATTATTAATTCATTGTTTTCAAGACTAAGTTAGATGATTTGGTGAGCTATTTTTTGTATTTTATTTGAGATTGGTGAAAAAATGGTCGGTAAAGTCTACCTTTTACTTTCTGGAACCTCTTCATGCCGAGCAACGAATATTATCGTCTTTCATCATTGAATCTTATCAGTTAGAATGGATTATTTAATGGCTCTGTATATATATCGTGCTTTAAAATGAATAACCAAATCAATTTCTATTAGAGAATAATTGGATTAACTAAAATAAGGATATTTTCTATGAGTTGATAGTTTTTAATAAAATTTTTAACAAAACCGACTTCAACTTTAAGAAATGAAATATAGATGAAACTCATTGGTTATGTAAAAACACCATTTTTAGGCTTATTAACTTGTGCTACTTTATTACTCACACATAATGCTATTGCATTCAACACGCCTTCTTCTACTAATGATAACTTAACATCTGAGGATAATTCTTTAAATATAAAAAACCTGTTGTTAGAAAAAGCTCTTTTTGAAGAACTAAATAATAAATATGATTTAATGAAACAAACCCTTGAACGTTTAGAACTAATAGCACCCAACGATCCTGAAGTTATCTCTGCTCAGATTAGGCTAGCCGTAAAAGAGGGCAATCTAACCCGGGCAAAAATACTTTTAAAAAAATTAAAGGCACTTGTTCCTGATACACTTCTTTACAGAAATGCTCTAACAATAATTACTCTGACTCAACCTGCCGAAAATCAAAAATTACAAAAAGCGCGTCTATTAGTCATAGCTAAGCAATACATTCAAGCGAAACAACAATATGATGAACTATTTCACAATAATATTCCCACACCCCAATTAACTGCTGAATATTGGATGGCCGTATCACAAATTCCAGAATATGAAGATACTGCATTGAGACAATTAAACACTTTATACTTATTTTTACAGACCCGTCATATTATTTCACCTGGTGTTCAAACAGCTAATTGGATAACTCTGATGAAAAAAAGATTATCCCAATTATTCGTTTACCATGGAGATAAATTGGTAAAATTGGGTAAATTTGATGAGGCTGAAAACGAATTTATTCAGGCTCAACACCTTGATAATCAAAACAAAAAAGCTTGGTCTGGGTTGGGAGATGTAGCTACTGAAAAAAATAATTTTAAAGAAGCAGAAGCGAATTATAAACACGCTTTATCAATCGACCCCACATTTCTAGATGCGATTTCGGGTATGGCGAGTATGTATAAACGCCAATCACCACAAAAAGCGCTTACCTATTTGAAAAGTACCCCCCCGGAAGTGCAAGGCAAACTTCAATATATAGAAAATAATTTAGAAGGCTCTATAGTCCAGAAAGAAGCAGAGCAATATGCCGAACATAACCAATGGGCACAGGCTGTAAAAAAATATCAACAAGCTAAAAAACTCGCTCCTGATGATGTATGGTTAAACTTCCGTTTGGGCATTGCTTTATATAAGTCAGCTAGAATAAAAGAAGCCGATGCTCTATTTAAACAACTTCAGGCAAAACAACCTTCAAATCCAGATCAAATCTATGCTTATGCGCTTTATCTAAGTACTATAAAAAAAGAAGACGTACTCGCTTTAAAAAAAATGAATACACTTCCAAAAGAAAAATGGACTTCAGGAATGCTGAAATTTGTACATGGATTGCAAAGTTCATTGGCACAGAAAGAAGGGGAATACTATGCAGAACATGATCAACTACTAAAAGCGGCAGACAAATATCGTCAGGCGAAAAAATTAGATCCAGACAATATATGGCTAAATTTTCATTTAGCTCAAATTTTATATAAATTATCTAAAGAAAAGGAAGCGGATAATGTATTCAAACAACTTGAGGCAAAACACCCTTCAAATCCTGAGTTAATTTACGCTTATGCACTTTACTTAAGCATGAAAAATCAAAATGAACTTGCTTTAAAAAAGATGAATACACTTCCAAAAAGAAAATGGAATGCAGACATGCGTCAGTTTGTACAACGATTACAAATTGAGTTGATCTTAGCATTTGCCCAACAGTTACGGGATAAAGGGGATAAGGTAGGGGCAAATGCTTACCTAAAACAAGCACCAGAGAATGATACTATTTTAATGAAATTGGCTGATTGGGCTAGAGAAGATGAACAATACAATGAAGCGTTGATTTATTATAAAAAAGTACAGGCTAGAAACTCGCACAATATTGATGCCCTTTTAGGTGAAATTGAGGTATTAATCGCAGCACGGCAGTTGGATGCCGCACGACAACTTTTACATAATCAACGACTTAATCAACAAAAAGATGTAAATATTAATAGACGAATAGCAAATAGTTGGGGGGATGTGGGTGACCTCAAAAAAGCATATTCCCAATTTCAACAATTAAAACAGCAAGTGAATAGGAAGAAGCCAAGTCCTGATAATGCGATGCTCTTCCGAGACGCTGCAAGGCTAGAACGCAAAGTAAAAGCATTTAAACAAGCTCAAAATGATTATCGGGAGGCAATGGTCCAGAGCCAGATTACCTCGATACTCCCAACAGATAATCTTGCCTACACGTATTTAACCCGTAATAACCCTGCAGATGATTGGATCAAAAGCAGTATCCGGGGAGAAGCTGCTACGCTGTATCACGAATTAGAAACTACGGTAACACTTGATTTTGATTATTGGAGTTTGACTGGAACTCGTGGTGAAGGTCAAATAAATGCTCAAGATGAGGTCTTACATGCAACTAGACATTTATTTGGGGGGCAGGCTTTTTTTAGAAGCGATTTTGTCACATATAGTGCAGGGACATTCCATACTACTAATGGAGTATATTTTAGTAACTTTGGGACGTGTTCTACAGGCTGCGATACGGGTGTATCCCAAATAGCTAAAGGAGATAGTGTTGCCGCAGGATGGCAAAATGAACATTGGGTAATGGATCTGGGTGAAACCCCGATTGGTTTTTATGTTGTTAATCCCGTGGGTAGTTTAAGTTACCGGAGTTCTCTACATCATATTGGATGGCAGCTAGGGATCGCTCGACGTCCTGTCACGAGCTCTCTATTATCTTTTGCAGGCGCTAAAGATCCGAATACAGGAACAGTCTGGGGTGGCGTTGTCTCTAATAATGTTAATTTATCGTTGGGGTATGATCGAGGAAAGTCTTACGGACTTTGGTCTTATATTACTGCGGGTGTCTTAACTGGAAAAAATGTCCCCTCAAATCAGCGTGTTATAACACTTGAAGGTTATTATTATAGATTAGTGAATAAAGTAAATCGGATTGCCACAGTGGGACTTATGAATATGAATTGGTTTTCTCAAAAAAATCTAAATTTTTATTCACTGGGCCAAGGTGGGTATTACAGTCCACAGAGCTTTGTTGGGTTTTACATCCCTGTTGCGTATCGCCAACGTACACAAAACTGGTCGTTTGAATTGGGAGGATCCGGTGCTTGGTCAGTCGCCACAGTGGCATCAAGTCCATTTTATCCCATACCAAGTCTTGTCCGAAACATAGAAACTTCCTCAGACTATACTGGAAGTACCACCGCTGGTTATGGATACTCAATAAATGCTTTAATTGAATATCGCTTAAGTAATCATATTATTTTAGGCGCAAATTTGGATTATCAACAATCTACAGATTATGCGCCAAGTCATGCCTCGATTTACCTTCGATATTCTTTGGAGGGTTGGCAAGGTGATATGAATATGCCCATTAATCCTATGATCCGATACGCTGAATTTAGGTAGGATACCCTAATTATAGGGTATCCAGTTTGCTTCTTTGCTTAAAAGAATATAATAATGTCCGCGATATTTCATCACAGTAACTACACCATTATCTGAGACCATAGGTGTTTGAGGTAAATTTTGTATGAGCTTTTGCCAATCAATTGTTGTTTGATTAAAAATTCCTCCATCAACCACTCGCGATATTAATTCCGATAAGGCCAAATAACTACTTGGAGCCTCAATTAAAATAGGGTCAGTATGAACTGCTTTCATACCAATAAATTTAATTCCCGCTGGTATATGAGTTACATTAGGAGAGGGGATATCCCTTAAACCAGGTATTTGTAATTTGTCGCCGGTAAGGTTGTTACCATGTTCTGAAACCATGATTACCATTACTTTTCGACCGGATTGTTCTAAACGACGAAATAAATCATCCACGTCAGTAAATAATTCTACTACTTTTACTTTATAAGGAATCACTTTATTATCATTTAAAGAGCGAGCCCCATCGTGTAGTGCCAATATATTAAAAAAAGTAAAACTACGATCTACTTTCGATTGAACCAAGTTGTTAAACCAACGATTTAAAAGTTGGGAATCATTATAAATGGGTTCATTATCAAAAGATTTTTCCTGTAGGCTAATACCTGCTTGTGACAACAAAGGAGCATTCTTTAAACCTCCATATTCTTGTATGTCCTCTAAAAAATGCGCAAATTCGCCTGAGTTATCTAAAACCACTTGTGGAGAGAATCCAAGTTTAGCCAAATTATCTGATAGGTAACATTGAGACTCTACAGGAGTATAAAGCGCAGACTCAGGTGTTTGACCACAAGAGGAACGTAATAATCGAATTGCTGATGGGGCACTGTACGTAGCGACAGAGTTAAAATTTTTAAACAAAATATCAAATTTACTCCATAAAGGGTCATTTTCTAAATGAACAGCCTCTATATCAGTCCATCCTAACGAACATATCTGCAAGATTAAAATATCGAAAGGTTGGGCATCTGCCGATAATTCATTAGGGAATGCCGTGTGTAGGTTTTTTTGTTCTTTATAGAATTGACTTAAATATTTATTTAATTCTTCATCAGTAGGGGGGGCATTACTATTAGGTGTCGATTTTGAATCTGTCGTAGTTGTATTATCAACAACTACTTCTTGGTTTTTTTTCATGAAAGTAAATAAAAAAGAAGGGTTTATAATGCTGGTGATCATTAAGCCTAGTAGGATCACGACTGTAAAAACAGTCATTTTTACCCATTTTGAGATTAATAAATAAGCAACCAATAATAACAAAGCAGCGCCTATCATGTACCAATTGATAAAGCGATTGAGGAGTTCGAGAAGATAATCCGGTGTGAATTCAAGTAGGTTTTCACCTTGCGAAAGGATGGATTGGATGCCTGGCAACCAGGTATCATGATAGAACAAAACAAAACCAATAGGAATAGCGATGTAATTCCTATAGCGATGAAGTTTCAAAGAAGGAAGAGGGAACAGTAGAAATACTAAAAACAGGAAGTTATAAAAGGGATGAAAATTAAGATACCCATACCATAATAGAGCAAACTTAACTATAAAATAATAATTCCATAGGCCTAATCCTCTCCAATGATTCATTCTTTGTTTCAATGAGTTCATAATACTCCTATAAAATATTAAGCAGCTGAGATGGGCTGGATTTTTTCAGCTTATAGTCTTATTATTAACTTAATAGATACAAATAGTTAATATTATTTCTTCCTATACGACAAAAGTTTAAGTATGTCTCGTGAAAGTAAAATATAATCTCATATATAGAAGCATTATATCATCTATGAACATATCAACGACTGACTACCATTATTAAAACATAAGTTTTCTATTGAAATACGGTGCAAATCAGTTGTGTACAAGGAAAGTGTAGTATGAAAAATGGTCGTGTACAGAGTGTGATTTTATGGATATAACAAACTCCGGTTTCAAGAAAACCCGAAATCATATCATTATTTCTCTTTCACTCTTAATAACGACGTATTACATAATTTGGCGGGCGACCACCTTTAATCCTGATGCTTTGGTATTTTCGGTATTGCTTTATGCCGCCGAGGTATACGGTTGGCTTGCCGCGCTTCTCTTTTATTTTAGTATTTGGAATCCAACTAATAGACAATCCATTCCACCTAAACCCGGCCTCAAAGTAGATGTCTTTATCCCCACATTAAATGAGTCTACAGAAATATTAAGAAAAACTATCCTGGGATGTATCAACATTGCCTATCCTCATAAAACATATTTATTGGATGATGGGAATCGAGCAGAAGTTAAAGCCTTGGCCGAGGAAATGGGGTGTAACTATATCGCCAGACCTCATCATACTCATGCTAAAGCGGGTAATCTTAACTATGCACTTACTCAGACTGAAGGGGATTTTATTGCCATATTTGATGCTGATCATGTACCGCAAGTGAATTTTTTAGATAAATTACTTGGATATTTTAATGATGATCAGGTTGCTTTTGTTCAATCTCCCCAAGATTTTTACAATATCGATTCATTTTCTCATAGGATTATGAAGAATGATAAATTGTGGTCAGAACAAGCCTTATTTCATCATGTAATTCAGCCTGGAAAAGACCATTGGAATGCCGCTTTTTTTTGTGGAACTTGCGGTATTATGAGAAGAGCTGCCCTAATGGAGATAGGGGGGTTCGCGACTGAAACAGTTACCGAAGATTTACATACTTCCATGAAATTGCATTCAAGAAAATGGAAATCTGTATACCATAATGAAAGCCTAGCCTACGGCATAGCCCCCTCTACTTTAGGACCGTACTTAAAACAATGGACGCGATGGGGACAGGGGGCTATGCAAATCTATCGTTTAGAAAACCCTCTGTTTAATAACCAATTGACCATAAGCCAAAGAATCGCCTATTTGCCCAGCATGCTCACCTATATGACTGGCTTGCAAAAATTAATTTTTTATTTCGCGCCTATCGTCGTTTTATTTACGGGCATAGCACCCATAAAAGCCATAAATGTTGAATTCCTCATGAGATTTATTCCCTATCTCGTTTTTTCACTTCTTGCGTTTAAAGTTTCATGTCCTCGCTATAGCCTATTATTACAAGAACAATATGATGTACTTAAGTATTTGGTTTTTCTCAAGTCATTGCGGGGTATTGTACGAAGAAATATTCCCTTTGTAACTACCCAAAAATCAAACAATCAGGCAGCTAAAAGTAGTATGCTTCTAGCACAATTAATTATTCCAATTTTTAGTGTAATAAGTATTATCTATGCCGTTTTAAATTTAGAGAGTGTTTTTGCTAGAAGCCCATTAATTCTTTATACTGCTATATTTTGGACCTGTTACAACAGTTTCCTTTCCTTAACAGCTACTAAATTTGCCCTATCAAAAAGTGAGAAAAGAGAAAATTTCAGATTTCCTACCATAACTCCTGCGTTAGTATCTAATAAACCTTCTAGAAGAGACATAGCCATTTTAACTGACCTACATGAAATGGGAGCATCTATGTTTTGTTTTACAGAACTGGATAAAGACCAAATCCTAAAGTTAAGAGTTTTCTTAGGTAAGGAATATGTTGATATAAAAATACAGATTATGAATAAAGAACACTACGATTTAACTGAGACAAAAATATATAGTTATGGAGTGAAATTTATATCTGAAACGAATGCAGACAAGAACAAGATCATCGCTTATAATTTTCTCTACAATATACAGGCGATGTTTGAAAACCCACGCTTATCTAAAAAATACGATAATCTCAATTACTTATTTAGTAAGCCTTTAAACTTAATTTCATTTAATCTATTTGGTTTTTACAGTTTTAATGAAAACGATATGAGGCCTTTTTATATTGTTAAAATAGAAGACAATAATAAAATGCAATTATTTATTTATCAGCCCAATGAACATTCCAAAGCGATATTTCAATTTTTTACTAATCACGGCATAATATTATATACTGGTAAAATTATCAGTAAAGAACCTAAGTTGTTGAATAATCACAATGGATTTTTAATTTCGGTTGTTTTAGAGACTTAGACGTTAAACAGATCAATCCATTCTTAAGAGCGGTTAAAAAGGAAGTTAATATGTTTCGGAGAATGATGTTATTAGTGTTATTAGGTAGCGCCTTCCTAGTAGAAGCTAGTCCTCTTTTGCCTGCACAATCTAATCCAATCAAACCTTCTTTTGCTAAGCCTTCCTCCGAAATACGAAAGATTTTTTTAAAAAATGCAGCAACCCCAAAAAATGCTATTGCGCTCAAAGGAATGCAACCAATCCAATCCGTTTTTTTTACGTTACGAAAGGATAAAATCGTTACTGGGGCAGTATTAAAACTACACTTTACTCCTTCACCTTCATTAATTCCGATACAGTCTCAATTAAAAATTTATCTTAATGACGAATTAGCGGGTTTGATTACCATTACTGCCAACCATTTAGGAAAATCTAATTATGTAGAAATTCCATTAGATCCCCGTTATTTTGCTGATCGTAACCAATTAAAATTTGAATTTATCGGCCATTATCAGGCGGTATGTGAGTATCTCGGAAGCACTACGTTATGGTTAGATCTCAGTCAGACCAGCTTTCTTGAACTTACACTAAATACACTACAATTAGATAATGACTTGTCTCATTTCCCTATACCATTTTTTGATCCGCTTGATGAAGATCCTTTAAGATTACCCATTGTATTTGCCAACCAACCGAGTTTAGTACAACAACGTGCTGCGGCTATTTTGACCTCATGGTTTGGTAGTTTATCGCTTTGGCGTGGGCAGTCTTTTTCTGTACTTTTAAATCAATTACCACAGCAAAATGCCATTGTGCTTGCAACAAATAATGAACATCCAGATTTTCTAAAAAGTCATGCTCCAGTGAATGCCCCAACTATAGAAATGATGAGCCATCCCGATAATCCAGCTATAAAGCTATTGCTTATACTAGGTCGTGATGATAACGATTTAATAAAGGCAGTTAAAGGAATAGCCCAAGGTAATGTATTATTTCATGGTACGAGCGTGACTATTGATAAAGTAGAAACAGTAAATGCTCGGAAACCTTACGATGCACCAAATTGGGTGCGCACAGACAAACCGGTCACCTTCACCGAACTTCAACAATACAAAGGACAACTTCAATCATCTGGGTTCTCTTTGTCTCCAATTCTAATCAATTTTAATATCCCTCCAGATTTATATATACCCACTAATTCAGGGATTCCATTAGAATTAAAATATCAATACACACCGGCACCTGCTGTGGGGAACTCGCATCTCACTATTAGCGTGAATGATATGTTTGTTAAAAGTTATTCCTTATCTAAAACAGGTAAGCAAGAGTCACAAAATGCGCAACTCTCCAATCTATTTGGGCTATTACATAGCGATACAAAATTTGACATCCCCTTATATGCGGTAAAAGTGAATAATCAAATGAGTTTCTTTTTTGACTATGCGGCCTCTATTGGGGGAGGAACAATGAGTGGGCATTGTGAATCGCATAACATAGTTACTAATAATGCAATAATTAGGGAAACCTCAAATATAGATTTGTCACATTTTTATCATTATATTGAGATGCCTAATTTAAATGTTTTTATTAATGGGGGGTTTCCATTTAGCCGTTTAGCTGATTTGTCGGAATCCTGGATACTTATCGATAAAAATCCACAAGCTTCAGAGATAGCTACTTTACTCAATGCCTTAGGACTTATTGGCTCACGAACTGGTTATCCAGCTTTATATTTTAATCTAGTTGATGATTGGTCTCTTGTACAAAATAAAGATGTGGATATTCTGATTATTGGAAAAATTCCTAAAGAAGTTCTTCAGGAAAGTGAATTGAATTTGCTTATCGATAAAACAAGAAGCTTCATTAAGGAACCTTTACGTCCAAGTCATTCGCCCGATGTTCCCTTAGAACAATCAAATACCGCAGTAAATAGTATGACGGCCATCACTGCAAATAATTCTATAGCGGGCATTGTGGGGGCTCAATCTCCATACTTCAAACAACGCAGTATTATTGCCTTATTAGCTGATAATTCACATGGCTTTGATTTACTTAATTATGCGTTAACCAATAAGAAAAAACAGTCCCAAATATTTGGTTCGGTATCAGTAATTCGCGATTCAGGGGTGAATAGTACCCAGGTTGGAGCAATTTATACTGTGGGCAAGTTGTCTTGGTGGTTAAGTATGAAACTATTTTTTAAAAATCATTTGGTTTTTTTAGCTATTCTTACCATATTAGCCGTGCTAACAGTTACCCTGCAGTTATGGGATGCGCTTCCGTTTTTTAGAAAGAACAAGCGAGAATAGCTTTTGTGGTCTTAATTATTTTTTGGACTACTCCGGATGAATAAAGAAATAAAAATTATTTTGGGGATGTTCTTTTTAGGATGGAGTAATACTTACTCAAAAGCAGTGGATATTATTCAGAATCAAAAGTCGCCGATTTTATTGGATAAAAAAATATTGTGTCCAAATCAAGATCGAAAAGGAGATTGTGACTCAGCTATACCTCAGAGATCTGTAAATTGCAAACAACCCTTATTTTTTTCGAATTTAACGTGGTGCGCTCGAGATGGTTTTGGGAGCCCTGGTCCAAATTTGTGGTCGAGTAATAATGTATGGGTTGATTCAAAGGGCTGGTTACATTTAAAGATTATACACAATCAGGGTAAATGGAGTTGTGCTGAATTATACACCACAACTTCTTTGGGGTTCGGAGAATATTGGTTTTATATCGTAGGGCAAGTTGACCAATTAGATCCTAATGTAATTTTTGGATTATTCAATTATCCACCGAAAGATACTGAACCTGCTGGAACTAATGAAATTGATATTGAATTTTCCAAATGGGGAATAAAAAGTACTGCTGCGTCTAATAGTTCTTATACGGTTTGGCCTTCCATAGCTGAACTCAATAAAACCACATTAAGCTATACATTGAAATTAAATGGAAATTATTCAACTCATGGCTTTATATGGAGCAAGAATAGGATTTATTATCAAAGTGGTAACGGTCACTATGAAGATTACCGTTACCCAATACAAAATTGGGTCTTCTCACCACCGGATCCAACAAAGTATATTCCTCAAAAACCTTTACCAGTACATATTAATTTATGGCTAAATAATGGGGAACCTCCTACAAATGGAAAAGAAGTCGAACTGATTGTGAAAGAGTTTTGTTATAAATCCATAGATGGACAAGCGAATTGTAAAAATAATAATCAATAAAATAAAAATATCTTATTCCTTATATCCATTTAATGCTTTAAGGAACTGACTTCCATAATGAGCCAACTTATGTTGACCCACACCGGGTACTGCGAGTAGCTGTTCTAGGTTTTTAGGTCTTATTTCTGTCATTGCGTGCAAGGTTGCATCACTGAAGATCATAAATGGTGGCTTGTTTTCTTCATCGGCTAATTCACGTCGTAATAAACGCAGCAATTCAAATAGAGGACTCTTTGTGACTTGAATAGAACGTCGTTCTTTGGCTTTCTTTTTACTGCCCTGAAAATCATTATTAGGGATGGTTAGTGCTATTTTTTCTTCGCCTTTAAGTAAAGGAATAGCCTTGGGTGTTAATTTAAGAACTTGAAACTGATTTATATCTTGTAGGCAATATTCTTTATGGATGAGTTGCCAGGCTAATTGTTTCCAGTAGTGGGCTGATTTATCTTTACCAATGCCAAAAGTACTAAGCTGCTCATGACCATTTTGTTTAATTTTATCTGAAGAACTACCACGCAATACATCTATCGTATAGGTTAAACCATAATTTTGTCGTAATCGATAAATACAGGATAAAAATTTTTGCGCATCTTCTGTAGCATCAGCAGTTATTGGTGGATTATCACAAACATCACAATGCCGACATTCAGTGTCACAGAGCTCATCAAAATAGTGTAATAAAATTTGGCGACGGCAATGAGATGCTTCAGCAAAAGCAAGCATATGGTTAAGCTTATTGGTTTCAACTCGTTTTTGTTCGTCAAGTGGGTTATTCATGATCCAGGAACGTAGTCTAGCGCTATCCGCTGCGTCATAGAGTAAAAGTGCTTGAGCGGGTAAACCATCACGCCCAGCCCGTCCCGTTTCTTGATAATACCCTTCAATATTTTTAGGTAGATCGTGATGCACTACGAAACGAACATTAGGCTTATCGATACCCATCCCAAAAGCGAGGGTAGCAACAACGATATCGATGCGATCATATCGGAATAAAGTTTGTACTTCCCGACGTTCATTATGAGTAAGTCCTGCATGGTATGCTCGGGCTTTGAATCCCATCTTTTGTAGTTTTTGAGCCAGCTGTTCTACCCCGGTACGTGTGCCACAATAAATAATTCCAGATTGTTGTTCTACAGTCTGTAAAAATTGATTTAATTGTTTCGCCGCATTAGTCTTAGGAATAACCTTGTAATGGATATTAGGTCGGTTAAATGAAGCAATGTATTTTTTTGGGGAATAATTTAACCTATCTACAATATCTTTGCGTGTTTGTTTATCTGCTGTCGCAGTTAAGGCAATAATTGGAATATTAGGAAAATGGTTTTTTAAAATACCTAAAGCAGAATATTCGGGCCGAAAATCATGCCCCCATTGAGAGATGCAATGGGCTTCATCAATGGCAAAAAGTGCGATATGGCAATCACTTAATCGCTCCAGAAATGAGGAGCTAATCAAGCGCTCAGGAGCAATGTACAGTAAATCCAATTCATCTTGGTGTAATTGAGTTAATACGTTTTTTGCTTCTTCACTGGTTAAAGAGGAATTATAATAAGCGGCACGAATTCCCTGTAATCTGAGCGCAGTGACCTGATCTTCCATTAACGCAATTAATGGAGAAACAACAATGCCTACGCCCGGTCTTACTAGGGCAGGTATCTGATAACACAGAGATTTCCCCCCGCCGGTAGGCATTAAAACAAGCACGTCTTGGCCAGCAATAACATCATTAATAATGTCTTCTTGTGGTGTTCTGAACGTGTCAAAACCAAAGTATTCTTTGAGTACAGCAAGTGGATTTTTATTGCGAGTTACAGGTGCTGCAAGAGTTTCCATTGTTTATTCTTATTTTTTTCAAGGATGCAGAAAATTTGCCATCATATCATTATCCTTCAAAAAGCTGTAGGCTTCATTTTTAACCTGAAGTTTAAAGCTTTTCTATGGATTAAGGCTTGGATATAAAAGCATTATCTTTGATATAAAAGCGTAGTAATTTTTTTGCCCAATCTTTTGCATAGTGGACTCCAATTCTTGGTTTTTCTACAATAATAAAGGGCTCTTGATTCTCTGCTTTGGCGATGTAGAAGGTATCACTGGTTAGATCCTGCTGGTTGAGGTGTTTATCTATATGCATTGCCCTTGAAAGTAACCCAGGGCCTTGAGTTCGACCTTGGATGTTTTTGATGGGTTCGATAGCGCGCAACAATATTGCCGACCCAATTCCTTCAGCTTCAGTAACGATATTAGTGCAGTAATACATGCCATAAATTAAGTAGATGTAAGCGTAACCAGCAGGCCCATACATGACTTTTGTTCTTTGCGTAATACCCTTAGAAGAGTGAGAGGCCAGATCGTGTTCCCCAAGGTATGCTTCAACCTCAACGATCCTTCCGACGTATTCCACTCCTGCATGATTGTGAATAATGTATTTGCCTAAAAGTTCTTTGGCAACAATAATAGTATCTCGTTCATAAAATGTTTTGGGTAATTTTCGAAACATATATCTTTCACGGAAGATAAAAATTCGCAATAATAACAATATATTTGAATAAATTCTCTAAGGACAGTTTATGGATTTTGAATTCACAGCAGAGCATTTAGCTTTTCGGGAAATGGCAGCTGACTTTGCACGCGACAAATTAGCTCCTATGGCCGACAATTGGGATGAGCATCATTATTTTCCAGTTGAGGTCTTACGTGAAGCCGCCAAATTAGGAATGGCAGGGATGATGGCACGTGAGGATATTGGTGGATCTCAATTGACGCGTTTGGACTCGGCATTATTGTTCGAACAATTAGCAACAGGATGTATTAGTACCAGTGCTTACCTTTCTATTCATAACATGGTTACCTCTTTAGTTGATCGATATGCCGATTCTGAGTTAAGAAAAAAATGGGGACCTAAATTAACCTCTATGGAAGTTATTGGCAGTTATTGTTTGACTGAACCTGAATCAGGTTCTGATGCGGCTTCTTTAAAGACTAAAGCTGTAAAGGATGGGGATCATTACATTCTTAATGGTTCTAAGGCTTTTATTTCAGGAGGTTCAGTCAGTGATGTTTATTTATGTATGGTTCGAACAGGTGATGAATCGCATCATGGAATAAGTTGCTTGTTGATTGAAAAAAACACTTCTGGATTGAGCTTTGGTAAATTAGAACAAAAAATGGGTTGGAATAGTCAACCTACTTGCATGGTATATTTTGAAAATTGTCGGGTACCTGTCGCCAATCGTGTTGGTGACGAAGGAATGGGATTTAAAATTGCCTTGAATGCTTTAAATGGAGGGCGGATTAATATTGCTTCCTGTTCTTTAGGAGGGGCCCTTGCCTGTTTACGGTTAACGCAAAGCTATATGCAGGAGCGTAAACAATTTGGTAAGCCACTTACCGAGATGCAAGCATTGCGATTTTATTTTGCTGATATGTTGACAGATTATGAAGCGGCACGCTTGATGGTTTATCGAGCAGCCAGTGCCATGGATAAAAATGATCCTCAAGTTCCTATATATTGTGCTATGGCCAAACGATTGGCTACGGATGTGGCATTTCGCATTTGTGACAAGGCAATGCAAATTCATGGTGGCTATGGCTATTTACGTGATTATAAGATAGAGCGAATATTCAGGGATTTAAGAGTGCACCAGATTCTTGAAGGGACGAACGAAATTATGCGGGAAATTGTAGCCAAGGCAACTTTGGATGAGGAGCACATTTTGTGCTGATTGTGTGGTAGTAATTTGGCTGCGTTATGTTCAATAGCAAGGAGTAAATAAATGAATTTAATTGAACAAGATTTGGATAGTCAGGGAATTTTAACGTTAACTTTAAATCGACCTGAGAAGTTAAATGCTTTAAGTTCCGAAGTATTAGATGCTTTAGAAGAATTATTTCATTATGCAAAAACAAATCCCAAAGTTAAGGCATTGATGATCACGGGTAATGGTAAAGCATTTTGTGCGGGTGCAGATATTAACCGCTTGGCTGAATGTACCGCTCAAACAGGATATGAATTTGCATGTCGAGGACAAGAAGTGTTTCGACTTTTGGAAACTTTGGGTAAACCTTCATTGGCAGCGGTAAATGGCTTTTCATTCGGTGGGGGCTGCGAATTAGCTATTTCTGCAACATTAAGAATTGCTTCCACAAAAGCCCAATTTGGTCAGCCTGAAGTAAAGCTGGGGGTGATTCCTGGTTATGGGGGCACGCAACGATTAGCGCGTTTAATTGGTAAGGGACGTGCGCTCGACTTATGTTTAACTGGGCGATTTATTAATGCAGAAACGGCGCTCCATTGGGGATTGGTTAGTGAGGTTGTTGAACCAGAAGCTTTGTTAGAACGCGGTAAAATATTATTGCAGGGAATATTGAGTATGGCGCCGCTTGCTGTAGCGAGCATAATTGAAGTTATTGATCACGGTTATGATTTGTCTTTATCTGATGCTTTACATCTAGAAGCAATACATTTCGCAAAAGTATGTGCTTCTGAAGACAAGCGAGAGGGAGTTGTGGCATTTCTAGATAAACGAGTTGCTCAGTTCAAAGGAAAATAATCATGACTGATGAAGTACTTTTTAATCAAGAGGGTTCATTAGGAGTCATTACATTAAATAGACCCAACGCATTGAATGCATTGACTTTAAATATGATTCTTAATATCCAAAGACAATTGAGTTTGTGGAAGGAAGATGACGCTATCCATGCAGTCGTAGTGCGAGCAGTTCCTGGGAATGCTTTTTGTGCGGGAGGTGATATCCGCTCACTTTATTTTTCCGGGCAAGTTAATGATGCGGAACAAATGCAATTTTTTTGGCACGAATACCGTTTAAATCATTTTATTCATCATTTAGGTAAACCGTATATTTCGTTAATTGATGGGATGGTGATGGGCGGGGGAGTAGGTATTTCCATGCATGGAAGCCACCCCATAGCCAGTGAGCGATTCGTATTCGCTATGCCGGAGACCGGCATTGGTTTCTTTCCCGATATTGGTGCAAGTTATTTATTAACTCGATGCCCCGGATCTTTGGGTATTTATTTGGGGTTAACGGGTAATCGCTTGAGCTCGCATGATGCCATGAAAGCAGGATTAGTTAAAAAAATAATATCTTCGGAACAAATGCCTGCTTTGTATGATGCATTAATGAACGAAGATTTATCAAAAGATCCTATGGAGCAAGTCAATCGATGTATGCAAGCCTTCACTAGTACATCTTCTACGGAGGAAGTAAGCCAAATTAAACCTTCAATTGATGTATGTTTTGCGCATCCAACAGTTGAAATGATCCGCGAGTCATTACAAAGTGCTAATACAGTATGGGCAGAGTCAGTTGATAATACTTTGGCACAGAAATCTCCTTTGAGTCTTAAAGTGACGCTAGCGCAATTACACAAAGCGAGGGGAATGTCTTTAGCACAATGTTTAAAAATGGATTATGACATGGTCAGTCATTTTATGCATGGCCATGATTTTTATGAAGGAGTTAGAGCTTTACTAATAGATAAAGATAAGAGTCCTCAATGGCATCCGACCCGTTTGGATTTGGTTTCAGAGCAAATGGTTCAGAACTATTTTGAACGCTCTCATCCTGGATTGGAATTAATATAGAACTTACCGTTTATGTTTGAAATTGGTGTTGTAATTGAAATTGACAACACCATCTTTGAGTTATTCATTAAAATAAGTATGAGGATATGGAATCAAAAATGCATTTTTGTAGTACTTGAGGAATGTTCTTGCTCTAGGGAGACAGATTTATTTTCTTGATTTTCTTTGTTTTTATCATTCATCGTGGTGAGTTTATAAACTGAAGAACCAACCGCTGCGGCTGCAATAGAATAGCCTGTAGTTTCAAAAGCGGCTTTAACTGGCGCAACAAAAAATCGTGACATCATTTTCAATCCTTTTAATAACGTTAAATACTGTAGAATGCCCTAAAATTGCACACTACAGCATTTATCATACACTATTTTTGCACATAACAAACCATTTTTTGAAAATTAAATGATTTGTTATGTAATAGATGTCGCTCATTAATTTAATTTAGAACCTTTGTTTTGCTCTTTTTCATTGCTTTGCTCTTCAACGACTTCTTCAATTCGAGGTGTTGATCCCTTGGTCGCAAACATAGTATGTCTTGATTTTCCAGGTGATGGTTGGTAATCCTCTGGAACCACTTTTTTCAATGGTTCAGGTCCCATAGTTTCACCTACACTAGAAACAATACCAAATATGGCGGCAGTTAAGCACATGCGCATCGGTACTTGTTTCAAAGCCATCGATCCAAAGGATTTCAATGAAGTTTTTGGATCGTTTAAGAAGCAATAAAATAGTTCTTTGGTTATTTTAAAGGTGCTCGCATTGTGGAGGCGTCCATCAGGTGTAACCTTAGATTGCAGGAGTAAGTAATCTTTATATACTGTTGGGACATACGCACAACCGCCTGCAACGGCCCCCGCGGCTGCTCCGCTTATAAGATGTCCCTTACCACCTTCAAACTGTAGTTTTTTGGCAATTTTGTCTTCAAGAACACATAAAGCCGTAAAGTTAATCAACCCCGATCCATATCTTGGTATAAATCCCCCCGACATTAAACTCCACGCGTTATGAGGGGTTTTCCATTTAAAGTTTTCAGGAAGAATGTTACCTTTTCTCAACGTAGATAAAGACTCGGATATTTGGGTAACCAGAAGCTCGCCAAGTGCCATAGGCCCAATATAACGCCAAGTCGCTCCTGAATATTTCTTCCCCTCTTCTTGTAGAGTTCCCTCATCCTTTAGAAGATTTTCTTCTACAGGCTTGCTGCCCCCTTTAGCACTGGAAACATAGCCACTTCGAATTACTGATCCCGAAAGAGAAGCTGAAGTGCCTGCATACATTGCATTGAAGAATCCCAGAACTCCACCTTGGTAAGGAGGAATCATCGTACCGTTCTTGGTTAAGCTAACTAACATTGTTTTTATCGGACTTTGAACAAATACAATACTAAAACTGGTGAACAATGCAACAGTTGAGAAATTCAGTCCATTCCAAACTTGTGTGTGGATCTGATCCATTGAGGGCATCCATTTTGGAAAATCAGGCCCTTTTTTCCCTGGAGGTGGAACCATGGGAGATGCAACAACTGGTGTGGTTGCGTGCGTAGATGTTTTCGCCGTTTTTGCTTGCATATTAAACTTTACTACATCCATTGGGGTAGTAAACCACGCAGTGGGGTACAAGGTTGAGAACCATTTTGTGGTCACCATCTGTCCGGATTTGGAGGCTTTTATTTGTTCTCTTATAAAATTCATGGGTGTGGGAAGCCATGAATAGTTTCCCATATTTGGAAGATTCAATATTGGAAACGCAGGAGCTTTCCCATTTTTTACGTCTTGCATTCTTTGCTTTATCAAATCCATTGGTGCCAACGTACTCCATATAGATGGAACTATGGTTTGCCTAGATTTTGTATTTGAAGTTTCTCTTTTAGTCTGCATAGCTATATCTTATATTAATTGTTGAATTTGAATTCGTATTATACGGATCAAAAATTAACTGAACCTTAACAAAATTGATTAATTAGAATAAAATCAATTCTCAGGGTTCATTTTGTGGGCACTCGGGTATTTGAATGAAACAAAACCTCCCGTAAATCGTTTTTTTATAAGATAAAATTGTATATTTACAGGAGGTTACTAAGATAGATATCGGTTAGTGCCGAAGAAAAGCACAATGATGATAGAAAAAAATTACTATTTAAACTTCTAAATTTTTAAAATTCAAACGAACAATTAGAAACATGGGGTTATTTTAGCCAATCACCAAGAATATCAATGATTTTTTGTGCTTGTTCGGCGCTGGAAATATTAAATTTAGATTTTTGCCAGTATTGATTATTACGTTTTTGATAACGGCGAATTGAAAATTTTACAGGGCCGAAGTCATTTTGAGCATTATCCCAATCTTGATACTTAAACATAATCGTAGTCCAAGCCCCACGAGTTAGTATTTTTTTATCCAATTCTTTAACTGTTTCTGTCCCATTTTCGCCATATGCAATAGTAATTTCATCTATACTTGCTGTCATTTCTTGGTTTACCTCAATGAATATTTAAAAAACAAAGAACGTATCACTAATAAGTGCTTCTCTGCGCTAAAATTTTGACAGTTTAGCTTATTTCTTTAACTTACCATAGAGTTGAGTTGTGATTCGCTCAAAAAATAGAAATCAATGAAAAAATAAACGCTTTATTGGATGGATTGTAGTTTACCGTTAACAAAAGTCATGGATACAGTAGGTTGATACTCACCAGGCTGATAGATCCAAACTACAGGTTTGGTTGCTGTGGGTACAATTTCATTGATAAAGGAATTATTTACAATAGAAGGGCTTCCGCAAGCGTAATAGACTTTTTGTACCGGATCTCCGGCTTGAATATTAGCCCCCTGGCAAACAGAAACTGCATTGCTATCAGAACCATTCATTTTGATGGAGCGTACTTTTTGATTCACAATGTCTATTTCAAGCTGTACTCCGCCACTACCTGTAGGCACATTCCATACTCCATAAAAAGCGGTACTCGTTCCCATATTATTGTAAATGAGTTGTTGTACTGGAATTTTTTGCATCAAAGGTTGATTGGATTCCTGCTGGCTTACGGGTTGGCCACAAGCTGCAATCACTTCATCAGGAGTCATCCCTACCTTAATATATCCATGGTTTTGTGGACAATAATAAGATTGGGTATCAGCAAATAGACTAAAAGGTACAAGAAGCAATCCTAAGCCAGTGCTACTGAGGAGCGTCAATTTCATAAGTTAATCCTGATAATCCTCTGCTTAAAATTAAGTATAGTCGCTTTTATAATAATCTCCAGGGTAGGCTTGCATTGATAAATAATGTAATAATTTTCAATAAAACCAGAATGATAAAGGGGGAGAAATCAAAACCTGAAATATCTGGAACAATCTTTCTACCAAGCTTTAACAAGGGTTCTGTTAACATACGTAAAAAATCGGCAATTGGTCCTTGCCAGTTGGGATTAATAAAACTCATGATAACGCGCACAAGTATGGCATAAAATAAAATATCACATGGTTGGATAATTAAGTCCGCAATGATGTACATCACTATGAATCCAATAGGAATTAATCCACCTAAGGCAAGAAGGCTGATACAGAGAATTTTCAATAGCTCAACCAGAACCAAAGTAATGAAAGCGGGCACATCATATTTTTGTCCGGGTTTATAGGGTTGTTTTGTTATCAGTTGGATAGGATTGACTATAGGGTTAGTTACTTTATAAATAAGTTGGCTTACTGGGTGAAGGGCACTGACACGTAAATAGCGTAGGGCGATTCGAAGCCATAAACTGAAAATGGCGAGTGAAAAAAATAACGAAACCACGAAGATCAATACAACGATAATTCCAGACATATATTCCCCTACACGTATTTAGGCAACTAATTTTTCCAGGATTATAGCGCGTCGCTTTATTTTTGTCGCTCACCAAATAAGGCGCGTCCAACACGCACAATAGTAGCACCTGCTTTAATAGCTGGGACTAAATCATCACTCATTCCCATAGACAAGGTATCCATGTTTAGACCAAGTTCACGATTGAGTGAATGCATCAATTGATTAAGTTGCTTAAAGATTTCATATTGACTTTGCATATCCTGTTGGGGGGGCGGAATAGTCATTAAGCCTCTTAGTTTGAGATAAGGTAGTTGATTCACAGCTAAGGCTAGTTCGGCTGCATGTTCTGGGGGTATTCCTGATTTGGTTTTTTCCTCAACCAAATTAATTTGTAAACAAATATTGAGTGGGTCTAAATGGCGTGGACGGTATTCATTGAGATGCTGGGCGATTTTAAATCGACTAATACTATGCACCCAGTTAAAGGAAGTGGCAATCCCTTTGGTTTTATTACTTTGAATGGGGCCGATAAAATGCCAGCATATAGGACTATTTTTAAAGGCATCTATTTTTTTTTGTGCTTCTTGGAAGTAACTTTCACCAAAGTTTGTAATTCCAAGCTGAAATAATTCATTAATGGCCTCGATGCTTTGTTGTTTGCTGACAGCGAGCAAAAGGACACTTCCAGGTTTTCGGTCGCATTCAAGTTCAGTTTGTCTGATTAATTCTTTGATTAGTTTTAGATTGTTATAAAAATTCATAATTTTTAGATACACCCTTGAAAATCTCAACAATAACAAAAGAAACAATATTTGCCGAGTACCACTTCGTGAGCTAATCTAATAGCATTAGATTGAGATTGATTTTAAGGTCCAATCTATTATTGATTCAATCGGGATGATTAAGCAATGGACATAGCGGAACTATTGGCGTTTTCAGTAAAAAATAAATCCTCAGACTTACATCTTTCGGCAGGTTTGCCTCCAATGATTCGAGTTGATGGGGATTTACGTAAAATCAATTTACCCGCCCTGGAGCATAAAGAGGTAATGAAAATTGTCTATGATGTAATGAATGACAGGCAGAGAAAAGAATTTGAAGAATATTTAGAGGTTGATTTTTCTTTTGAAATCGCAAATCTAGCCCGTTTTAGGGTGAATGTGTTTAATCAATTACGTGGCGCCGCGGCAGTTTTTCGTACCATCCCTTCCGAAATTTTAGGCATGGATGATCTAGGACTACCTCCTATTTTTGAAGAAATGGCTAGTTATCCTAAGGGATTAGTATTGATAACTGGTCCTACAGGCTCAGGTAAAAGTACTACATTGGCTGCGATCATCGATTACATTAATGCAAATCGTTACGATCATATTTTAACAGTTGAAGATCCTATAGAGTTTGTACATCAAAGTAAGAAATGTTTGTTAAACCAACGGGAAGTTCATCGTGATACGCTGAGTTTTAATGCGGCTTTACGTTCGGCACTTCGCGAGGATCCGGATGTGATTCTAGTCGGGGAATTGCGGGATTTGGAGACAATCCGCTTGGCAATGACTGCTGCGGAAACCGGACACCTTGTATTTGGGACCTTACATACCAATTCAGCAACCAAAACCATCAATAGAATTATTGATGTGTTTCCTGCTGAAGAAAAATCGATGGTGCGTTCTATGTTATCCGAATCTTTGCAAGCCGTAGTAGCACAAACTTTATTGAAAAAAAATGGTGGGGGACGGGTTGCTGCTTTGGAAATTATGATTTGTACCGGTGCGATACGAAACTTAATTCGTGAAGATAAAGTGGCACAAATGTACTCTTCAATCCAAACAGGTCAAGGCAAAGGAATGCAAACTTTGGATCAGCATTTAACTGAGTTGGTGAAGAAAAATATTATCTCTATTTATACAGCACGTGAAGTGGCTATTGATAAAAATTTATTTTAAAGAGTTTCCCGAAGGTCTATGTAATGCAGCCATTCAATTCAGTTGGACTCTTTGATTTGTCATCTTTCGATTTGGATTCTATTCTGGTGCCTCTTAGAGGGCGAAGCTCCCGTTTTGAGTGCTGAAGATTTCATAAAACTCGGTTCCCGCTTTCGCGGGAATGACCAATGATTAACTTTAATGACATGAAGCCCGGAGCTATTTAAAGCTTAAGCATTTTTCTGCAATTCAATCAATTGAGGAATACCAATTTCGGCAAGTGCCAGCATGTTGTTCAATTCATCGCGATTGAAATGTCTGTCTTCGGCAGTGCCTTGAATCTCTATGAAATGTCCTGCTTCGTTCATTACTACATTCATGTCTGTTTCAGCAAGTACGTCTTCGGCATAATCTAAATCAAGTACCGGTTGACCCCGATAGAGGCCCACAGAAACTGCGGCAATGTAATGAAATGCAGGCATTTTACGTATTTTTTCGCGTTCGACCATCCAAGTTACCGCATCCCTCATTGCGACGCAGGCACCGGTAATAGCGGCAGTTCTTGTACCCCCATCAGCCTGAATTACATCACAATCTAATGTTATTGTATTCTCCCCTAAAACTTTTAAATCAACACAGGCTCTAAGAGAACGGCCGATTAGACGTTGAATTTCCATGGTTCTGCCGCCTTGCTTTCCCTTGCTTGCTTCGCGTTCAGTACGGCTATGAGTTGCGCGGGGAAGCATTCCATATTCAGCAGTAACCCAGCCCTGGTTTTTACCTTTAATAAAACGAGGAACTCCATCAGTAACCGAAGCATTACATAATACTTTAGTTTGTCCGAATTCAACCAGGACGGAACCTTCAGCGTGTTTGGTGTAGTTTCTGGTGATTTTAACAGAACGTAGTTGATTTGCTTCTCGATTACTTGGGCGCATAGAATAATCCTCGTTAAAAATTAGGAATTATAACGCTTAACTCCCGGAGTTGCATCCTAAAGTATATACGACGCAATAAAACAAATACCATTTGGATTATGAGTGATTCATTCAGCAAGGAATAACTTGAATATTAGAGAACAGAAATGCTAAAGAATAATTCACTCAAAATTATGAAAATTTCTTTATATTCATATTGATTAATATTGATTCATCATGTTATTTTGAATTCTATCTATAAAAAAAGTGTCCATTATGTGTCATCGCAGTCATGAATACAGTGTTGCATTATCTGCAGATTTATCTGCAAGCTCTCTGTTTGTCTGCGATTTAGTTGTTTCCCAAAGTCATTCTTCTTTATTAGTGATTCTTGTCTTACCCGATTTTCCCTAGGGCGGTTTTTTTGCATTATCCGCACCTCTCTAGGGAGGAAGCGAGCGGGTAATGAATTAAATTTGACATCACTTTTGGAGAATATTATGACTCAAGCTAAAAATGAGGCGCATAAAGACAAGACGCGCCCTAAAGAAAAGAAAAACAATCTTAGTGTAGTTCAAAGCATCATCTCGGGAAGTATCACTGGGGCTTTTGAAGTGTTCGTGGATCATCCTTTGTGGTCTATAAAAACACGAATGCAAAAAAAAGAACCCTTTACTCTAAATCCACAAGTATTGTATCGAGGAATATTGCCAAATGCTGCGAGTATGGTCCCAATAACTGCGGTTCAAGTTGGTTTGAATCGTTTTTTCCAAAATTGGTTTTTTGGGAATAAATATGAATTGTCTAATACCCAAAAGCTAATTAGTGCATTTGCTGCAGGAGTTGGTTCTGCTGCAATTAGTTGTCCAACTGAGATGATCATGACCCACCAAAAGCACAGTTTTTTTGCGGCGGGCTCCTATATGGTGAGGCAGGGAGGATGGTCTCATCTTTATACGGGGATGTTGTCAACGATGCTTCGAGAGGGTATGTTTTCTACATTTTTTTTGGCGGTGACACCTGCATTAAAAGTCAGAATAATGGAATATTGCCCTAATGATTTTGCTGCTTCTTCCTTTGCTGGTATATTGGCAGGAATTGGAGCAACATTAGCGTCACAAAAGTTTGATGTAATAAAGACAGTACAACAGGCTTCTATTTCTAAAAATTCTTCTGGTTTTTTCCAAGCGACTCGGAAGATTCATGCAGAGTATGGCATTTATGGTTTTTTTAATGGTGGGCTTCCCCGAGGTCTACGAGTGATGTCTGCGGTTACACTGATGAGTTGGATGAATGAGAAGTTGAGTGAATTATGGTCGCATCATCAGTCGCCACCAAAATCCGGGCCTGGTTCTTCGCTAAGCAAATAATTCTTTAATCCCGGGTTTTCAATCCGGGATATACTTTAATATGTTTTCATAAGTAGATCTCTAATTAATCTTCAAATTGTTTTAATATTGATCACTGTGGTTGCTATGCTGAGGTGCATATCAAGAGGTTTGTATCTGTGCAATTGCTTTAAATTGGGGTATATTCGCGCAAGGTTTATTCATTGGTATTCTATATGCTTCAAAGTATGACGGCTTTCTCGCGAGTGCAAAAGCAAATCGAAGAGGGGCATTTTTGTTGGGAAATCAAGTCAGTTAATCATCGATATCTGGATGTTTCATTTCGTTTACCTGAATCATTCCGATTTATAGAACCTCAATTGCGTCATGTGTTGCGAGATGTAATCAATCGCGGCAAATTAGAGTGTCAGCTTAAATATCAAGACACAAGTTCTAATAATCAGTCTATGCTTATAAATACAGGCATGGTTAATGCATTAGTAAATTTAAGTGAGAAACTTTCTGCATCACATCATTTGCCGAATGATTTAAGTATTAGTCGTGTCTTATCTTGGCCTGGTGTGGTGCAAGCCAGTGTGCCCGATGCAGATATTTTAGGAGAGCACGCACTTTCTTTATTTAAGAGTGCGATTGAGCAACTAAAACAAATGCGTGTAACCGAAGGGAGCGCACTGAAAGCACATATTGAAGGGAGACTAAGTGAATTAGGTCAAGAAGTTAAGCGCGCACGTTCTATAGTATTAACGCAAACAGAACAAGTAAAAGATAAGCTATTGACCCGATTACACTCAGTGAAACTTGAAGTGCAAGAGTCACGTGTGGAGCAAGAAATTGCTTTAATTTTGGCTCGTCTTGATGTCAGTGAGGAATTAGATAGACTACAGACTCATCTTGATGAGGTGAGTCGGACGTTAAATTGCGATAAAATCGCAGGAAGACGTCTAGATTTTTTGATGCAAGAATTAAATAGGGAGGCGAATACGCTAAGCTCAAAATCGGACTCTGGAGAATTGACTAAGAGTGCAGTAGAAATGAAAGTTTTAATTGAGCAAATGCGTGAGCAAATTCAAAATATTGAGTGAGTACTATTGTGGGTGATTATTCGGGTAATTTATTTATTGTTGCAGCACCTTCTGGGGGAGGCAAAACAAGTTTAGTAAAAAGGTTGATCGAAACTATGGATAATATTGAGGTATCCATTTCGCATACAACTCGAACCATGCGGCCTGGAGAGCGTAATGGAGTGGATTACTTTTTTACTGATGAAAAAGAATTTATGCGTATGATTGATGATTGTGCTTTTTTGGAGCATGCCCGGGTCTTTAATCATTTATATGGAACCTCCATGGAGCAAATTGCAAGACGTTTGCAAAATGGTATCGATGTGGTTCTGGACATCGACTGGCAAGGAGCGACTCAGATTAGACGTTCTTTTCCTGAGGCGGTGAGTATTTTTATTGTGCCCCCATCCTTGGAAGTCTTGAGACAACGACTATTAAATAGACGACAAGATAAAGATGATGTGGTTAGTGATCGAATGAAAAAGGCTCAAGATGAGCTGAGTCATTATCCTGAATTTGATTATTTAATCGTTAATGATAATTTTGAAAAAGCAGCGATGGAGTTGGGAGCGATTGTGATTGCAAACCGCTTGTGTATTAAGCGACAGATAAATAAACAATCAAAATTGCTTTCTTTCCTGTTGTCATCGCAGTAAAATACAAGGTTTTGCTACCGGAGAATGATTTATGGCACGAGTTACAGTTGAAGATTGTTTAAAAAATGTTGCGAATCGATTTGAGCTGGTTATGGTAGCCACGAAACGGGCACGTCAAATTGCGGTTCGAGGAGATCAACCCATGGTAGAATGGGAAAATGATAAACCGACCGTGGTGGCTCTACGTGAAATAGCAGAAGGTTTAATTACCCCAGAAATTTTGGATAAAGAGTAGATGGCACTGTTTATATAGCCTGGGCGAAGCGGACCTAGGTTTTGGTTACTCATTCCAGGATTCCGCTTGTTCACCCTAGCTACGAATCAAAGAGAGGACTGTGATTATTCGAAGGTGCCTTAATAGGGTGAATTTAGAGGTATAGGGGTATGGTCATGTTAGATACTAGGGAGTACTGCGTGAGCTACTTTAAGGAGCTCGATGAAGAGCTGAAATGCTACCTTGAGCAGTCGCAAATAGAAAAATGTTACCAAGCCTATTTGGTCGCGGAGAAAGCGCATCATGGACAAATGCGTCGTTCTGGCGAGCCCTATATTACTCACCCTGTTGCAGCAGCCTTGATTCTCGCTCGAATGCGTCTTGATTATCAAACGATCATGGCTACTTTACTCCACGATGTGGTTGAAGATACTTCCGTGAGTAAAGAAGATTTAACCCGTCAATTTGGCGAAGAAATTACCTCTCTTGTAGATGGTGTTACCAAACTAACTAAAATCAAATTTGAATCAAAAGCAGAAGCGCAGGCGGAAAATTTTCGTAAAATGGTCTTGGCCATGGTCAAAGACATTCGTGTAATTATCGTTAAGTTGGCTGACCGACTACACAACATGAAAACTCTTGGTGCAATGCCTTATGCAAAACGCAGACGTATCGCCATCGAAACTTTAGAAATTTATGCACCAATCGCTAACCGTTTAGGGATGCATTCAATTTATGTAGGCTTAGAGGATTTAGGATTCCAGGCATTGTATCCGATGCGGTATAGGGCAATTAAATCAGCAGTTGAAAAATCTCGGGGCAATCGACGTGAATTGACCCAAACTATTGAACGTGATTTGCAACTGGCATTAGCACAATTGAATATCCCTTATGAACAAGTATTCGGCAGACAGAAGCACTTATATAGCATTTATAAGAAGATGCGTCAGAAAAAAGCCTCATTTACCGAAATTACTGATGTTTTTGCTTTTCGTGTGATTACTGAAGATATTGATTCCTGTTACCGGATTTTGGGTGCTTTGCATTGTACTTATAAACCGGTACCGCAACGCTTTAAAGATTATATTGGCATACCTAAGGCAAATGGATATCAATCGCTCCATACGACCTTGTTTGGACCTTTCGGAGTCCCTTTGGAAGTGCAAATTCGTACTCGTGATATGGATAAAGTAGCGGATAATGGAGTAGCTGCACATTGGATCTATAAATCTTCAGGTCTCGAGGTCAATGAAGCCCAATTGCGCGCAAGAGAGTGGGTACAAAGTCTGTTAGAAATGCAACGCAGTACAGGAAGCTCATTGGAATTTATCGAAAATGTTAAAATTGATTTATTCCCCGATGAAGTATACGTATTTACCCCTAAAGGTCACATTATGGAGTTACCCAAGGGAGCGACTCCGGTTGATTTTGCTTATTCAGTTCATTCTGGAGTAGGTAATAGTTGTGTCGCTGCGAAAGTAAATCGAAAACTGGTTCCACTCAGTATACCCTTATCAAATGGCCAAACAGTAGAAATTATCACCGCGCAGGGAGCCCATCCAAATCCGGCATGGCTAAACTTTGTAGTTACTGGAAAAGCCCGTTCAAATATTCGTCATTTTTTGAAAAGCCAACAGAATACCGAATCAATTAGTTTAGGTAAGCGCCTTCTTGAGCAATCTTTAAATGAGTTGTCTAGTGATTATGCAAAAATACCACCTGAATCCTTACAAGCATTATTAAGCGATTTACACTATAAAGCGATAGAGGATTTACTTTATGCGATTGGCATAGGCAATCAAATGGCGATGGTAATTGCGAAAAGATTGGTAGTTTCACAAGATTCTAATGAATTGGATAAAGGAATTAAAACCCACCCCTTGGCAATCAAAGGTACCGAAGGAATGGTGGTGCATTTTAGTGAGTGCTGTCAGCCTATTCCTGGTGATAATATTGTAGGAAAATTCCAGCAAGGTCGAGGAATTATAGTACATAGCAGTGATTGTACTACACTCAAAAACTCACGAACCAATCCAGAGCAATTTGTTGCTTTACGGTGGGATGAGAAGGTTGAAGGCGAGTACTGGGTTGATATAACAGTGGATGTAGTGAATGAACGCGGTGTGTTGGCCGCACTCGCAACTGCTATCGCTGAGGCTGGATCAAACATTGGTAATATAAATGTAGATCCGCGTGATGGCCGGCATAATGCGGTAACTTTCTCAATTAGTGTTGTGGATAGAACCCATTTGGCTCGCGTCATGCGTCGATTGAGAGCAAATAAAGTAGTCATGCGTCTTTATAGAAAAAAACAAGGGGATAATTAATGCAACCTGTAAATACAAAATTGGCTCCTGAGGCTATTGGAACCTATTCACAAGCAATCCAGTGTGGCGATACAGTTTATCTTTCAGGTCAAATACCAATTGATCCAGTTACTATGCAACTATGTAGTGAAGATATTAAAATACAAATTACACAGGTTTTAGAAAATTTAGCAGCAGTTTGTGAAGCCGCTGGTGGTAGTTTGGCGCAAATTGCGAAATTGAATGTGTATCTTACAGATTTGCGTCATTTTCCATTAATTAATGAAGCAATGAGTCGTTATTTTGCGGCACCTTATCCAGCACGTGCTGCGATAGGAGTTTCTGCATTACCACGTGGCGCTCAAGTTGAGATGGATGGTATAATGGTTTTATCTTCGAAGTAATTCATTTACAAGTAGCCTGGTGAAGACCAAACGGCAATCCGGGAATCAATAATAAGAAAACCGAACACCGCTTCGCTTCCCGGCTACATATTTTAAAAGTCAGAGTTAGTGTATGAGTATAATTTCCCTTCATGGCGTGTCCCTCAATATTGCGGGTAATCAGTTATTGGATAATGCAGATTGGCAGATTCAACCACAGGATCGTATTGCCTTAGTTGGACGAAATGGAGCAGGTAAATCTACACTTCTTAAACTGCTGCAAGGGGATTTGATTCCTGATAGCGGTCAAATCCAGCAACTTTCTGGATTGCGTGTTGCTGGATTAACGCAGGAAGTTCCAATTGCAGAAGAAGAGTCCGTCTACCATTTCCTCGTAAAAGGCCTTGGTGAAGTAGGAGAGGTTTTATGCCGTTTTAATGAATTATCCCAATCGGGAGATATGGATAAATTAGCCGCATGCCAACAACAAATGGATACTTTACATGCTTGGGACAAATTGCCGCACATTGAGACCATGGCCAGTCGTTTAGGCATAGAGACTCGAGAGCGTATGAATAACCTCTCAGGTGGCATGAAACGACGCGTGCTTTTAGGAGCTGCGCTAATCGCCACCCCAGATTTATTATTATTGGATGAACCGACCAACCATTTAGATATTGAAGCAATTGAATGGTTAGAATCTTATTTGAAAAGTTTCAAAGGATCGGTGTTGTTAGTCACTCACGATCGGGAGTTTTTAAGTCAAGTCACTAATCGGATTGTAGAAATAGATAGAGGGAAGTTGTACCAGCATGACTGTGATTATGAAACATACCTGGACAGAAGAGAGTCCATTCGTCTAAGCGAACAAAAGCAAAATAATTTATTTGATAAAAAGCTAGCCGAGGAGGAGGTATGGATTCGTACAGGAATCAAAGCACGGCGTACTCGAAATGAAGGGCGAGTTCGTGCCTTGAAAGCATTGCGTGAAGAATATAAAGCACGTCGAAATCAAGTGGGGAAGGTTAAAGCATTCACCCTTGATGTAACTCGTTCAGGTTCGGTCGTGATTGAAGCAAACCACGTTAATTACACCCTAGGAGATAAAACGATTTTACGTGATTTTTCCTTATTGCTGACTCGAGGCGATAAACTGGGAATAATTGGCCCTAACGGGTGTGGTAAAACGACTTTAGTACGACTATTGCTTGGAGAACTGCAGCCAGACTCTGGCGAGATAAAACTTGGTACGTCCCTGAGCGTTGCTTATTTTGATCAACTACGTCGGCAATTACATGAAGATCAAACCGTCATGTTTAATGTGGGTGATGGGGCCGATTATGTAACAATTAACGGCAAACAAAAGCATGTGGCCAGTTACTTGCGTGAATTTTTATTTTCATCCGAGCGGTTTAATCAACCGGTTTCGGTCCTTTCTGGTGGAGAAAGAAATAGGTTATTACTCGCAAAACTCTTTGCAAAACCAGTTAATCTGCTCGTGATGGATGAACCCACTAATGATTTAGATATTGAAACATTAGAACTTCTAGAAGACATGTTAGGGGAGTACCCTGGAACATTAATATTAATTAGCCACGATAGGGCTTTTATTAATCAGGTGGTTACCAGTGTTCTGGTTTATGAGGAAGCAGGGCAATTTAATGAGTTTGTTGGGGGTTATGATGAATATAAAATGCATAAGAAACAACAACAGCGTGATCAGGCAACAAAAGCACCGAGTGTCAAACGAACTACGCCAACAAATAAATTAAGTTTCAATGAGCAACGAGAGCTTGCACAATTACCCCAGAAAATTGAGTTATTGGAGTCAAAAATAGCAGAGTTACATTTAAAAATGGCTGATCCTAAATTTTACCAACAAGATGCTCAGATGATTGCAAAAATTAATCAAGGATTGGCTGAAGATGAAACGTTATTAACCCAACTTTATGAACGTTGGGAGGTATTAGAAGATGTTGAGAAAGGGAACAGATAAATGTTAGTAACATTAGCTTTGGTTGTTCTGTTAAGTTCGATTATAGTGTTCTTTTCAGAAGAATTTATCAAAGCCTTTAACAAACTCTTTGCTATAAAAGGTGCCAAATTAATTATACCCATGTTTGCTGCCTCCTGGCTCCTCTATACTTATAATTTTTGGGTTTTATGGGGATTATTTTACGCTCATGAACTATTACAAGATGTATTAAATTTAATAGTGCGTATAATGCCTTTTCAGAAGGGGGCGGTCTCATTAGTTTTGGTATTTATGCTAACTTTTCTTTCCGTTGTCCCGGTACTTATTTTTGATGTGTTCTACCGAAGAAAAAATTTTAAAGGATATGAACATCCTTATGTTGCGAGCGGTTTAATTTGGATACTAGCTGTTTTTCTATTAGTCATCATATGATCTTTGTAAAGAAATGTAATTTTTTTGTAAAGGTTCATGGGTCTTATTAATAAAACCTTAAGTTTTCTTTTTTATACTTCTTGCTTCAAATTTTGGAATTTAATAAAAAGAAAAAGGAGAATAAAGTGTCATATAAAAACCATCATCACCATAATCAAGTTACTGGTGTTCATTCTGGGGGCTCCCATCATCACAATCATGGTTCGCGATTGTACCCGCAAGTGGTCACAACCCCTTATAGCCCTACTGTTCAGGTTACATCCCGGCGTCCTCAAATTGCAGTAGTTTCTCCTTCCCCTTATCGTCAGCATTACTATTCTGGTGGTCCTGGAGTAGTACTCGTAGGTAGTTTGGTGCTTCTTCCTATTATTATCGTTGCAGTACTATTCAATCTTACTATGGGATTTACTGCAGCCTCAACTACCGCAGGAATTGCAGGAGCGGGTGCTGCAGGTGCACTTGGTTTGAATCTGGCAACTTTTGGGCTGGGTGGACTTGTTTTATATGGGGCTTTAGGTTTGGTTTCTATATACTCTAGTGCTAAAGAATGTTACGACAGCAATAAAAATGTGTTCGAGATGATTAAATCGAGAGTGGTTAATGATGATGGATTAACTTTTAAAGGAATTATAAAATCTGCAGGTGCAGTACTCTGGTCACCATTTTTGCTCATCGGTGGGTTGGCTGGAATGGGAGTTAAAGCAGCAATGAGAACTCGTTCATCCATCTCTCCAAGTTCTGAAAATCAGGGCGAAAGTATAGGTATAACAGGTTCTTATTCGGATATGGGTAATGTGTTTACACCTGGAAATACTGCGAGCTCAAGGAACGAAAGAAATCCGACTCATTATAGAAATGTGTTAGCTGATTCTACCGAATTGCCCGATCTTCATCTCTTAGATTCACAGACCTCTTTTACCTATACTATAAAAAATTAGAGACCAAGTAGTATTACTTGCAACGAGTTTCTCTACTCAAACTAGATGGCAGTTTTTGGGTTCGTGGTTGAACCCAAAAACTAAAATAAAATCCCTACTCCGATCAGAATAAAATTCTTTCCCCCTCTAAAGGAATGCTCTATAGAGCCATTTTCCCGTATGAGGAGAATTCCAGAGCAAACTATTCTAATAGGGCAGCTAGATGAAACAGAATCGTTTGGTTTTAGAACAAAATGAGCTCAATTACAAAAACTCCAACACAACAAACTGTTTGATGCTGAAATTGAAGGGTTACAATTGCGCAAAAAAAGAGTAATGATATTATCCTGGGAACCTCTAATACAATGTAAATATTCTCTTATTCATCAGGGATGATGAATGCTTGTAATCCGTGTATAATAGCGGCAATTTATTTTCAGGTTGCTCTATGAATAAACAGGATTTTTACTTTGACTTACCCCCAGAACTCATTGCGCAGTATCCATTGGCTAATCGCAGTGACTCACGTCTTTTAATCTATAACCGACAGAATGGTGAATATGGTCATTATCAGTTTCGTGAAATAGCAGATTTTTTAAATCCTGGCGATTTATTGGTAATGAATGATTCCAAGGTAATACCAGCCAGACTTTATGGCCATAAAACTACAGGTGGAAAAGTAGAGTTATTGGTTGAACGGATTACTAGCGAGTCTACTTTTCTCGCTCACATTAAAGCCAGTAAAGCGTTGAAGGCGGGCTCAATTATCAAGTTAGAGCAGAATAAAGAAATTAAAGTGATCGATCGAGATGATGATTTATTTCTTTGCCAAGCTGATATGGATGTCTTGAATTTATTGAATGGAATAGGACATATTCCATTACCCCCCTATATTACCCGAAATGATGAAATTTTGGATCAGAATCGTTATCAAACCGTTTATGCAAAATATGAAGGATCTGTGGCAGCTCCCACAGCAGGTTTACATTTTGATGAACACGTATTATCAAGCATACGTTCAAGAGGAGTTAGTGTAGCCTATCTTACGTTACATGTAGGAGCAGGAACATTTAGACCGGTTCGATGTGATAATATCAAAGATCATAAAATGCATAGTGAGCACTTTACAATAAGTGCTGAATTGTGTGAGGCAGTACACCTCACGAAGGCTGCGGGAAATCGTGTAATTGCAGTAGGGACAACCGCTTTGCGTAGTCTTGAGAGTGCTGCACAAAATGGAACACTGACGCCTTGTAATAAAGACACAGATATCTTTATTTACCCAGGATATGAGTTTAAGATTTGCGATGGATTAATGACTAATTTTCACTTGCCTGAGTCTACTTTATTAATGCTCGTTTCAGCATTTATTGGCCATAAACAAGCAATGATGCTTTACCAGGAAGCAATTGAAAAAAGATACAGGTTTTTTAGTTATGGCGACACCAGTTTATTGCTGTAAATCAGGAGATCAGGAATGTTGGCTGCAATACAAAATTTTATCCCTGTTTTAACTTCAGAGGCCGGTTTGTGCCTCACAATGGCCAATTGGCAAGAGGCAAAGGTTACCGCAGCATCTTATTCCTTAGAAAGTTTGTTGTATAAGCCTGGTCAAAATGTACTTAAAAAAATATCTAATTTAGCGCATTATCTGGCATGTCCAGGGGTTATGATAATCAATGCCGCCTCACTTGTTGCCAATAAAGAAAAAGTTTATGTTCTCAAGTCTCCTTATGATGGTTCTCGAATCAAATTGACCGCTGTGGAACTTATCGAACTGATCAAGCATCTTAAGCCTAACGCAATACTCTTGCCCCAAAATATCATGCGTGATTTTCCACAAATTTGGGATAATTGGAATGAGGATATCATCCCCTTTCTTCATAGTGATGACTTAGAAAAGCATACGGTTATTCTACCCCATGGGGTTTATTTTAAAATTTTGAATGAACCGAATGGTGCAAAATTAGACCAATGGGCCAATATCCCTCGTTATGTAGCGGGCTGTTTTGATTCTGAGTTAATCCAGGGCTTGCTTCAACAGGGGATAGAATTTATTGAGACGGATGAGCCAGCACAAGCAGCTATACAAGGAAGAGTATACAGCCACACTGGTACTTTAGACCTAATGGATTCAAAAGCAGCAATGGACTTTGAAATGATCGATGCAGACTGTGTTTGTCCTACATGCTCGCAACAATTTACCCGGGCTTATTTACACCATCTGTTGCATCATACTCCTTTATTATGTCAGCGATTTTTGATCCAACATAATGTGTTTTATGTGCAAAATTTATGATTCAAGTTGTTGACCTCTAACCCGTCACTTTAACCCTCACTGCCTTAAAGATGTATTTTCATGAAAAGGGGAGGGGGAGCTATGTTCTCTGCTTCCTTTTGGAGAGAAAGTGTCTGTAAGCGGATGAGAGGGGTATCTAATAATGTTTGACAGTTTTTTCCATACCCGATAGCATTACGGACAATTTGATGGCGCGGGGTGTCGTTATTAACGACTGAGAAATACCCGTTGAACTTGATCTGGTTCATACCAGCGTAAGAACGCCTTAAATCTGTATTATTTAAGCCAGTTAATTTCAGAGTACTTTGTATCCAAATGATGGGGGCTCTGTTAAGTTTTACGACTCGCGGAATGCAGATTCTTTCTTCTATTAAGTCTTAGCGCGATACCTCTAGCCATCCTATTTTATTTATTAATACAAGGAGCTATGGCATGAGCGCGTTATCTACGAGAACTACCTTACTACTTAATTGGTATGCAAACCCTTATCATACCCCCATCTTTGTTGCCCATGCGTTAGGTTATTATCAACAGGAGGGTATTAAGCTGGCGATTTTAGAGCCAAGCGATCCTAGCGATGTGACCGAAATTGTGGGAATGGGGCATGTTGATTTTGGGGTCAAAGCTATGATTCATACCTTAGCTGCTCGTGCAAAAGGCTATGCTGTTACCTCAATTGGTACATTATTGGATGAACCTCCTACTGGACTCATTGCCCTTAAATCCAGTGGCATTCAATCTTTTCAGGATATTGTTGGTAAACGAGTTGGTTATATTGGTGAGTTTGGCAAAATCATTATTGATAATTTGGCAACTTTAGCTGGGATTGATCCTTCAAGTTATGAAACAGTTCGCATCGGCATGAATGTTACTGATGCTATTTGTCGTGACCTCATAGATACAGGAATTGGTTTTATTAATTTTCAGAAAGTTGAGTTAGAACATTTACGAGGTGAAACGGTATTTCTGCGTATCGATCAGCTTGCCGGATTAGGCTGTTGTTGTTTTTGCTCCATTCAATTTATTGTGCCAGAACGCATGTTAAAAAAGCCAGAACTTCTTAAAGGATTTCTCAATGCCACCCAACGTGGTGCGGCCTTTACCACCGAAAATCCCGACGAAGCCTATGAACTTTTATGTAGGGCAAAGCCTCAATTAAGAACTCCTATGTACCATACAATTTTCATCCGTAGTTTACCTTTTTTCTCGCGCACGCTTTTAAATGTGGAGCGTGATTGGAATAAGGTAGAGCGGTTCGGCAAGCATTTGGGAATTATCAATGAATCTTTTGCAGTTAATTCTTGTTATACAAATGAGTTCCTTCCTAAAACTCCTCATTCTGACCTAGAACCCATTGCATGTTGTGTTAGTGAATGAAATTAAGGATGCAGCCTATGTGCGGCTGCACTCAGGCTGTAATATTGAAAAGTGATTCATTAAATGAAAAACGTTGCTGTTGTTGGTGCTGGAGTTATGGGATGTTTATTAGCTTTACGTTTAAAAAACGAAGGCTGGCAAGTGACATTATTCGAGGCAGAAGGATTTTTTAATAATTGCAGTAATGCAGCAGCAGGACTTTTGTCACCCATGTCTGAACTCGATAAGGCGGACCAAATGATTTTTAATTTGGGTATGGAGTCAGTTGACGTTTTATGGGAGTCCATTCTAAACCAGTTAGAGGTGCCCGTATATTTTTGCCAAAAAGGATCTCTTGTAGTGCATCATCCCCAAGATAAAGCAGAATGGCAGCAATTTAGTTCCAGAATTGTAAATAAATTAAGCGATTCCTGTTATCAGTTGCTCCCTCAAAATGAACTAAGTCAACTGGAACCAGAACTGAATCATTTAAAAATGGCTTATTATTTTCCCAAAGAAGCACAACTTGATAATCAGACCTTGTTGCAGGAACTTAAAAAACATCTTTGTCAGTGCGGTGTTATCTGGCGAGATTATAGTTTTGTTTCTTGGGTGCATCCAGGCAAGATAGAAACAGGAGGAGCGCTTTATCCATTTGATTTTGTTTTTGATTGCAGAGGACTTGGAGCCAAAAGTACTTTTCCAAATTTACGTGGGCTTCGTGGTGAACTTCTTTGGCTGTATGCACCGGATGTTCAATTAAACAGGCCGATACGTCTTTTGCATCCACGATATAATATTTATATTGCACCTCGTCCTAACTCTTATTACCTTATCGGCGCCAGCGAATTAGAAACAGAAGACTTCAGTCCTATTTCAGTGCGTACAACACTTGAATTATTAACTGCTGCCTACTACGTGCACAGAGGTTTTGCTGAAGCACGGATAATTAAGACAGTAACACATTGCCGTCCGACTTTAGTCCACCATCAGCCACGTATAAGATATGCCCAACAATTTATTGCTGTTAATGGACTCTATCGGCATGGATATTTAATTGCTCCGGCATTAGTAGAAGAAATTTTACGTGGACTAAAGAGCAATCAAAAAGACCTTTGTTACCCTGAGCTTTGGGAGGCTTATTCATGATCATTTTTATAAATGATAAATCCTTCACTCTTGATTCATCTTGTACCTTACAGGAACTGCTTGAGCAAATCGAAGGTATTGCTGCGCATGTAGCAATAGCAATAAATAATCAGTTCGTTCCTAAACCTATGTTTTCCAACACTATATTGTGTGAAGGAGACCGTATTGATTTGATTGTTCCGATGCAGGGAGGATAGGGTATGTGGTATTTAGCAGATAAACCGTTAACAAGCCGATTACTTCTAGGTACAGCAGGCTATCCATCACTTGAGGTAATGACCGAGGCTGTTCGAGCTTCTAAAACGAACGTAATTACGGTGTCTTTAAAACGGCAAATGCCTTGTAATATGGGGGGAGATTTATTTTGGCAGACTGTACGTTCTTTGGGTTGCCATATACTGCCTAATACTGCGGGCTGTCGTGACGCACAAACTGCTATTACTACAGCTGAAATGGCACGTGAATTATTTCAAACTTCCTGGATTAAATTGGAAGTAATAGGAGATGATTACAGTTTACAACCCGAGCCTTTTGAATTGCTGCATGCGGCTACTGAATTAGTGAAACGAGGATTTGAAGTATTCCCTTATTGTACGGAGGATTTAGTTTTATGTCAGCGATTAGTTGATTGCGGATGTAGGATTTTGATGCCTTGGGCCGCTCCTATAGGTTCTGGAAAAGGCTTGCTAAACCCCTTTGCATTGGAGACCTTACGCCAACGATTATCTGATATTACTCTGATTGTCGATGCAGGAATCGGGAAACCTTCTCATGCCACACGGATTCTGGAATTAGGTTTTGATGCAGTCTTATTAAATAGCGCGGTGGCCTCATCGATTCATCCAGTAACCATGGCTGAAGCTTTTTCACATGCAGTCATCGCAGGACGTTCTGCTTTTGAAGCAGGCCTTATGCCTGAACGAATTACGGCACAATCGTGTACCCCTTTAATCGATACGCCATTTTGGCATCAGGAGACCGCATTATGAGCGTTGTGTGGTGCAACACGGATAATGAAGCAGATAAAAAAACTTTTCGCGGCTTGGGTCTGTTGCCAACACAGCGATTTCAAATCGAGAATCGGCCTGCTGCCATCAAAATTGAAGAGAGATTTTCTACCGAGGACCTGCAAATTCTCAATCATTATACCGGCCCAGTAGTTTGGGATTTTAACTTATCATTACGGAAGGATGGTGAGGAGAAAAGGGGTACTGTAAGATTTTCTTTTGCCGATGTTTTGGTGCTGAATACACGTGAAGCTGAAGTCATTTTAAATGGCCAAGTAGACACGCACCAAGCCATGCAAGAGGCGGCACATAAACTGCTAGCTTTTGGCGCTAAAAGTGTATTTCTCTTAGGATCGACTATGCAGAAATCCTCACGTCAGCATGATTATTGGACCAATGGAACCACTTCTTTTTGGCTCACTCAAAATCGTGTTTCTGATTCAAAATATCCAGAACTTCGTTCGATTCTCTCCGCGGCAATTACTGGTGCACTGGCTCTTGGCCATTTACTTGAAGATGCATTAATCATTGCAAAAATGTATGTTCATCAGGCAGTACGTCGAGGACAAAATAATGTTTATTATGGAGCTTTTCCAGAAGATGAAGCAGATTTACCTTATCTTGCTTCCGAACCATTATACGATCCACCGCAACCATTTAAGCCATGTCATCGTTTAGGTCTTTATCCAGTGGTTGATCGGTTTTCTTGGGTAGAACGGCTTTTGAATCTTGGAGTCAAAACCATTCAATTACGGGTTAAAGAACAAACTAAAAGCCTAGAAGAAGAAATGCGGCGAAGTATCGCCCTGGCTAAAAAGTATCAGGCAACTCTATTTATAAATGATTACTGGGAAATGGCTTTAGAGTTAAATGCTGAAGCAGTGCATTTAGGACAATCCGATTTGGATACTGCAGATCTTGAGGCACTTAGAAAGCAGGGGATTTTGCTGGGAGTGAGTACTCATTGTTACTACGAAGTCGCACGAGCGCATGCACTGCGTCCTTCATATATTGCAATTGGCCCTATTTTTCCAACAACAAGCAAAGTAATGTCTTTTACCGCCCAAGGCATTGAAGGCTTACAACGTTGGACCCGTACCTTACATTATCCTTTAGTCGCTATAGGAGGAATTAATATTGAGCGTATGCCTGCTGTAGTGGCTACCGGTATCCAAGGTGTTGCTCTTATTTCTGCAATTACAGAAGCAGAAGATCCACAACAATCCACCCTAAAGCTTTTAAATTTAATGGAACAATGAGGGCTGAGTATGTCTGTTTCATCCGAGGTACAACGCTATATACAGCAAATAAAATTAGAAGAGATAGGTCTTCAAGGACAAGAAAAACTCCAAAGAGCACGTGTATTATGTGTTGGCGCGGGAGGAATTGGAGCGACGTTACTCCCGTACCTTGCTGGTGCTGGGGTAGGGAATTTAGGCATAATTGATGATGATGTTATTGAGGAAAGTAATTTACATCGGCAAATACTTTACCAAGAAAAAGACATCCACCAACTAAAAGCAGCCACTGCAAAACTGAAATTAGAGGCTTTGAATTCAAATATTAACATCCAATCTTATGACGTTCGTTTAAGTGATGAGAACGCAAAAGGTATCATTTCACAATATGATCTTGTAGCTGACTGCTCGGATAATTTTTATACTCGTTACCTGACTCACGATATTTGCTATCGGTTGCAAAAACCTTACGTTTATGCCAGCGCTTACCAATTTCAAGGTCATTGTTCCTTGTTTTATGGTAAAGAGAACCCATGTTTACACTGTTTATTTCCAGTAATCCCCGATTCAGTTGGAAATTGTCAGACTGGTGGGGTTTTAGGGACTCTTCCTGGTTTGCTCGGGATCATGCAAGCGACAGAAATTATTAAATGGATCACCCAAAGTGGTGTTTCTCTATTGAATCGTTTGCTGTGGATAGATTTTCTATCGATGGAGATAAAAAAGATTCATTTGGTAAAAAATAAACAATGTCAGTTCTGTGTTTACGACCAAACAATGGAAAAAAGTGTTTTTTCTCAATGCGTATCCTCCTATGAGATGGAGTCTTTTGCAGTTTCCTCACATGCATTACCCGGCTTTTTACAACAAAATACTGACGCATTATTGCTGGATGTAAGAACAGAGACAGAACACAGAAATTATAATTTAGGAGGACGATTCATTCCCTTGGCTGAGTTGCCAGACCGCCTTGATGAATTAAATCCTCTACAACCCACTCTCGTTTATTGCCAATCAGGTCAAAGAAGTAAGCGAGCTTGGATGCTATTAAGACAGGCTGGCTTTCGCACCATTTACCATTTAGCTAATGGACTAGGTTCTATGACGGACGTAAAACTGGGCTAACTAAAGATTCTACTCGCGTAACTCTATGCTGCCTAAGGCTACACTTTGATAACATTGGAATGGAAGAAAAATTTTTTTTTATGAATAGTCCTTAGATTTGCTCATTTGAATTTCTTTTTAATAGTTCGAGAGAATTATAGTTCAAAATAAAAACCGCTATTGTGAAAAACTGTTTTAATTTCCGCGTTGATTCATTTACCTTAAGACCAATTCCCTATATGATGTCACGCGATTATCAATAGTAGATTAAAGGAGACAATATGAGTTTTTTTATTAGTGATGCTCTAGCTGCAGCGGGGACTACAGCAGCGCCTCAAGCAGATGGAAGCTTTTCGCTCATTATGATCGCCGCTATTTTTGTGTTGTTCTACTTTATGCTTATAAGACCCCAAAACAAAAGAGCAAAAGAACACCGTGATTTAATAAGCCGCTTAAAGAAAGGCGATGAGATTATTACTTCAGGCGGTATATTAGCTAAAGTAGTTAGTCTAGACGAGCAATACATGAAAATCAGCCTTGCTGAAGGTGTAGAGATTAATATACAAAGAGGTGCAGTGAGCACGGTATTGCCCAAAGGCACTTTAAAATCGCTTTAAGAAGGTCAGGACACGGAAATGCAAAATAAATATCCTTTATGGAAAAACCTGCTGCTGATTATTATTGCAGTTGTTGGGTTTATTTACGCTATACCTAATTTGTATACAGAAAATCCTGTAGTACAAATTTCGTCTGAAACACCTGTGGATTATGATGAATTAAAAAACCAGGTAGAAGATATCTTAAAAAAAGGTAATCTACCGTATAAATCACTCATTACTCAAGCTGAGTCAGTTGAAGTTGTGTTCTCATCAACAGATTCACAGTTGTTAGCTCGCGATTCAATTAAGAATGCTTTGGGATCTCAATACACTGTAGCCTTGAATTTGGCTCCATCCACACCAAGATGGTTAGACTCTATTCGTGCAGCCCCAATGAAACAAGGTCTTGACTTACGAGGAGGAGTACACTTCCTGTTAGAGGTTGATGTGGAAAGTGTGATAAGCCGCCGTTATGAAGGAGTAATGAAAAACATTAGTCAAGAATTGCGAGAGCTTGGAATTCGATATACCGGTATTCGTTATGTAGCAGACAAGGGGATAAATTTACATTTCCGTGATAGTGAGTCAACGAATAATGCCTATTTGGGTTTAAAGGAAAAAATGCCTGATCTCGTTTTTGTTAAAAGTAAAACAGGCAATGAAATTTTAATATCGATTTCACCCGTTGAGTTGAACAATACGCGTCAAAACACCATTGAACAAACAATGAGTATTTTACGAAATCGAGTCAATGAACTAGGAGTTGGTGAAGCGGTAGTACAACAACAAGGGGCAACTCGTGTTGCTGTTGACTTACCTGGAATTCAAGATGCAGCCCGTGCTAAGCAAATTCTTGGTGGAACTGCAACCTTGCAATTTTATATGGTGGATCAGGATAATGATCCGCAAATTGCAAAACAAACTGGAGCCATACCCGTCAATGATAAGTTACTGGTAATGGATGGACATCCTATTCTGTTAAAAAGACAAGTGGTATTGAGTGGCGATTCAATTACCTCAGCAGTTTCCAGTTATGATCAGCAGACGGCTACTCCTGCAGTACAAATACAACTCGGTGGGGGCGGAGAAAGTTTGTTTACCAAAGTAACTCGCGAAAATATTGGTAAACGTATGGCTATTGTCTATGTTGAAACAAAAAATTCCATACAAACTGTAAATGGAGTGGAGAAAAGAGTTACACATAGAGAAGAGCGTGTTATTAGTGCGCCAGTTATTCAAAATGCTTTAGGAAATAATTTCCAGATTACTGGTCTTACGGATAGTAAAGAAGCAAGTAATTTAGCTTTATTGCTTCGAGCAGGGGCGTTGCCTGCTGCGATCTATCCCATAGAAGAACGCACCGTCGGACCAACTTTAGGTAAAGAAAATATCCGTAGAGGTATAATTTCACTACAAGTTGGCATGGGCTTAATCTTAGTATTGATGCTGGTTTATTACCGTTTTTTCGGTCTCATCGCTAATATTGCGCTACTGCTTAACCTAGTTCTACTTTGTGCTTTACTCTCGGTGATTGACGCAACGTTAACGCTTCCAGGTATAGCCGGAATTGTATTAACGGTGGGTATGGCAGTAGATGCGAACGTACTGATTTATGAGCGTATTCGTGAAGAATTACGGCATGGATTATCACCCCAGGCTGCAATTAATGCGGGATATGAGCGTGCATTTTCTACGATTCTTGACGCGAACGTCACCACCTTAATCGTAGCAATCATTTTGTTTGCTGTGGGTACAGGACCTGTACGTGGATTTGCTGTAACGCTTTCTTTAGGATTGTTGACCTCCATGTTAACGGGTATCACTTACACCCGAGGGATTGTAAATTGGTACTATGGTGGTCGGGCTGTTAAGAAATTATCTATTGGTATTTAAGGCGAGGCTCAGATGGAATTTTTTAATCCAAATTCAAATGTGGACTTTATGGGTGCTCGTCGTTGGACGGCGATATTCTCCATATTGATCTTTGTGCTTTCTATAGGTGCTTTAGCGATTCATGGTTTGAAGTGGGGACTTGATTTTACAGGTGGAACTCAAATAGAGGTTTCTTATTCCTCAGCTGCAGATCTACCTTCAATTAGGGAAAGCTTGAGTAAGGCAGGATTTAAGGAAGCTCAGGTTGTGAGTTACGGTACTTCTAAAGATGTATTAATTAGTATTGCTCCTCGAGAAGATAAAGAACAAGCACGCTTGGTTGAGCAGGTCATGAGTGCTCTGCCGGGTGCTTCAAAACAAAGAGTCGATTTTGTTGGGCCACAAGTCGGACAGGAACTCGCGACAAAAGGAGCCCTAGCTGTTGTTGTTTCTTTGTTAGCAACGATGATTTACATTGCCATGCGGTTTGAATACCGTTTGGCAGTGAGTTCTGCTGTCGCCTTAGTTCATGACCCTGTGCTGATATTGGGTATCTTTGCTTTTTTTGGTATTGAATTTGATCTGAAAGCGTTAGCGGGCTTGTTGGCAGTCATCGGTTACTCGTTAAATGATACTATTGTAGTTTTTGATAGGGTGCGTGAAAATTTTGTCAAAATTCGTCGTTCCAGTTCAATCGAAATTATGAATATTTCGATTAATCAAACTTTATCACGTACCATCATGACATCCATGCTGACGCTTTTTGTGGTGGTTGCTCTGTTTATTTATGGAGGAGAAGCTATTCATGGATTCTCCCTGGCATTGATCATTGGTATTGTAATCGGTACGTACTCTTCGATCTATGTAGCAGGCGCTTTAGCAGTAGCAATGGGCCTTGATCGAAAAGATTTTATGCCCAGTCAGCGCAAAGAAGTGGATAATCGTCCTTAATAAGAAACCTGGGTAAACGGAGCATAACCCAGGAGCTCGGAAATGCAAGGTATTGCATCGCAATAGAATGCATTTCTGAGTTTTCTCTTAATTTTCTAGAATCTCAATAAATTAAATGCAACAACTTATACGAGGGAGAAGGATCCTCCTATCTCTTCTGCTTCCTCTATTTTTTGAATTTCTTTTGTATCTTTTTCTTGCTCGACATTGGTGGGTTCGGATGCTTGTGTAGAGCGGCTTGCAAGTTGTTTCTTTAACTCTTCAATTACTTCAGGAGGAATTTGCATGGGAGTTTGACTGTCTTTTATCTCTTCTCCTTCAATACGTATCTCGCCTTCTTCTGTTATTTCCACAATTTTTTTTGTACACCCTTCAGGTAGAGCATTTTCAGCAACCCATTGAATAGGAATGCCCGCCATGATTGTAGCCCCATCCACAATGCGAATCCCATCAATGGGGGCAAGCTCAGGGGTTTTACTGTAGTGACGACTTATGAGGGAGCAAATAGACCAAAGTAAATTATATGCTGCATCAAATGGAAAACCTACTCCTATCCCTACACCTTGTCCTAGATATCCAGCTGCGGTTCCCATAAGATGCGCTAAACTGATTGTACAAAAAGATGTAAAAAGTTTGGTGGCAATCACGGGGGCAAAGAGGGCGACACCGGTAGCTCCTGCAGGACTGAAAATCAATAAGGTGCTTCCAACCAGTGCGGTTAATTTAACCCGAGGAGATATGGCCGTGGTCGAGTTAGTCGCTCCTTCTGCTAGTACGACACCTACAGTAGCTCCTACATAAGCAAAAGCAGCACCAAATAATGGTTGCGTGATTGAAATGACGGGAAATTTTTTGATTTGCTCTGGAACTTCTTTTTTATGGCACATTTCGCCTAAATAATCTGCAAACTGTTTCCACTCCCTCTCACTAAATGGCTTGAGTCCTTCTTTTTCGAGGAATACATTAGCATGTTCTAGAGCATGGGGCGTTTTTATAAGTCGCTCTGCAGTTAAATAGCATGTTTCTTTATCTTCCTCATCCAGGAAGTTTTCGTCTGTAACTCCTAAATTATTCTCAATAATGCGGTATAAGGCAGAGTTACGTTTTGAACTTCCGATTTGTGATTGTACATAAAGACTGGCAGCAATCATAAATCGGGCGGCAATGATATATACTTGCCGTTGTGCTGGGGTTTTGATGTCCTGTTCGCGAAGCAAATGTATTTTAAGAACAGCGTTTACTTTTTCTAAGAATGAAACCTGTTTATTTCTACTGAGAACATCTGTTCCGCCGAAAAAAATAGGTGTTCCTATCATGGAAGGTTTTTCATTCAAATCAACATGTTTCTCTTCTTCATAGGTTTTTCGAAGGCGGTTAAATTTTTCAATACGTCCCGGTGTAAGAATAAAGTGCATGATATCCCCCGTCCATTGGCATTCTTGGTATTTGATATACGTGTATAATTCCTTTTGTATATTTTATCTTACTTCGTAATTGTATAAATGCAATGTTATTTGATTATTTTTTACTAAATTGCTTCAATATATTGAAAGTTTATATTTTATTTAGTGATTAAGCTTTTGAAATGATGCATTTTTTCAGGATTGTGATACTTTTAACTAAATGACTATCGTTTGGTGGATGTGCTGGGTATGTAGGTCGTTTAACTTATGTGTAAGTTATGCGCTGCCTTGTTGCCTGGGCTGTATCTTTTACAGGAACAGATAAGGTGATTGAATTGATAAATGATATAAAAAAAGTGAGTGTCATGGAAAGGCTGAAACATTTATTTCTGCTTCTTCGTGTGTCCCACTGGGCCAAAGCTGTCTTTGTGATGCTGGGATTTTGTTATACACCCACTCCTGGATATTTTATACCTGCTTTACTCGCTTCTTTAGCTTTTTGCTTGATTTCAAGTGCCATATACATTTATAACGACATCGAAGATAAAACCGAAGACAGTTTACATCCCCACAAACGACATAGGCCAATAGCAAGTGGAAGCGTTTCTATTTCCGAAGCAATTTTTATGTTGTTTTTATTGCTCCTCACTGGACTTACTTTAGGTTGGTTAATCTCTAAAAAACTGGCAATTATACTTTGCATTTATTTAGTAATTAATGTGGCCTATAACCATCTTTTTAAATTGATTCCAATTGTCGATGTGCTCTGTATTGCTGCAGGGTTTATGCTACGCGTATTGGCAGGGACGGTGGGTATCGGCTTACCCATTTCTATTTGGTTAATTGTTACTGCAACATTGCTTAGCCTCTTTATTGCTTTAAACAAACGACAAATGGAAATGCAATTAGGCCTTAAGCATGCTACACGTAAGGTATTGAAAAAATATAATCCTGTAGTGCTTCACTGGCTAATTCTTGTAATTGGTTTTGCCAGTTTCATTACTTACGTTTTTTATATTATTTATGCTCGAGATGAGTCGTTTTATTTTATGCTAACTGTTCCATTTGCAGCAATTGCATTGTGGCGTTTTGCCTGGCTGGCTACGCAGAACATTGAAAATGATGACCCTGTTATAGTTTTTTTAAGTGATCGATTATCACGAATCAATCTTTGGTGTTTTGTAGTTTTAACGTTTATGGCTTTGGCTCAATGAAATCTGGGGTGCGTTGGTATGACAGCATTCTAATTGTTTTATTCATTTATTTATTTATTCTACAGATTCAAGCAATTTGGCCATTTACTATCGATGATATGTATATTTCTTTGCGCTATGCCAAGCATTGGGCTGCAGGAGAGGGCATATTATGGAATGTGAATACTTCCCCAGTAGAAGGGTATTCTAACTTTAGCTTTGTCGCTTTAGGGGCTTTAACACTCCTATTAAAAGGTAACCCCGTAATTGTTTTGAAAATGGCTGGACTGTTAGGGCTATTGTTTACCTGTTTCTTCATTTATTTAATTACCAGACTTTGGCTTTCCACACGAGAATCACTTCTACCCTGTATGGGTTTATTATTTTATAAAGGACAGATTATATGGGCAACGAGTGGCTTGGAAACTGCGGTATATGAGTCATTTATATGCGGAGCCGTGTATTGTTGTTTGAGAGGATTGGGATATAACCCTTTTCCTAATGCACGTGCAGCCATAAGAATAGTCTATTTTGTAAACGCTGGAATTTTGCTTGCTCTGGCGGGAATGACAAGACCTGAAGCACCTGCATTTATGTTTTTGTTTTTCCTGCTGATGTGTTGGGATAGGCCTAAAGAAAAAATAGGACAATACGGGTATGGCGTTTTACTATTTTGCCTCACTCTCATATTGTTTTATGGGCCTTATTTTCTTTGGCGTCTTATTTATTTTGGATATTTTTTTCCCAACTCAATCTATTGTAAAGGATTATCGCAGTCTTTCCCTTTTTCCTTGGATATTCATTATATCAAATTAATTTGGCCCTTAGCTCTGTTGTCTTTACCTGCTTGCATCAAGTCTCAGGATAAACGGCATTATTTTTTGTGGTTACCCAGTCTTGTTTATTTAATTATGTTAGCAAAAGCCGATCCTGTAGTGGCATTTGATAATCGACTCTTTTTACCTGCATTTGTCCTAATTCTTCCTCTGGTCGTACAAGGTATCCGTAGTATAGTTTTTGCATTGAGACAAAAAGAAGATTTCATTTTTGCATTGCTTTTTTATTTAAGTTTTTTTGTGGTTTTGTTTTTATTTGTGCCAGCCATGAGTTTGGCAGATTACCAGTATTTTAGCCAAAATCCAGTTAAAGGAGAACAATTACGTGGCAAGGTAGTAGAGTGGTTAAATAATTATGCATCTCCCAACGATTGGGTGGTTTTAGCGGATAGCGGATTGATTCCTTATGCTAGCCCATTAAATTTTATTGACTCATATTGTTTAAACAATGTAACAATGGCTCATTTTCCAGCGGAACACATGTATGAGGAGTTTTGTAAGGAAGTTCTGCATAAAAAACCCGCATTTATCATTTTAACTTCGCTTATTGAACAAGGAAGAGTAATATATACCCCCAGCGATGTTTGTTTAAAAAAAGCTTTGAGTAACAATCACGACTATAAATTAAGTAAAGCTTATAAGACCGATAATCGTGATTCAATTTATCGCTATGAAATATATGAAAATTCCTCTTTGTTTTCACTTGAAAAGAAATAGATGTGGAATTAATGAATACCTTAGTGCGAAGTGATTTTTGATGAGTTACATATCAACATAGTGTACTATCTTACGATAATAAGAAAATAAAATGAGTGAAGGATGATTCTTGTATGATACACAAAATGCCAATATTTCTGCAAAAACTGCATAAAAAATTACCAGTTTTTCTTTGTGATATTCTTGCTATTCCAGTAGCATGGTTTACAGCATATTGGTTGCGTTATAACATGCACCCTTCTCCTAAAACATTTACTTCGACACATTTCATTATTGCCTTAACTCTTTTAACTACGATTCAAGTTTCTTGTTACTTTTATTTTAAAACATATCGTGGTTTGTGGCGCTTTTTTTCATTGAACGATGTAATGCGAATTTTGAAGACTACTCTTTCTGCTACTGTGTTGGCGATCCCTGTTTTATATGTAGCTTCGATAGTTCAGGAAGTTCCTCGCTCTGTATTTCCTTTATATTGTCTGATTTTAACTACTATTCTTTGTAGTTTTAGAATATTGAGAAGAATCTATTGGGATAAACGAGCCAAATGGAATAAAGCAACTGAAATGAAAAGGGTTCTTATTATCGGGGCGGGGATGGCTGGTGAAGGACTTGGTCGTGATTTAAAACGTTCCAATCAGTACCTGCCAGTAGGTTTTATTGATGATAATTTAGCAAAACGTGGTTTAGAAGTTCATGGCATACCGGTTTTGGGAACAACGAGCCAAATTGCCGAGCGAGTAAAAGAGTATGATATTGATTTGATTTTTATTGCTATTCCATCAGCAAGTTCTTCATTGATGCGCCGTATTGTGACCTGCTGTGAGGAAAGCCAGACTCCGTTCAGTACCCTACCAGGTCTCAATGCTTTAGCGGCTGGACGAGTGGAAGTGAATGCATTAAGGCCAGTTAATATCGAAGATCTATTAGGTAGAGATCAGGTAAACTTACAATGGGACCGATTAACAGCGGGTATTGCTGGAAAACGAGTATTGGTTACTGGAGGGGGAGGATCAATTGGTTCAGAGCTGTGCCGGCAAATTTTAGCCCTTAAACCTAAGAGTTTGGCCATAGTCGAAAACAGCGAATTTAATTTATATCAAATTGAACTTGAACTGCGACAAACTTTCCCAGATATTCCTTTAGAACTTAAATTGATCAGTGTTACAGATGAAGTAGCAATTAATCATCTCTTTGCTGATTTTTTACCGGAAATAGTGTTTCATGCTGCAGCATACAAGCATGTTCCACTTTTACAGGATCAAATACGTGTTGCGGTAATAAATAACGTACTTGGAACCCAGATTGTTGCAAAGGCTAGTATTACTGTTGGGGTTGGAAAGTTTATTTTGATTTCTACGGATAAGGCAGTAAATCCTACCAACATTATGGGAACTACCAAACGCGTTGCTGAGATTTATTGTCAGAATCTGAATGGGAGGGTTAACACTCAATTCATTACAGTCCGTTTTGGAAATGTTTTGGGTTCAGCGGGAAGTGTTGTTCCCCTATTTCAAAAGCAATTGCAAAGTGGTGGTCCTATAAAAGTAACCCATCCTGATATGCAACGATATTTTATGACTATCCCTGAAGCATGTCAGTTGATTTTGCAGGCTATGGTCAATGGAAGCGGGGGAGAAATTTTCGTTCTGGATATGGGAGAGCCTGTTAAAATCAGCTATTTGGCAGAACAAATGATTCGCTTAGCAGGAAAAGAGCCTGGAAAGGACATTATGATTGAATACACCGGATTACGTCCCGGAGAGAAATTATTTGAAGAGTTGTTCCATGAGTCCGAACAATTGGCTTCGACAGAACACGAAAAATTGTTTAAGGCAAAATTCCGTGAACTTAATTGGGACGAGTTAATTCAAACAATGCGTTTACTAAATACCGCTTGCCAGGAAAATCAAACCGATGAATTGTTTATTTTATTAAAGAGCTTGGTTCCTGAGTTAAATACCAATAGTGTTGTCTCAGCAACTTAATTGGTTTATGAGTCTTTTTATGCTCCTGATTTATGAGGAAGAGTTTTTAAAATGATTATATCGTTCGATGATTTTGCTAAAGTTGAATTGCGCTCAGGTACCGTGGTTAAAGTGGAAGAATTTCCTCGTGCAAAGAAGCCAGCCTATAAAGTATGGGTGGATTTCGGCAAAGATATAGGCGTATTACAAACCTCAGCACAAGTTACTGCACATTATACCCCGGAAACTTTATTGGGGCGCTCCGTAGTTGGATGTGTCAACTTGGGTGAAAAAAATATTGCCGGCTTCACTTCCCAATTTTTGCTGGTTGGATTTTCTGATGAGAATGGGGCGATATGCCTTATCACCACCGAACCTAAAGTACCTAATGGACAAAAGTTACATTAATTTTTTAAGTGCTCAGAGGGAAACTAAAGCTTTTGGGAACTTATTTCTTTAGTATCAAGTCTGCATCGTTCACTTAAAGGCGGGATGCCTTTTTTTTGTAAATATTTTTTAATTTCTGGTAAACTTTCTGCCCATTCTAGATAACTGCTTAAGGGGGTATAATCATTCTCGAAGCCAGAAAAAATATTCTCTTTTTCTATATGTCTTTTAGGCCTACGTAAGTCAGCGATTTGTATCTCTGGATCCAGTAGATTCTTATTGTGTAAGAAATAAATTAACTTATAAAAAGATAATGAAGTGGGTTTGTAATGACCACTGTTATTATCAATAGACTTTATTTTCCCATGCTCTACTAACCACATCCCCGCACCGCGTACCTTTTTACCAGAAGTCATCGTGGAATGATGATAAGTACCAGATTCGTGAATATGTGTATAGAAATGGTTCTTATCTTTTATATCCCAAATAAAAGCAGTTGCCCCGATCGGACAACCAACCTTAAAGACAAAATCAGCTAATTGATTGGTATTTAATTCAAATACATCCTCAGAGCTTATTTTTTGAGCCATTAATTTATAATCACCATCCACATGTTCAATGTGTACCGATACGTTTTCTGAAGACTCATAATGAACAGGGCCCATTTTATTTTTATAATAACCACGCCAATTATTACTGATATCTCGAGTGGAAGTGCTAATAGGATGTTGTTCCAACCATAAGAAAAAAGGAATTTTAGTATTGCTTTCAACCCACTGATAAAAAGCCATATTCATTGGATATTCTGCAGTATTGCGTTTATTTTTTAAATCATCGAGCATAAATTCAATAGGACGATGAACTGGATCTTGCTTTTCCAATAAGGTTCCACTGCTTAAGCGAAAAAATTTCTGTTTACAATGTTCTTTTTCTTCAGTCTTGAGTGTCTTAAGTAGCGATTTCTTATCGACATATTTTGAATTTGCATGCTTATAATACTCTTTCAATTTATCTAAGTAATTTATTTTTTTGTTAGCTCTTTGTAGTAATCCATGAATCCAGGGATCTATAGAGCCTTTCAGCCGTGTATCTTTTCGTGGCTTGCTTGAAGTTGATTCCAAAAATCCATAGGGAAATTTATCTTCAGTTACGTTTTCTTGTTCTTTGGTTATAAATTGATCCCCTAAATAATCTTTATATTGCTGAGCAAGCTGTGCTATTTGTGCTAATTTTTTTTGTCGTGTGTTAATATTTTTTAAGTTTACTTTTGAAATATTATGATATTCTTCTAATAGATTAGATAGTTTGTTGATTAATTCTTCAGCATTTGGATCATCATGTTGTTTACAACTTTTTAAAATCAGAAGCCAATCATCAAGGGCGTAAACATCTTGCCATATAGCCATGGATTAAAACCTATACTTTATCTGTGTACAAAAAAAGGATATGCAATTAAATTATAATCCAATTTGAATTAAATGTGAGCCATTCATGCCTAGATACAGAAAAATACTCTTAAATGAAGCAATTGCCTTATTACAAAATAATGTACCAGATTTAGTTTGTTTAGACTTAAGTGATCAAAAGATAAGCGAGGAATGTTTGTACGAACTGGTTGATGCAATCAACGCAAATACCCATTTAAAAAGAATTAAATTGAATTGCTGTATGATTGATGATGACAAAGTTAAAATCTTATCAAGACTAAGCTCTATTGAAGTACTTTCCTTACGAACAAATAAAATCACCGATAAAAGTATGAGCTTACTAGCTGACATGACCTCTCTTAAAAAATTAGATCTAAGTTCCAACAATAATGGATATAACAAAAACATTACTGCCGGGGGTTTAAAATTTTTTATTAGAAATTCAACTCTTGAACAGCTCACTTTAAGCGATAATGAACTTGATGATGAATGCGCAAAAAGTTTAGCGCGAAATAATGTACGGCGACTTATATTAAGCAATAATCAAATTACTCTTAGAGGCGTAAAGTATTTGGCTGCGCATAAAAAACTAAATTTTCTCGATGTAGGCACAAATATAATTGGTGATGCCGGTGCCATTAGTTTAATTAACGAAAATCAAAGCATTAGAGGATTAATTCTTAACAATAATAAATTAACTATTAAAGCAATAGCTAAAATGAAACCCGAAAAGTTAAAGCAAGTAGAGCGATTAGACATCTGTTTAAATCCTTTAGGTCAGGAGGGTGTTAACTTATTGCAGGAGAAAAGGGGATCACGAGCTGGATTAAGTACTTTTTTTTGTCACAAGAGAAATAAAAATTTCATTCAAGGATTATTTACTACGATTCAGAGTCAATTTTCTCCTGAAAAAGAAAACAAAACAGAACACTCACTAACGATTTAAAATTTATTGTAGTAAGAGATTTTCTTAAAAGCCAAGCCCAAATTAGTTTGGGCTTGTATCTGTTAAACGGGGGGAAAGAGATCCTGGAATTTAACACGAGTCTTGAGGTGTAGTGCTTTTTTCCTTTTCTTTGATAAATCAAAAATCTTATAGATTATGATAGGAATAATAAAGCTAACCATACCTATGTAAAAAGCAAGCTTATAAGTAGGGTCTTTATTCAACACAAGGAAGAATAAGGCAATACACATCAGGATGATTGCGAGGATCCCAGTATAGGGAGAGTATGGAGTTACATAGCGCAGGTTCGCTGTAGTATAGCCAGCTTGGTATAATCGATTCCTGAACCGAATTTGTGAAGTGCACAAGGAGATCCAAGCCAGAGTTCCTGTAAATCCAGAGACAAGAAGTAGGGCGATGTAGAGTTGGGTCTGTCCGAAAAAGTACCCAACGCCTAAAAGAATCCAGATGGTGATTAAGGTAGCAATAATTGCATTTTGGGGTACTGAATTATGATTAAATTTGGCAAAAGTATGTGGCGCCATACCATCACGAGCCAAAGCATTCAGAGCACGAACTGTGCCATAAAATCCTGAATTAGCACAAGATAAGGTTGCACTCAGTGTCACAAAACTGGTTACAGCACCAGCCCACTTTAGATTGTAAAAGTTTAGGGCATCTGCAAACACGGAGTTAGATAATCCAGCTTTTTGCCAAGGGAAAATTAATACCAAGCAAAATACCGGAATAATGTAGATGAAAAGAATTCTTAAGGTTACATTGCGAATTGCATGGGGAATCATCCGTGCAGGGTTTTCTGATTCTCCTGCAGCAAGACCAATGATTTCAGAGCCTTGATAGTTGACTAACAGCAGAACCATAGCGGTTAATAAGGACATGGTACCGTTAGGAAGGAGTCCTCCATCGCCGAAAATGTATTTAGATCCAATAAATCCATCCGATCCTGGCCCCTGAATAAGGCCTAAGAAGATTAAAACAGCCAAAATAACAAAGCCAAATAAAGCTAAAATCTTAATTAAAGCCAGCCAAAATTCGATTTCACCAAAAGTATCTACTTTCGCAAGATTAATATAGGTAATTAGTAAACCAAAACAAACCGCCCAGACATAACCATTTACACCCGTAAACATTTCCATGATGATACCCCCTGCAACACATTCTGCGGGGATATAGGCGACCCAACTTATCCAATACGACCAGCCTACGCCACAGGCAACGGATGGAGATATAAAATCAGCGGTATAAGTAACAAAGGAGCCTGAAATGGGAATTGCCACAGCAAGCTCACCCATGCAAAGCATGGTGAGAAAAATAATTAAGCCGCCTAGTATATAAGCTAGAAACACGGCAGGTCCGACCAGGTTAATTACTTCACCGGTACCTAAAAAATAGCCTGAGCCGATAATTCCCCCCAAGGCAATTAGCTGCACATGACGGTCTTTCAATCTTCGGCTATAACCACTATCTTTAATGGGTTTGTCTGTTTCAATCTTACTCTTTTTCACGGGCTGTTTGTTTCTCACAGGTTGTCATATTTTTGGGTGACGCTATGTTATATTCATCTGCAATAATTTAAAACCATTCTCAATTAAAAAATCTGAAATATTTTTTATTTATACTAAATTTCTTTTTTAACTGATATAAAAAATTTTAAAGCAGGGTATTATAAATCATTTTTTACCTATTTGGATATTTTTTTACTAAATTAGTGAAAATTATTACAAAATATCTTATTTGTTGATTTATCTAAGAGAATAGACAATAAAAAAAGTAATAATCATTATTTTTATATACAAAAGAGCGTATTTCGATTTTACAATTAAGACGTCTACTAAAAGTTGCATCAACATACAACTTGGGTATACTTTTCCATAAGCCGCTGTAGCTCAGTCGGTAGAGCAGTTGATTCGTAATCAAAAGGTCCGCGGTTCGATTCCGCGCAGCGGCATAGTAAAATCAATAGGTTACGTTAAATCTATTTGGTACTTAATTTTTGTGTCGCATCTGTGTCGCAATAAAATATTGCATTTTTTCTAATCTATACTCTAAGTATCAGTATTTCAGTCGAAAGGACACGATATGGATACTAGATTCTTAATAGAAGTTACTATTGTTTTATTCTTGTTTAATTCTTCTTTATATGCCAAATCAGGTTGTTGCTCTCACCATGGGGGAGTGGCTGGATGTAATTCTACAACAGGATTTAATATTTGTGCTGATGGCACAGATTCTCCATCTTGCACTTGCGGATACCCTAGTGATTATAACTCTTTAAATAATAATTATGATTCAAATTCAACTACACCTATTCAAAATTCAATCATAACTATTCATAAGTGTACTGATAAGAAAGGAGTGGTGCATTTTAGTGATAAGAATCTTAGTCCTGATTGTAAGTAAGGAAAAATAATGGGATCAGCCGCTTTTCATTAATACAATTCTACTTATTATTTTTTGTTTTAATGAAAAGCCACTTGACCCCTTATTAACTTATAAAGAGATTCAAGAAAATCTGGACGTAGATCATTTATAAGTCTAAGTAATTTAGTTTCTTATATATATTCATCAGATTGAAATCGCTGTTTGGCAAAATTAATGAGGATTTTAACCAATATTCTAAAGATAATAGTATTAAATAAATGCGCCGCAAGAATCACTCTACTAGAATTATTTGTAATACGTTTGGATATAAAAGACTACACTTGTAAGTATATCCCCAACAAATTATACAAATGAAAAACTCTAATAATCTATATTCTAATGCAATTAGCTCGATTCAAATGGGTGTTGAGGATTTTTCAAAAGATGATTCCAAAAGAATGCTTTCTGCGGTTAGAAACATCTATTCCGGTCTAGTTCTTCTCTATAAAGCAAAATTATGGGAACTATCACCAGTAAAAGATCAATATTTATTAATTTCAGAAGATATAAATTTTGAATTAAATGGTTCTGATGTAATTGTAAGAAGAAAAAATCCAGACAAATTACCTACTAAAACGATTGATACTACGGAAATTAAAAAACGTTGCCAATCCTTAGGGATACAAATAGACTGGCTCAATTTTGATGGGTTTCGAAAAGAAAGAAATTTTATTGAGCACCTATTTCCCCAAAAAAATAATGATCTTTTAAAACAGTTGCTATCAGATGCATTTGTATTAATTGACGATTTTATACGGTCGAATCTTAAACTAGATACAAAAAGATGCTTAGGCCAAAGCACTTGGGAAGTTCTTTTAAATGAGCACCAATTGTGGGCAAAAGAACTGAAGCGATGTCATGATACCATTGATAGAATTAATTGTTTTAGCTGGGTAAAGGCTTATTTAAAAAATACTACTTGCCCAAAATGTAGGTCAAAACTGATTGTATACCAATGCAATAGTGATGACCTTTTTGATTGTGAAGGGAAATGTTCAAAATGCGATACATTTATAAATGATATTATCAACCTTTTGAATTATGCGGTTACATCAGATAGATATAATCATGAGGATATGCAATCGGGGATTGATAATCTAACTTACTGTCCTGAATGTCATAATCTCTCCTTTTTTAAGTCACATATGGCATGCCTAAGTTGCCAAACTGAAAAAACAGACAGTGATCTTGAATGTAAAATATGTGGTGTGCAGGAAACGGATATAGATAATATAGAAGACGGGATATGTAGCTACTGTTTAAATAGAGGCAGCAATGATTGAATTTCACAACGAAGAGAGATCTCTAAATTGTTCGGCTGTTTATCTATATTTCTTACTCCATTAACAACCATGACCAGAGGTCTTGGATCTGGGTATATTGGGGTGCTAATTTTGAAATAATACTATTGATTTTCTACTAATTTTCTTACTTGCTTTGCTTGTCCAGGATATCTCCCAGTAATCAGCCAACATAATATAGAAAAAACAAAACTAATAATCCAGAAAAATACGCTAATAGGAATAATAAGCCATGCATATCTTGCGTAACTTATGTTTTCTGTAAAGGTTAACCAAACAACATAAATAAACAGAGCTATATTAATAAGAAATCCTAATACTTGCCATATAGTTAAGATTGATCCACATAAATCGGATATCCTATTTCTAAATAGGTCATTACTAAATCGATCAAGAAAAAATGCTGTTATTTTAGGAGCTAAACCAGGAGATAATTCTTCCTTATATAACTCAGCTATATCAATACCAAGGGATGATGAAATTTCTAGCAGAGCAAGTTTTTCATTTTTTTTCATTTGATATGCTGCTAACCATAGTATCCCTGATTCAAATAGAAAAAGAACAATGCATGCCCCTACAATATGGCCAATTGCAAGATATAAGCTCATTACCTCTCCTTGATTATACCGGGTTCCACGAGCTAAATATTTTCCACATATTGACTAATGGTAGGTCTTATTATGCAATAAAGCAACTATGATGCGACTAGGCTTAAAAGAGTCCATCTTTCCAATTACCAAATTTCTTAATTTGAAATCTTTAAAGACACTTACTAGGCTGAGTAATAGAGTTCATGAGTAAACTGTGGATTTTAACCTATACATTCTTACTCTACTAACTACGTATTTTTAATCTATTAGATAAAAAAGATAAAGCTACAATTATTAACTTCTCTTTTCATAATTACAAGCAGTTCTACTTCGTACTAAAAGCCAAGAATTATAAGCTATTATTTATTAATGGTTAACTTTCTGAATACACCGATGACAAAAGCTAATAATTTACCATTATCTATGAACACATATCCTGACAATAAGTTTTCTTGTCAGGTATTAATTAAAATCATTAAAAATGAATATGTGGAGGATCTTCTAAAAGGCTATCTTTATATGAATCCTTTCAAATATTTTAGGAATTTTGAAGAAAAAAATACTGTAGGGGATGATCTTGAAGGCATCGATTCAAGTTATCGAGCTGAAGACGTTATTATTAAAATCAGTAATGATAAAGATGAGTTAATTCCTAATGGAGTTTTTGGTAGATGTAATTTTCATAATAATTATGTTGAAAATTCCAATTTATTTTCTTTAAGCGCTTTCTCATTTGAAAAATTACCGGAAGGGATAACCAAATTTTTTTTAGATAAAAATTTCCGAGAATTTAAAGGGGATAAAGCTATAGTTATTTTGGATGTCCCTAGATTTATATCAAAAACTCAATCAGCTATGGAAAGTTTAAAAAATATTATTCAAATTCCGAATGAACCTTTTTTTATTAGACATATTGATTATGTTTCTGATTCGTATAATGGTCGATTAGGAGTTTTTAGAAAATTGGAAAAGTACCAATGGCAGCAAGAGTTACGAATTGCTATTTACAGAAACGTAAAAAAAATCAAATCAAAACCCTATATATTAAAAATTGGATCGATAAGATCATTCTCTGTAGTAATGGATACTGAGGAATTAATTTCAAAAGGTGCTACCATCAATAAACAAAATAGATAACCTATTCAAAGTGAGATGACACGTAAGGCCAATACATTAAATCTGATTATTACACCTAGCCTAGTAATCAAGATAATCGGGATCTAGATGGACACTAGCGTTTTAATGCCATGGATACATTTTATCAATCTCAGACGTGCAATTGTTTTGCACTAAAGATTAATTAATTTATAAATGAATAAGGCAAGGCAAAATAAAGATATCTTATAAACATCAATATAACACACACCTTTCGCATTATTAAAAATGCCCATATTAAGAAGGCTGTATAAGGATAGAGGACGGTTTTTTTATAAAATATTGAAAAAAATGGCGGTGAATAGGTGGTGCGCTCTCATGGTGAGCCATAATAAACAACCTTTGCTTAACTTATATGATTTTTCGACTCAATAATTTATGTGTTCACCATAAATATGGTGCACTCATGCACCAAGGATAGAAAAATAACTAATGAATTTTCTATATAAATTGAGCAAGGTTGAACGAGGGTTTTCTGGTTAGATTGGGTAAATTTTACCATATTATATTTTCTCAATATCTTTCGAGACAAATTAAACTTAAAATACGAAAAAATAGATTTGCAATGTGTTATGCATGAATAACCAAATGTGGTCTTTTTAAAGGTAAATCATTTACTAAAATAATGGGTCAAATGGGACAATCGGGACAAACTTATAAACACTAAATTTTCAATGTCCCGATTCAAAGAAATCGCTTGGGACAAATGGGACATATTTTTCAAGAAAAATTTTTTTAGTAACAAAAAGTATCATTTAATAACAATAAGATCACGAGGCTTTAAAGCGCTTGACGCCCTTTTAAATTCCAAGCAATACTTATCGCGAGCAGTAAACTTTTGCGGGTCCACGGTCCTGTAAAAGTCACGGAAAATGAAATATCACGACTATTATCCGGCCGGACACAGTCAATTGATATTCATCGAGCAGGACGCGTACCGTCGGCATTAAGCTGAATGAATAATCATTTGATGAGGTTCCATATGAATAAAAAACTATCTCGGTTACAACTATTAAACGAATTTGAATCCGCACCAACTTCTGCGTTGTTTAATCAACACACTTTGGCGGCTGTTTTAGATTGTTCCACCCAACTTTTGGAACGCAATCGTTGGGAAGGAAAGGGCGTTCCCTATCTTAAAATAGGCCATAAGGTTTTGTATCGCAAAAGTGATGTGCTGTCTTTTCTCCAGCAACAGAAAATCTATCGCTCTACTAGTGACGTTGGGGAGTTGCTTTCTCTGGTCAACGAATAAATTCCATTGAAGAAAATAGATTGTTCACGGATGGATAGGGTCTCTATCTGCCATGAACGTTGCCGGAGTAAAATGATGCTGCAAAATCAAATTATTATGTTAAAAAACAAAAACGGTCATAGCCCTATAACCTGTGAATACGCTGGAGGTTGTTTTAAATTAAATGAGCAGGGCGTGTCTTTCCTTGGAAAAGATAAAGACGGTAATCCAATGGCGCCAAAGGATTTGTTCTCCTTTGTATGTAGTAGCTAAAACTCGTGATGCTAAAAGTGGGGAGTGGGGTAGATTACTCGAATGGCAGGATGATGATGGAATCATTCATCAATGGGCTATGCCTTTAGCTTTATTACAAGGAGATGCCTCCGAAGTTAGACGGGAATTGGCTAGCCTAGGTTTAACTATTTCACCTCATAGAATTTCTCGGGATTTACTGGCTACTTATTTACAAGTCTTTCCAGTTGAAGATCGGGCACGTTGTGTTGAAAAACTGGGTTGGCATGAAAACCTCTTTGTCACTGCTTCACAAATCATAGGACATTCCTCCGAGAAAATTGTTTTTCAAATAGTCATGCGATTGAATCTGCTATGTCTGTATCCGGCACTGTAGATGATTGGCGTGAATCAATAGGCCGTCTTGCCTCTGGCAATTCTCGGTTGGTTTTTGCCATATCTACTGCTTTTGCTCCTGCTTTAGCTAAGATTGCTGGTGAGGATTCAGGCGGATTTCATTTCAGAGGAGCTTCTTCTAGTGGTAAAAGTACCGCTTTAAAAATAGCGGCTTCGGTTTGGGGTAATCCACAGGCATACTGCCGATTATGGCGCAGTACCACTAACGGACTTGAAGGACTGGCTGCTCTGCATAACGATGGCTTATTAATTCTGGATGAATTAAGTCAGATGGATCCCAAAGAAGCAGGGGAAGCGGCTTATTTACTGGCCAATGGTCAAGGTAAAACGCGAGCCTCACGTCATGGAACGGTCAAGCCATCGTCTCGATGGTCATTGTTTTTTCTCTCTGCTGGAGAGGAATCATTAATGTCTTTGATGGCCAGAGTAGGGCAGAAAACGAATGCAGGCCAAGAAATAAGGTTAGCAGATATTGAAGCTGATGCTGGGTTGCAAAAGGGGATTTTTGAAAATATCCATAATCAACTTAGCCCTGCTACCATGGCCTTATCCTTAAAGGAATACTCCAGTAAGTATTATGGTGCAGTGGGCATGGCATGGCTGCAAGAGGTGGTGGAAAATCAACCAAGTATTGCAACTGGCATTGCTGATGCGATGCAAGAATTTGTGAATAGTACTGTCTTACCGGATTCAACGGGGCAAATTATCCGCGTAGCCCGGAGGTTTGCCTTGGTTGCAGTAGCAGGCGAATTGGCTAGCCAATATGGATTGACCGGCTGGCAAGAAGGCGAGTCTACCTACGCGGCTTACAAATGTTATAGAACATGGCTGGAACATTTTGGCATGGAGGGCAACAAGGAGGACAGAGCGATATTAGCTCAAGTCAGAGCATTTTTTGAATCTCATGGTGCCAGTCGGTTTGATAATATCAGAACGCCAAACAATGAGAGGATTCAAAATCGTGCCGGGTTTTATTGTACCGATGAGGCGGGTTTTCGCGTGTATATGGTATTGACGGAAGTCTTTAAAAAAGAGCTATGTCTGGGGTTTGAGCCTCGAATGGTAGTGCGTGTATTAATGAATGAAGGTTGGTTAAAGCCAGCAGCAGATGGATTGCCCTCTCATAAACCAAGAGTTAAAGGCGTTGGAACACCCAGATTATATGTATTTACAGATAAAATTTGGGGTGGAGAGTAATTTTTCTCGATAAATCAGAACATTTGTCCCAATATTTTTAAATGTTGGGACATATTGGGTCGGCTATAAGCCAGTATTTATGGGCTGTCCCGCAAGTCCCAATTGTCCCAGTTAAATTTTTAGTCTTTAAGATATAGCCACAGAGTATTCCGAGATTTTATTCCCATCTCATCACGTATCAGCAAGCAAGTCTTGTAGTTTTCATATTCAGGTAGCAGGCAAGAATACATTTGTTTGGCATACAAATATCGCCAGCTTTTGGTACTGGATAAACGGTACTTTGCCAATGCACTGCGCCAGATGATGCGGATTTCCTCATAAGATTTTAATTGGAGAAAGTTACCATTTTGTTGCGTGAGCCAGTTAAAAAGATTGAGTACCACTGTCTGGTTTTCAGTTCGTACAGGTATGGTACGGTCGCTGGAATTAAAAGTAATTTCTCGGGTTATCCAAAGAGAGCGTTCGCTGACATGAATATGTGGCTTAATCAGAATCGCTTCTTTGAAAGTGAGTCCGAACTCTGTTTGTAATCCCATGATTACTCTGGCTATAGGATCATGAAGTGACTTCCAAATATCGGGAGGGATTATTTTCCTCCTCTTTTTTCTTGCTTTAGGTCTTGTGAGTTCAAGGGATTGGTTATCAATATTGCTAATAGGACAATCGCTCATCCGCAAAAAACGGCGAATAATGGTCATGTATCGCATTATAGTGACTGTATTAACATTCTGTTTTTTCCAGTAACGCACTAGCTTGTGCACCTGCTCAGATTGCAACGCCTGCCATGAAGGTGGCATTTGCCGAATAACAAACAAGTCATCAATCATCTTATGGATGACATAGGCACGGTGTTTACGATACAGGTATTTACCTTGCCTATCCTGTTTGATTTGTCGATTAGCGAATTGTCTTAAGGATTGTGTACGCATCTTCCTATCCGCAAAAATGAATTAAAAAATAAATGCCCTGTGTATTGTTTAGTGTTGGTCGAGCGGTTTCACTCTCTGTTGAAACCAGCAAAGCCGTAAAGCTCGAAGAAGCGGGGCAAATCAATCGTTATAAGGCAAACGATCTCGCCGGCACTGCTGTAGTTTTTCTGGGGGTTTTCTCCTCAATAAAATAAAGTAAATGCAAGCGATAAAGCAGGGCTTTATCTCTAATCCATGGTCAAATGAAATGACTTAGAGTTCCGAAGAACTCCCTTTACCGAACGGTAAAGGTTCCTGAAGGGTTTCCCGACTATACGTCCAGCCACAAGGTTAGGGAATGAGAGTGGCTTAGCATAAGACGCCTAAGCGTTTCATCGGATTTTCACCGATTCATCAGTCATGCTGCATCTAAAAAATAACAAAGTGTAGATCTGGGAGCAATACCGTTACAGGAAATATTTTGTCCTATCTTATCTGGTGCGTCAGGACAGATGATCTTTTAAGTCTTAGTGTTGGAGGGTCAGTGATGTTGAATATTCCTGCGTCACTGCACAATATTGCAGTGATGCATTTAGTAAAAATGTAATTATTTATCTATACTTTAACGTCACAGATCATGGATTAATTGGGAGTGAAAAATATGAAGGTTGAAATTCAAGTAGGCGATGTAGTGAAACTGAATTCTGGCGGACCAAATATGGCCATAGAATCTATTGATAAAGATGATAATATGAGCTGTACTTGGTTTGAAGGTAGTCAAAGGTTATCATCAGCATTTCATAAAGATCTTTTAAAAAAAGTAACTCCAATTGGTAATACTTTTAAAGTAGGTAGAGGCTGATATTATTTTTTAAGTTTAAGTGAGTAAAATGACTGAAAATAAAGACAAACCAGAAAGTAATAGAGCATCAAAAATAGGACGAGCAGCCCTCCAAGCCGTTGGGGGAGTAATTCCTTTGGTTGGTGGAGGGCTCTCTGCTATTGCAGGATATTGGTCTGAAAAAGAACAGGATAGAGCAAATAAATTTTTTGAACATTGGCTTTGTATGCTTGAGGATGAGCTAAAGGAAAAATATAGAACTGTTATTGAGATAATGGCAAGACTCGATTTACAGGATAAAAAAATTATTGAACGAATTGAAAGCAAAGAATACCAGTCGTTGATGCGAAAAGCTTTTAGAGATTGGTCGGGTGCTGAAAGTGAAGAGAAAAGGGTTTTAATTAGAAATATTTTATCTAATACAGCAGCTACTAATTTGGTTAGCGACGATGTAATCAAGCTTTTTATTGATTGGATTGATATCTATTCTGAATTTCATTTTAAAGTAATAAGCGCTATATATAATACAAATGGAATAACAAGAGCAGGAATATGGAAAAAGATGAATAAAATAGCCGTTAGAGAAGATTCAGCAGATGCAGACCTATTTAAATTGTTAATTAGAGATCTGTCCACTGGCGGAGTTATTAGACAATATAGACAAACTGATTATCATGGAAGGTATTTAAAAAGTAGCAGCAAAAGTGGATCTAACACCCAAAGTAATACTGTTAAATCTGCATTTGATGATATTGAGCCATATGAGCTAACCCAACTGGGCAAACAATTTGTTCATTATGCTATGACTGATCTACCTCCTAAAATAGAGTTTGATATAAATTCAATGTGATTTCCCTAGTATAAAATTATATTTACACAGCATATATATAGGATTCAGTTTCTGGTCACATGTCCTAGTTTATTGTGCTTTTTAAATTTTAAAAATTTCCATTTGCTCAATAGTACCAACAATTTTTATATCTAGTTTTTTTTCATATTTTAATATGAGACTGACTTTTTCAAGAAAATGATAAATTTCGGAACCAATTAGGTATTCATCTGAATTTAATTTTACTATTTTGGACCCAAAAATTTCTTTTGCTTCATCTTTATCTATTACAAAAGAATGATCTTTATATTCATACACTAATCTATGTGATATTTCGTCAGGTTTATTGGCTAGTAATTTTGTTTTGTTTTCTAATAAACGAATAGCATAATGTTCAGCGGATCCTGAAATTCTTTCAAAATAACCCAATTGTTCTAATGTAAGAGTTTTAGCCAAATATTCAGCAAACATGTTTGATGTTTCTGGGAATTTTTTACAAAGATCACAAATACATTCCAAAGCACTACTTAAACTTAGAGCGGGAAGCCCTTTAAATTGAGGATCTATTGGACCAAGTTCACTTAATGAACCCATATGGATTTCGTCGGCACCCAGAGCAATTAGTGTGGCTGCAGATTTTGCTCTGCTAGGGATTGATACAACAAATTTACTTTTTGATTTTTCTTTACAGATCTTAGAAATAAAATATGCTGGTTCAATTTGCCCCCCATTACTATTTATTATAAGTAAAATATCTTTACTAATGTCACCAGTAACTGCCCAATAGATTCTATCCGAATCAATGTTATTAATTGATTCGTCAGGTTTATATAAGAAAAGGTAATGGTAATGCTCAAGTTTTAATTTGGTTTTAGCATATTCTATAATTTTTTGTTTTATGACACCTATTTGTTCATTTTTTATTAATTTAAAAATATCATCAAATTTTGACAAATCATATTCCAGATGACTTTCGTTAATAGTGGTTGTATTTAATGGCCCTGTATTCATTATATTCCTTTAAAGTTGCTCCAGCAGGATATTCAGTGACTGGCACTTTATAATTATAGAATATCACGCCAATCTTGTTTGGTTATAACTAGAGAATAGGAGGATGGATATACAGTGCCTAGGGTCCGATCTTGCTGTCTAGAATTTTAATTAACTTAAAAGAACTATTTATCCGGAATTTATATTATACTATGAATATCACCGGATGATATCTTTGGATTTTTAATGAAGGATGTAGGGCTAGAAAATTTACTTGCATTAGATGGTACGGAATACACAGAGGAAAATGGTTATTGGTACAAGATAGAAGCATTTTTAGTTGAGCCAACTGAAGAGAGGCCTCATGGTATTAGATATAATCTAACTCTTCATGATAATTACAATCAGCGGATTCTAGGGTTTGATAATGCACATGGAATCAAAGTTAAAGAAAGCGGTCGGTATTCGGGGCGTATTATTAAGTATGATCACGTTCATACCTCAATAAATGATAAGGGAACTCCTTATGAGTTTGAAAGTGCTGAACAGCTTTTGCGAGATTTTTTTCAAGAAGTGAATTCAATTATTCAAAAATTGAATAATGGAGATAAAAAATGAAAACATTACAAGTTGGTATTATGTCACGAGATAAATTTCAAAGTCGTACTATTGAAATTGCTTCTGGGCGTTATAAACCTAAAAAAAATGAACCTAAGATTTGGTTTAGTTCAATCAAATCACTTTGTGAAGTATTAAATGAAAACAATATGAGACTATTGAAAATAATCGATGAACAAAAGCCTGAGTCAATTAAAGAGCTTGCTGCCTTAAGTAAACGTGAACCTGGCAATTTGAGTCGTACACTTAGCACAATGGCTCGCTACGGAATTATTGAAATGAAGAAAATTGGGAAAAATTCTAAACCAATTGCTAAGGCTTTAGATTTTAATATTCAATATAGTGCTGCTGGATAATATATATTCTTTAATTTTGAACTATCCGGAAATCCCGGGGAGTTCATTCTGAGAATCTAAGCAGTGGGTTCCAAAATGGAACATACTGATGTTTGGATTTTTGAATTTGGCAGGCAGTTCCTGCCAAGTTCACCTTCTCTAAAATGCTTTCGATTAGAATCAAAGTCACCACTAATTGCATCATCAATCGGAACGTAATGACCATCTCTATCACAAACACCATTGCTCAAACATAGGTGAAACTTGAATAATGAATATAATTTATCTCTAAATTCCATTTTTAAACTCCATTCATTTGTTGTTAATTATAGAACAATTTGCATCTTGTCGTAGTATCCAAAAATCAGCGTCGTAGTGTCGTGCCCGTAGCCTCGGCAATACCAAAACAACAAATTAAATTTCTGAACAGTGTACTTAAAAATAAGTGGAACAAATGGGACAATTAAAACTCATCAGACCAGACTTTTTCGGTGAACACATAGCATCTGGGAATGCCAACCCCTTTAATTCTACGCTTCTGAGAGGCTTTGCCATCATTACCAGGAACTATCCAGCCAGCATTAATAAGCACGTTGTTAACCATTTTAGCAAGCGTAGCTCGTATTAGACGAAGACAACCTACGCTTGCTGTTACCAACTCTGATCCCGCTATTTCCCAAAAGATATACTTGTATTTTCTTTTAATTCGTTAGAATTAATGCTTTCTAAATTGGAACAAATTTCTTTTAGCAGATTTAATAATGAAGATTCATGAAAGCCATTCTTAAGGCATTTACTCTGTAACTTACCTATTGTAGCTTCAAAAAATCCTTTTAATTCCTCTAAATTTCTTGGTGGACTACGTTTTAAACTCTGAAGAATATATTTTGAATCATCTAAAATATCCTTTCTAAAAGCCGAAGAACCATTTGTGTATGATGTTAGAAAATTCAATTTTCCCTTATCATTTGTCTCATATTTATCCTTAAAAGTCCCATAAAACGAATCAATTTGGGCTATTGTACTATGAAGCAGATTTCTGAAGGACGAATTATCAATTTCTGTAGGAGTGTACATGATATGAAGCCTTGTAAAGTTATTTTAGAATAAAATCACATATTATAGAAAGCAATAACGGAAATCACCCATTATATCGCAGCATGTTCAATAAATAAGCGACTCAATGAAGTAATTTCATTACAAATTCGCAAACCTAAACCACGCAGCATAGCTAGCGTAGCGCGTAGCCCGTATTAGACGGCAGCGCAATTCATTTTTAAAAGTATAATATCTGTGTTAATAACTCACATGGGAGGAGGGTGGAACAATGATCTCTGGTAAAAATATCAGTTATCTCTGACCTAAAATGAAAGTAAACAAGTGAAAATTTCCCCCTCTCACTTGCTAAAGAGACTAAAAATCCCTAGTTCTCTGATTAAAAAACCCATACTTTATTAATCACTATTGTGCTATATTTTGATTAATAAAATATGAGGTTATTAATCATGAAATGGAATTGGCAGCTTGAAAATTGGCCAAAATTTACTTGGGACTCAGATAAATTAGTTATGCTTGAGCAATCTTTTACTGAGAATGCAGGTATTATTATTGGTTCTTCGCAACACATTTCTCAGGAAGGTAAGCAAAATTTATTTATTGATTTAATGTGTACGGACGCTTTAGATAGCTCTGAAATAGAGGGAGAGCATTTAAATAAAGATAGCGTGCAATCTTCTATACAAAAAGAGTTAGGCTTGTCTGTAAAAGTTCCAGGAGCTAGCTTGGCAGAGCGTGGGATCGCTAAAATGATGGTTAATTTATATCAAACGATTTCTAGCCCCCTAACACACCAGATTTTATTTGAATGGCATCAATTTTTAATGGGGGCTAGCCAGCATTTGGAACATATTGGTCAATATCGTAAGCATGAAGAAGCAATGCAAATTCTTTCTGGACCTGATTATGATCGAAAAATCCATTTTGAAGCCCCTCCCTCAACACGTGTTCTGGCCGAAATGGATCAATTTATTAATTGGTTTGAAAGGAGCTCTCCAGTCGGAGCAGCACCTTTACCGACATTAACTCGAGCAGGAATAGCCCACTTATGGTTTGAGAGCATCCACCCTTTTGAGGATGGGAATGGAAGAATAGGACGAGCTATAGCAGAAAAAGCTCTATCACAAGGATTTTCAAAACCAGTAATGACAGTATTGGCAAAAATATTATTAAAAAAGAGAAAGGAATATTATCAACAGTTAGGTTTAGCAAGTAAAACCTTAGATCTCACATCTTGGTTAATCTGGTTTGCTAACATCGCTTTAGAAGCGCAACAAAGCACTTATTTGTATATTGATTTTATTATTAAGAAGGCCGTTATTTTAAGGGAAGCGGAAGGGAAAATTAATCCAAGGCAAGAAAAAGTTTTATTAAAATTATTTCACGCCGGACCAGATGGATTTGTTGGTGGTTTAAGTGCTAAAAATTATATGAGCATAACAGGCGCACCGATCGCTACAACAACCAGAGATTTGAATGACTTGGTGAAAAAAAATATTCTCAAACGAACTGGCGAACTTAAAGCGACTCGTTACTTTTTAAATCTCGAAAAGACTTAAATGGAAATTTGTAAGATTTGATAGACAGTGAGTACCAAATTTAAAGTTTTAGGCAGTGAGTTCCAAAATGGAACTTACTGAAGCGTATCATAAAAAAGTTCTTTGATTATCTTAAATGCTCATGTTCTTCGAGTAGATGAGGAGGTGGTGCTTTCCTCGATATAAAAAGCCAAGTGGAGAAAAATCCTAATCCTAATCCGATGATGGTATTAATAAACCGTGAAGCCGTTATTGTAAGGCTTGTGCCCTCGCTGGATCCTGAAAGAAGCATAATACATACGGCAATAGCCAAAGTATTTGCTGCTTTTCCATAGACATCGCTAGTAACCATAATATATCCACAAAAGAAAAAGGTCATTGATAGAGGAATAAGAGTTAGCCATTGGTGAGTACCAATTAAAAACGCGGAAATGGCTCCAATAGCTGCGGCTAGTACATGGGCTAGAAATCTTAACCAAATTTTTTCTTTTACGTTGATTATGTTTTCCTCCATTATAAAGAGACAACAAACAGTAACCCAAAATCCTCCCGGATATTTCAAATACAACCAAGGCAAAAAAGTCAGGCTCGCTGTAAAACCAATTGCTATAGCAGTTTTAATTAGATATTTATTTTCGTACCAGTTAAATAGCAACTCAAAATTGCTGAGAAACTCCATTTTCAAATTCTCTTTAACGGGTTCATTTTTTTGAAAGAAAAATCTAAGAAGGATATTGACTAGTAATATTGCTAATATTCCAACCAAAACATCAATAATTCTATGTAAAATAATGGTGGTGATCGGCTCATATTGCGCAGAACTGGATAGAATGATTATTACAGTTATTCCAATAATAATACCGCAATAACTAAGAAATGATCGCTGCAATGAAAGATAGCTAACAAGAGAAATAATTGTAAAAAAGCATAAAATTAATATTAATGCATTGTGGCCGGCGAGCCAAAAGGATAGATAGGCAAGAATTGCACCAATGAGTGTGCCAGCACTTCTAGCAATAGCTTTTAAATAAGTGTGGGTTAATCCGGGACGGGTCACAGCAGCGACGCTAATAACAGCCCAAAAACTATAAGTCCAAGGAACAAGGAATGAAAAGATACAAGCTATAATTCCCGCAAGAGTCATTTTTGATGCTGTTAATAAAGCGGATAAAGTTTTATTTTCCATAATTTCGATGAATCATCCAATTTTTTAAAAATTTAACCCTCCTGAAATGTATCTTACCATGTTAGTGAAATGAAAATGAATGATTTAAGTGCCCCCTCTACTTCTCCAGTCAGCGAGTGTAATCAAAGATTATTCGCCGAACTTTTTTGGAGCTTCATATGAAAAATTCAATTACCCCCAATTTTGATGCAATACTTCTTGTTGCAATAGTGATGAAATGAAGAATGCTGCCACTGTGATTGATTTTTGATCAAACACTATTTTATTGGAGGGTGCCAACTTGGTTGTTCCCAAGTTGGCTGTATTAAACTGGATACTCAAACGGAAAACTTAGAAGCAAAAATTAGAACGGGGTTCTAACTCTAAATTTGAGTTCACTTTATCCTCATTTTCCTTATAGCGATCATAAGCAAATAATCCAATTCCTGTAAGAATAGTTGCCGCACCTATCCGGCATAGTAAAATCAATAAGGTATGATAAAAAATTTCAAAAGTATACCAATCTAAGTGTACCGCAATTTTTGGCACAATTTTAAAAAGTATCTTGATACTCCTATCACGATAATTAACATGAAGTTTCCCAAAAGTATTTTTAAAAAAAGTCATTGTGATTTCCGGGTAATCAAAATATTGGGAATGAAATCCTGGTTGTGCTCAACCAGGCTACTCTAACTGGTTTAAACAGCACGCAAATCACATTCCATAATCCCTCATAATTTCCTAATAATTAGATAATTAGCAGAAAACTTGAAAACTTTAGTTACATTATAGCTACATCTTTGTTTTCAAATTCAGTTGAGATAATATGCAAGATCTTAATATAAGGAGATTAAAATCAATGTTAAAGATATCTAAGGGAATTGATGTAAGGTTCTTAATTGTATGGGCACAAAATCTAAAAAAATTAGTTCCTAAGTTTGCTTCCAATATTTTTTTTAAAAAACTTTTTCCTTCAAAATCTTATGTCCCATCTACTGGCCCTTGGGTTGGCACCCATTTGAAACATACTCCTGAACTAGATGGCATTAGAGGCTATGCTTGTCTTTCAGTGTTGGTATTACACTGCTTGACCGGTATTATATCTAACTCTAACCCATGGGTAACACTTTTTCGCCAACATACCTTCCAACTTTTATTAAGCGGTGTCGATCTTTTTTTTGTTCTTTCAGGCTTTCTCATAGGCGGTATCCTTCTTGATACTAAAAACAAGCCTCACTTTTTTAAAATTTTTTGGATTAAACGAGTGACTCGTATTTTTCCCGTTGCTTTTGATGCTCGCATCCTATGCAGCAGCAATTTTTATAACGGATCATTTTCATATTACGCGTTTCAATAACTGGCTTTTAGCAAAATATAGGCCTCCATTATGGACTTTTGCCACCTTCACCCAAAGCATCCCCATTGCAATTCATGGGTATGGTGGTCCCAGATGGATGGCTATGTCATGGTCCTTAGCAATAGAAGATCAGTTTTATTTATTGTTTCCTCTTGCCGTTTATTTTATGCCCAAAAAAAGACTAATTACTTTAGTTATAGCAAGTCTCTTTATAGCTCCAGTTTTCCGCGATGTGTTCCTGAAAATTTTTGGAGATTGGTATGCAGCTTATGTGCTCCTTCCATCCCGTATGGATGGAATTATGTACGGTGTGGTATTGGCACTTATCTTAAGAAGTAAGAAAGCTTTTAATTTTGTGTCTCATTACAGGGTAGTACTCGATCTCATTGCTTTATTCTTTTTATACATAATTACCATGAATTTTACACCTTCATGGTGGCCTAGAATGATGGATACTATTTTTCCACTGAAGCAAAGCGTGATATCTATCATGTGGGCGATTGCAATTCTTCGCGTGTATACTTATAAAAATAGTATTTTCAATAAAATTTGGTGCAATCGACTCTTGATAAAAACTGGTATGATTTCTTATGGACTTTATATGTATCATCAAACAATTAATGGCCTTATTCATGGCATTCTTTTTAATCAAGAACCATGTATTGCAACACTAAATAACTTATTAGCAGCACTGTCTGTGATCATAATATCAATAGGATTGGCTACAGTTTCATATTTTTTCTTTGAAAGGCCCATCCAGCGTTATGGACGAGTGGTTGTGGCAAGGTTATCCGAAGAAAAAGTGTTACCTTCCAGTTCCATGGCTACCTAATACAAACAATAGTAAAAGTACATTAAGTATTTTATTGACAATTGCTCGCTAACTAGAAAAATTTAAAATATGCGATCAATTGTCAACACCTCGTCTTTCCATTTCAATTTTTGTTTAGGCTTATAGATTTTTTTTATTAAAGAAAGAAGAAGTCGGATAGTAGACATGTTTGTTTTCTGAAATTTCCCTTAAATATTTTTTACTATTGTATGAGCATCAACAATTTGCCCATTACAATTTTTTGTTAAATGCGCCAAACAATATTTAGGACCATAAAAATATTTTTAAATCATCTTATCCGGATTTAAAAAGTACTCTTTAAGTGGCAAATTAAACATAAAAATGGAGTATTTTCACGCAGAGTGAAAACTTGTCTTGAGTAATAAAAAGGAGTGGCCTTCTTGCTAAGATTTTAAGCATGATACTTTTGAAAAATGGGAAATAGGTACTTTAAATACCTATACCCACTTTGAAATACCTATAGCCCCAATAAGAGATTAATGAGAAGAAGGGGACGGAGCGTCAATTTCCTTTTCGGAGCACGATGATGTGTGAGTCTCTTCATTTTCTTCAGTAAACGACAATTTGATACCTTTGGATGAAAATATACTGGAAAATTGACTTAATAACTGAGCCATTCCTCCCAAACCCTCTAATTGCTCACCAAAAGATTCAATCACCGTATTTAAGGACTCAAGGGTTTCCAAATCACGATTTACCTCGTCAAAATTTTGCATAGCGGCATACTTCTGCTCTAATGGGCGTATTTCTCTTAGTAATTCATCTTGTCTCCTCAGGCGTTCTTTGTATTTCCTGCTTCCATTATTAACCACTGGAGTACTTCTTATTTCTTTCTGAAGATCAAAGAGTTCAGCTTTAGCCTCAATCAATTGTAGTTGGATATTTAGGCTTTCCAAGGCACTGGCTTTAATAAGGTCGTAGTCTAATTCTTTAACATCTACACGGGATAAAAGTTTTTCCAAATTCTCAAAATTTTGGGAAGTGGCAATATTTGCTTGTCTTTGTTGTGCTCGACTAATCTTGGAGTTTAATACCTTGGCTGCGATTTGGAGTTTTTTGTTTATCTCAACTACATTAGGATCTTGTCGCAATTTTCTTACTATATCTCCCAAATATTTTTCTTCTAAATGATTTATCCGCTTCATTAAAAAACGTGAACTCGGATCCTGAGCCTGAACATTCTCCAAAATATCGAGTTGGTATTCAAAGCTGTGTATTTGGGATTCTATACGGTTTTTTTCGATATCAGTGACGGTTTCTCTTTCTAAATAGGCTTTGAGCAAAGGAATTAATTTTTTAAGAAAGTCAGCGGAGTCAATCGTTTTCTCGCGTGTCATAAAAAGCGCTTTGTATAGAGGGTGAGCTTCCTCTGCCAGGATAGAATAAACAAGAGGCAGGCCTTTATTACTGGGCGCAAAAAGAGATGCGCCGTGTTTAATTAGAAGAGAAAGACATTCGCTCATCGGGGTAGAGGGGCTATCCAATTGCAAGCACGCATGCACTGCAGATGGAAATTGAATTTTGCGGGCAGAGACGGTTTGCTGATTGATATCGATATCACCATGCGTCAATAAAAAATCGAGCAATTTTGCATTACGTGTCTGCAGCGCAACACTCATATATTTTTCAGCACGGAGTAGGTAAAAGGCGGAAGTTAGCAAAGCAGCCAATTCAAATTTATTTTTGAAAAGTAACTCAGGTAATAAACTGGCCTCTAATTTTTGTAGTCCGCGACGTATTTTCTCCAGCTGCGGCAAGTATTTCAATTGGATCGTTTGTTCATAGAGCAAATTAATCTCATAGGTTTTCGCCAGTAATTGCTCAATTTTTTTAGCCTGAATTTCAATAGGAGCCGTGCTTAGTTCCTGAAACTCAATACTTAATTTCTGAATTTCTTCTTCTACTTTATGACGCGATCGATTTTGAGATGGGGCAGAGGGGTGGGCTTGCCGAGTTCTCTTTACTTCTTCTTGTTCAATTTTGGTTTGCAACAGAGGACTATCTGGTAAAGAGGCGGGATCTGGAATATCATCCATCTCCTCTGACTCAGGGGCAGCATGTGGAGTAGAAGCCAGGGGGTGGCTATTTTCAAATGGAGTAGTATCCATTTTTCTCAGGGCACGCACCGTTGATTCATGAAATTTGAGAATTCCTGTGTAGCTTGTAGAGCGGATAAGCGGAAGGAGTTCCCTTAATATCTCACAGGCTTCTTCTGTTATTTTTAAAATTTCAGCCGTTGACGCTTCTGTATCAAAGTATGTGCTGAGCTTTTCATCACAATCCTGGTAACGTTTTTCAAGCTCTTTAATTTTTTGGTGATGTTGTTGTCTCACCTTTTTTAATAAAGGTTCTGTATGATTTAGGGCTAAGATGAGTAATTGTTCCCTGATGTTTTTGCTGTCTACTACCTTATAGCCATCTTCAGTCCATTTTTCGAACGCAATGTTTTGGTTTAATTGATCAAAGGCATTAAAGTACACATGGAGCCGATAGGTTTCACCAAGGTATTGAAATTCAGCCGTGTAATGATATTGACTTAACTTGGGGTTATCTCGAAATTCATTTTCATAAATACTGATGTGATGATTGTCCAATAGGAAGTTTTTTTCCCCGTCTTTTATAAGGTAATGACCTTTTGGGAGCTCAAGACGATAATAAGCGTGTTGGCTGCTTTTATTAATGCTTAATACTAATTTATGTCCATGAGGCAATTGAACATTTGCCTCATTATAAAAAAGAAAATTAAAAAGGGTATTTTTTGCCATTTTTTATCCTGAAATAAAGTGCGATCTGTATAAAAATTTTTTAGTAAACAAATGTATGCTTCTGGTTATTGATAATTCGAGTTGGCACTAATATATACGCTTTTATCTGCTAATAATCAATGAGTTCGGTAATGTTATTTACTATTAATCAAAAAAAAAGACACTTTCTTGCAGAGAGATTTTGGATTTATACTCAATGGCATGGTTAAAATAAAAAATATCAAAGAACCCCTATTGGCGGAAAACCAGAAGAGGGAATTCTTAAAATTTAACGGGTAGGTTTATAAAGCTTCCCATTATCCGTTTGCTTTGCAGATAAAGAAACCAGCATTTTCTCGATTGCCTAATATGAATTTATTTAGTGGATTTAGTAGTTAATTTAACTGCCCTAAACTTAAAGAGTGAGATGATTTGAAGTAATATATATATTGGAAGTGTTAGTAAGTCTTATGGACACCTTGATACTCTGTGGTGAGATAATGAAAATGCTTATCTATTATAAGTAAGAGTTGGTGTAATACCTCCATAGAATATTTTAAAAAAATTTTTAGTAATCTGTAGATGACAACATCTAACTTTTTATGCCTTCACACCCCGCCTTGCTGCAACCCATTCTACAAGAGGAGGCATTTATGTCTAGAGCGTTTTTAGTATAAGGAAAAGCTTTGCCTGATGGGAGCCGTATGAGTCGAGAGATTCACGTACGGTTCTGAGAGGGGCGGGCGGGGAAGTTCCGCCGGTCTATTCACCCAAATTCGAACTGGGGTTTTTTCCAACAAATTAGCACTTAATAATAGGTCAGCCCTCAATTATCTCTTAACTGTGTGTCCAGATCATCCATTAGACCGCGTTATATGTGGTTTTTAGTCTCGGTCTCTGATTTAATTTCATCCTCAAAATGTTCCGTATAATAGTAGGTAGGTTGATAAGTTGGACAATAAGCGAAAAAAGCTTGGCTAGGATACCAAAAAGATGGAGTTACTGATGCAGGCATATACGGAGACTCCATAGTAGGTTGAGTCGGTGATTTTTCCTCTTTGGTTCTCAAATGGGTAGAATTTGTCTCAACTGGAGGATTATATAAACCAGATTTAGGTTTATATTCAACAGCCTTGGGATTCATTTTGCCTGTTGTTTTAGGTTGAGAAGCATTCGAGGTTAAATCTTCTTGTGTAACCGAAGTAGTTGTTGTAAAAATCACATTATTATCGGAAGACCGTAAGCTTGAATGGATAGCAGTAATCGCATTAACTGGTGCATTTACTTTTCCAATTTCCCCAGGTCTCTGTTTATTCTGCTGGGTCGGTTCAAAAATAGTTATTTTCTTTGGCTCATTTTTTATTGTTCTTTTCGAAATGACCGAATTTGAGCCATCCATGTACCCTTTTGGATTCCAATAAGGGCTAACCCTGATGATATATTTATCTTGCCACTTATATTGTAAACTCCTTACCGCTTCATAAACAGCGTTTTTAACCGGAGAGAAAAATTGGACGTCATTCATGTCTCTCGGAGTCAATTTACCGAAGGCTACATGAGTCCCACCCCCATGCGAGACCATAATTTTTGTTTCCTCATCTTCCCAATTTTCAACAACATCTCCTATTATCCCTTCGACCGCGTTTTTAGGCGCACCATGTAAGTCTATGGTAGTTCTAGAAGATTTTACATTTTCAGAGTAAACAGAGTCTTTAATGTGCTTACTTATCTTACTATTGAGGCCATATTTTTGAAGATAATATTCCATCAATGTGATATTAGGAAGATACATATTTAATGTCAAACCTAATTCTAACATTACTGTTATACCCTCTTTATTAGGTTCCATAGAGTGCAACATACGAAAGTAGTTATCAATATTGATAATCGCTTTATGGGTTTTAAAGACCTCCAAGGCAATTTCGTGTTTTCCTACTTCACATAATCTTTTAAAAATCCTAAAAAGGACATCCTTTGAAGCGGAAGTGAAATTAGTATAGGCATTATTATAAATTGCAAAAATAAGATCCCAATCTAAATGCTTTTCACCAAGCAAATTAACTATTACTTGATCATGGACTGCAGGATAGTTTAGCGCTGTCGGAAGATAAAGAAAGTTATAATATTTAGTTTTCATGTCCGCAAGAGATAACATTTTGAATTCATCGACATGAATGGTTACGGACTCCTCAAAATTTGAATATATTTTTTTATTGAATAAAGGAGATGGAAATAGATTTATAATGGTTTGTAATTTAGGATTTGGACACTGTTTATGCTGGGGCTTTATATTTGTAGGCATTTTTTTATGCTGAGGTTTCTCTCCTCTTTCGGATTTATTAGCTTGCTGATGACTCTTATTGATCCTTGTATTTTCAGATTCAAAAAATTGTTTCATCTCTTCGCTGTAATTTTTTAATGTTCTAATTTGACGTGTACCATTTTTTAAATTACCTTCTTTGAGAGCGGTAAAGCTAACTTTATGCAACTCATCGTTTGATACAAAGAGTAGGCAAAACAGGTTGTACATCTGCTCGATGCGAGTGTAAATGGCTATATCGTTTGTCTTCTTCGCATCCGTAGCTAAATGTTTAATTAATTCTGTCAGCATCGCTGCATCAGGAGCTAGTTTGTCACTCGCCATTTCTATTAAAACCTTCGTCTTTGAAACCGAATCCACTGCCTCCGTTAAAAACTTGTCTTTATAACGTATAAATAATTTCGACTCATAATCTACTTTCCCTATATCAAACGTATGCCACGCAGAATATAATTGCTTTATTAGGTCATTAAGCATAACTAGCCTCATATTTCTAAAACATAACTACTGTACTATATCTGTAGGCTCTGTTGCAAAAGGATTCAATTCTGGCATTTAAATCAAAAGGGGTCTGACCTCGAATAAAGAACTGGCGAACTTAAAGCGACTCGTTATTTTTTAAATCTTGATAGGGCTTAAATGGAGTTTGTTGAATTGGGTACGTAGTGAGTGCCCAATCTAAGTGCCTCGCAGGGAGTTCCAAAATGGAACTTACTGAGCTTATAATTTGCCAGACATTGTAAAATTATATTTGTTCTTTATTTATAGTTGGTATCGCAATTACTTCAGCAGACTTAATTACTCCCCAACACTTCAAAACATAATCAGTAATAAGCTGCATGGGTTTTCTTAATCGTTTAATATCAACAATAATATACCCAGCAGTCACATCATTACTTATCTTATGGTTCATTAAACGCTTTAAAGCATAAGTTGGGATATCCAGACTTTCTATGAATAGAGAGTCCACTATTATCTTCGTATTGTCGCGCAGCAAAATTGAATAGGGCACGTATTTTATAGCCAAATTGACATAGGCTTTACCACATTCTGGCCTAGCAAGCGTAGCTCGTATTAGACGAAGTCGTAACAGGAAAATAATCTTCAATAAAAGCCGATACCCCCAATAGATTTTTACATACAACCAAAAAATAGTGTGGAGCAATTAAAAGTCATTTGACCGGATTTTCTCATAAAACAGAAACTTAGGAATGCCAACTATTTAATTCTTCTTTTTGGAGAGGCTTTGCCGTCATTTCTAGCAAGCGTAGTCCAAATTAGCGTTGGGTTATGTTGAGGCCCCAAAAACCCGTATTACGCTTTCGCTAATACGGGCTACGGTACTACGGAACTGGATTTATAAATGTGTACAAATCAAACATAAAAGTGGTGTATTTCGGGGCAGCGTAGGAACTTGAGTATGGAAACAACCTATTTGCTAATAGATAGAGTGTTTTTTTGCTAAGAATTTAAATATGATACTTTTGAAAAACGGGAAATGGGGGGGGGTAAAATTCTATACCCCGCAACAATGGTGTGCTAATTTTACTCAGATAAAGAGCTGAGTTAATAACGGCCATAAGCTATTTTTTCTTGAAATAATAAAAGTATTAATATATTTTGGGATTGATGACAATAATAAAAGGATGTCAATGTAATGAAAAGATTAATGCCCGCTTTAGGATTGTTAGTAACCAGTTGCGTTGGTTTTGCAGATAACTTAGCGCAAAATCACTTATCTTATACGGATGTGCAATTATGTACAAACGCCTATAATGAACTCTGGTTTAGTTTTGAGACCATTAAATCAGACATGCGTAATTCCCCACCTGCTGATCAGGTTCCTGTATTCACAGCAGCATTTACCCCAGTGCTGGCCCCAGATTTCCAATTCAGTATTTTCAATCTACCACTTCCTCCTGACTACACTACTATTTCGCCACCAATTCAGGTAACTGGAGTTAGTGATTTGGCAAATGTTGCTGCATATGGTATTGGAAATTACGGTGAACATCATGTAGCTACCCCATTTAGCGTTAAAGAGATATCTTCGTCACTTATAAACCTAACACATGTATACAGAATGACAACAAGAGATGTGGATTATACGCGCGATGCCGCTGTTGAAGGTGGATGTACGGTATACATATCTCAAAAAGAGGCTGTCTGTACCGTTACAAGTACTGCTGCTTTGAACTTTAAACGAGTAGCGGTACTGAACAGTATAGTCGATCATGTGGTTTCTGCCTATACTATCCCAGCTCCTCAATGTGCTTCGTGGATATCTGCTCCTTTCACATCTTATGTGCAGTAAAATTACACTCTAATAGCTAGGTGGGATTGAAGTCCCACCATGTGTCGCAGTATCCATAAAACCAACTTAACTCGTGTCCCATTGGTTTGTGCTATCTGAATCTGTTTTCTTAGAAGGTTTTCGGGTTTAGTTCCACTTAAATCCATACGTACGTCTCCCATTTTTGCTTACCACCTTTCGGCAACAACAGCAATAATGAGGCAACGCCACAATTTACATACTTATTTAGGGATGGCTTCGGGGGATTTGAAGATAGATTAAATCTGAGGCTTAGATAATTATCATTGAGGTGACACAGTTAGATGAACACCCTCATTGGTCCCCAATGATTGGGACAAATTTAGAAAATTGCCGTAATGAGTTCAGTAGTTATATAATTAATTCACTTTCTATAGTACACGTTCTATCCTGATTACCCCATCCTGGGGGTTGACTTAAGCTTCTCTGCATTATCAGAGGTATTTTCTGATGCGGAGGTTATAACCTCTTGCCTCATACCTTTAACTGCTTCTTTCATTTGATGTTGATTCAACGCAGAGTTATTCTTCAGCAAACGATCTTCACACTTTGTAGCCTCTTTGATGCGACCTACTTCACGATGACCAGACGCCATAGACATTAATACCCCAGAGAGTTGATCCGGGTATCTTTTTTCAACCATATCTAAAAACGTATCTTGTTTTTTATTTTCTGGATATTGTTTGACACCAATACCGTACGCCATCGCCTGTAATACCCTGGGTAAATGATCTTTATTATCCTTTTCAATCTGGCGCAAAAACACCTTAGCCTCTTTATCTTGTCCCTGTTGACCCAATCCTTGTGCTATCCCCCACTCTACTGAAAGCACAGACTCAGGAAAGGTCTTTTTTGTATGGTCAAGGAGTTCATAGGCAAGTTTATTATGCCCCCCCATAACGAAGCCCCCTGCAGAACGCTCCAATACTACATCTAGGTTATTTGTATTATCTCTAATATCATTTTCTCTAACCATAGCTATATGATCTAACGTTTTTTGCATATTACCATGGTGAGCAATTCCTTCTCCTGTTCGCCCCAGCACCCTAGGCAACATTTCAGCAGGATAGTCAGTTTTAACTTTTCCAATAAAATCATAAGCCGATTTAATATTGTTAACAGCAAAACCGAATGCCATATGGGAAAGTACCTCAGGTAGTGCTTCTTTATGCTGCTCATAATACTGAGGATCATTAAACCGATTTAATAAATTGTTAGCCGCTTCCTGATCTCCGCTTAAACCAAACCCCTTTGCCATTTCTTTTAACATGTTATGGATTGTAGTTAAATTTTCTTCTTGAGCTGTAATTTTTCTTTTTCTTAGTTCTACTAAACGCTTTGATATTGCATGTTCTGTCCAATAAGCAGTTTCTGTATTTAATGGATTAGGGCTTCCTAGCAGTTGATGGTTTATTGGTTCAATATCCATTTCAGTTCGAATTTGCATCTCGAGCACCCCAAAAAATATTAGTTAGTTAGTTGATTCTTACCAACTGATACTTCTAACTCTTGTGAAAGAGATTGGCTTTCACCTTGCTTTTTCACAGATTGAAGAGCTTGTCTCATGTCTACCGTATTGCTCTTCGGATGTTTAAGAAGATATTTTTCTTCAGCCATGTCTAATAGCTTAAAGGCATCAGTGGCATGACCGCCTTGAGCAAAACCACCAGCCATCTGCGAATATAGCTTAGGTAATTGATCAGGATGGTCTTTTTCTACCATAGTTAAAAATTTATCTGCTTGCTCTTTATGTCCTCCTAGAGCGAAGCCAAATCCTATAGAATTCAATAGGCCAGGCACTTCGTAAGGATTTTCCTTTTTAACATTGTCTAATAAATTATAAGCCGCCTTAAAATGGCCACCAACAGCAAAACCGCCTCCTAAATTGTATAAAACTTTAGGAACCTCGTCAGGATGATCTTTTTTTGCTCTCTCTATCAGAGTATTAGCAGAATCTTCGTCACCTTTAATACCAAAACCTTTTGCCATTTCTTGCAACATCGCTGGAATAGGATTAGATCTGGCAGCACTTCGTTTTGCCTCAAGTTTATCTATTGACATTTCTTAACCTTAAATAATTATAAATAATATAAAAAGTATATCAAAACCATTAATAGAATATTTTTTAATCATTTTAGTTTACATTAATTTTACAAAATGAGGTATCAACCCTGATGGAACGTCACTTTCCGTTAATGAGGAAGATGAGAATCAACTTGAATACACAGCAATTTCTATACTTGCGAAATAGGCTTAAGGGAGTAGAAACGTAGCCCGGATTAGCGACAGTAATTCGGGCTACTACACCACTAATTGCTTTTAAAGATCAGTTATATTGAGATTTCCTATCCACTTTTGGTTCACCCTAGTTCCTGGGGAATGTATTAAAACCGATTAAAATTTGGTTATTTGATTATATTACAATCAAATTATGAATCTTCTTCTATTTTGATTTGAAGGCTTCGTCGTAGGATATTGCATATTACTGTTTGCATTTTAACCAATCTATATGGGATCAGTATGGATAATACAGATATATCAGATGATGTGAGGCGTTTCATATTGAATAGTGTTCCCTCCATTCCATATCTTGAAGTGATACTATTAATGCGTAATGAACCTCACCGTGAGTGGAGTTTACATGATGTAGCTCAACGTATTTTTATCAGTGATTCCTCCGCTGAAGAGATTCTAAGGCAATTATTGAATGCTGGTGTAATAATGGTTTCCACCCAATGGCCACCTTTATACCAATTTTATCCCAGAGACGACTTCTTAAAAAACATCCTTGATCAGTTAGCAGCTACTTATTCAACACATTTGATAGAAGTAACAAATTTAATCCATTCTAATATTGATCAAAAAGCACATCGATTTGCTAATGCATTCACTTGGAAAAAGGATACCTGACTATGGCAGCCATCATCTACATTCTATGTACTATCACAGCTGTGATTTGTGCTTGGTTACTTTTAAGTAATTATGCCAAACAAAAATCTATCATCCTACTTTGGGGTGGTTTGTGCTTTTTGGGCTTAACAATTAACAATCTGCTCCTTGTATTGGATGCTTTTGTTTTTATGGAGACAGATTTATCAACTATAAGATTGTTAACTGGTTTAATTTCGTTGCTACTCTTTCTATTTGGGCTAATATGGGAGGAGAAGTCATGATGATAAATGCAATGCTTGTTGGAGCATTTGTAATGGCTTCTATAATTGTCAGCCTATTCTTTCTTCGTTTCTGGAAAAGTACCAGTGATCGTTTTTTTCTCTATTTCGCAACCTCCTTTTTGTTAGAAGCTTTAAGTAGAGTCATCATTGGAACAACTAATATACAAAATGAGAATCCGCTCATTTATTTAATCAGGTTGGTTGCTTATATTTTGATTATTATTGCCATTTACGAGAAAAATAAAAAAACGTAGATAAAGCGAACAGTATAAATTAACTTATGAAGATTGTAATGTAATGAACCTTCCGATCACTGAGTTGGCTTATTGTTATAGAGCATATACAACATAAGGCAATAAGATATGATTATAAAAGATAAAGAGCATATATATTTGGATGGAAGATAAATAGTGCTAACGACAATAAACTGTCTATTACAACTATAGACTTTATTAAACTAATAAGATTTCGCAAGTTTTGAAATGTAATAAATAAGGATATTAAATTGCACATAATTTCAAAAGGTCAATACTGGTACAGGTCAATATTAATATTGATTCTTATTTTGCAAAAGACATTTGCTAGTGACATTGATAATGTTGATTTACAAGTCGCCCAATATATTGATAAAAGCTGGAATTTATTAACACGCGACAATTGGGTTCAATCCAGTGTGGATCCAAAATTATCAATTGATGAATTGATAGTGTATTTACCCAAAGATGAAAATATTAAGGCAGTAAGGCAAAAAAATATAAAAAACTTTGAAATCAAGTTTAAGTATTTACCTAAAAATTATACTCAAATAAAAAAACATGGGCTACTTTTTTTGCCATATCCATATGTAGTCCCTGGAGGTCGGTTTAATGAAATGTATGCTTGGGACAGCTTTTTTATTGAATTGGGCCTTCTCAAGAATAATCGATTTGCGCTTGCAAAGGGTATGGTGGATAATTTAATTTATGAAGTAATAAATTATGGAACTATTCTAAATGCTAATCGCACCTATTATTTAGGAAGAACACAGCCACCTGTGCTCACTGAAATGATATTGGCTTATTATCAAAAAGATTCTGATAAGCTTTGGTTAAAATCTACTTTACCCGCAATTCAAAAATTATATCATTTTTGGACATCTCCCCCTCATGTAATACCAAACATTGGCTTATCTCGATATTACTCGGATGGAGAAGGGCCCACACCTGAAGAGTCGCCATTATATTATGAAAAAGTATTAAATTATTTTAAAACCCATTCCGTAATTGAATATGATAAAACACTGTTTTATGACTATCAGCACAATAAATTAACACCTTATTTTTATATTGCTGATCGCACAATACGCGAATCTGGTCTTGATATTACTGCAAAGTATGGGCCTTTTGGTATTGGAATATTAGATTATGCTCCTGTAGATTTAAATGTTCTATTATATAAAATGGAGCGAGATACACAGAAAATCTATGAGATTTTAGGTGATTCTGAAGAGGCGATGCAATGGCAAGAGCGTGCCAAAATTCGAGTGAGTAATATAAATCGCTATTTATGGGATGAGGCTTCGGGTTATTATCTGGATTACGACTTTAAAAAGAAACAACGAAAATTTTATCCGTTTGCCACAACCTTTTATCCTTTATGGGCAGGAATCGCCTCAAAAGAACAGGCTGCAGCAGTAGTGGGACATTTACCCGATTTATTAAAGAAAGGGGGAATTGTAACAAGCGTTAACGACTCTGGATTACAATGGGATGCTCCATTTGGATGGGCTCCAATGCAATATTTTGCTGTGCTTGGTCTTGAAAAATATGGCTATAAAAAGTTTGCAATAGAAGTAGCGAGCAAATTCATTAATACCGTAAATAGAGGGTTTCAAAAGAACCACGCGATTTTTGAAAAATATGATGTTAATACATTAAGTACGCGTACAGATAACAAAATTAAATACAGCTACGCTACGAATGAAATTGGATTTGGTTGGACGAATGGAGTTTATTTGATTTTTTCAGAACTCCTTGAACAATCAAAATCTGTGAAGGATTAACTTATTGACATCCACTACAGTGGTTCAGTGAGCGAGAAACGCCCCTATTTATACCGTCTAATGCATTAAAAAAGAGGCTTTCTCATAAATAACAAGGGAATTTTAAAAAACGTCTGAGTATTTTTTATCTATATTTAGACACCATAGAATATTCAGCGTCTCATAGGCTCCAAGACATCCAGTCTTCAAAATTCTTGATTTGTCATATTTGTCTGCTTAGATGAAATTTTATTGCAACAATTTAGGCTGACAAAGTCTTCGGAGTCATTGGTAATTCCTAAGCTGGATTCAGGCTCTAATTCAAATGAGAAACCATCCTTAAAATTATCGGCGGTCAATAAAATCATAACAGTGCCTTCAGGCATAGTTAATTTATTGATAATGCTCTTATTTTTTATTGCAATAAAACTTAATAAGTTCTCAGTATTTTGTTCTTTGGACTCCAGATTACATTTCAATTTTCTTGTAAAATTTCCTTGTATAAGAAATTGTTCGCCAGGAGCGAGATCGAATAAACAATTTGATGTACCCGATATACTATTTGAGTAAATCGACCATAATAAGAAATTAACTTCCAAAAACTTATTGATTATTTTTCTAATGTTCATATTCTACCTCTAAAAATCTCATAAAAATCTACTTATAACTTATGCTGCTGTAGCCAATATTCAAGCAAACCAACTTGCCACAGCTTAGAAATACCCGAAGGAGTAAAATTCTTCGCTGATTTTGTAAATAAGCTTTGAACTCCCCCTAAATTAAAAATGCCTCTTTTTGTTATATTTTCGGAAGAAAGTACTTCACGCATTAGCTCCAAAGTACTTCCCTCTAAATATTTCAACGCAGGAACTGGAAAATAGCCTTTTGGTCGATCTACAATTTGTTTAGGGAGCATTTTCCTTCCAAGCTGTTTTAAAATATATTTACCTCCTTGGGGCAATTTGTATTGAAGGGGCATAGACGTTGCAAGTTTGAGCATCTCTTCATCCAAAAAAGGTACTCTTGCTTCGAGACTTGCTGCCATGGTCATATTATCAACTCGGCTTAAAGGTCCGTTTGATAATGCGAAGGTACTTTCATATTTAAGTAAATTGTCAATCGGGTTTTTAGAATTATTTTCTTCACACAGCTTAATTAAAAAATCGGAAGCATGAAATGTCGTTTGAAAGTCTGGCATTACAAGTTGTTGATATTCTTTAAAAGAGCGATCTGCTACCTTATTAAAAATTATTTGCGCTGATTGTGAGGGTAAATCAGGATTTACTTGTATATGTTGAAACCAATGATATCCAGCAAAAATTTCATCTGCACCTTGACCTGAAAGAACTACTTTAACATGTTTGGATACCTCATGAGACAGAAGATAAAAGCCAATATTGTCATGACTCAACATAGGTTCTGACATTGCAAAAATACAATCCCCTAATGAATCGGCTAACTGCTTATTTGAAATATAAATTTGCTGATGTTGAGTATTAAATTTTGAAGCAATGAGATTCGAATATAAGAATTCGTCACCTTGCTCCCCATTTACACCATCGAACCCAATAGAGAATGTTTGAATTTCTTGTTGTCGTAGTTTGGAAGCGATCGCTACAAGTAATGAAGAGTCTAATCCTCCAGAAAGTAAGATACCTACAGGAACATCTGCTGCTAATTGGCGATGAGTGGCTGATTTTAATACTTCGTAAGTTTCTTTTACCCAATAATTTTCATCCCGAGAATGTTCTGCTTTTGAATTATCAAATTTTAAATCCCAGTAACTCTCTTCTTCAATTTTCCCATCGGGGTAAACGGTCATAAGGGAACCTGGAGAAAGTTTCTTTACACCAGATAGGATAGTAAGGGGTTCAGGAACTGCATGGAAGGTTAGATAATAATGAAGTGCAATTTTATCAATCGAGGTATCGACATTACCAAATTCAATTAAAGCAGGTAATGTGGATGCAAATTTGAATCCATAATTTGCATCAGAAGTATAATAAAGTGGTTTAATGCCTAAACGATCACGGGCAAGTATCAATTTACCTGTATTTTGCTCCCAGATCGCAAAAGCAAACATACCATAAATACGGTATACACAATCTTTCCCCCAAGCATGGTAGGCCTTAAGAAGCACCTCCGTATCACTATTGGAAATAAAAGAATATCCTTTAGATTTTAGGATTTCACGTAACTCAGTAAAATTATAAATTGCTCCATTAAAAACCAATGCTAAACCTAAATCTGGATCAACCATAGGTTGCATTCCTAGATTTGATAAATCAAAAATTTTAAGTCTTCTGTGCCCCAGCGCTAAACTTTTCGTCAGGTATATATTGCCATCATCAGGTCCTCGGTTAAACTGTTTAAGTAAAGCCTTTTCTAGGTTAAAAAGAGGTATAGTTCTTTTATTGAATTGAAATTCACCGGCGATACCACACATAGTTACTCCTTGTTTTATAATTTTGCGGTTAAGCCATTAAATTCATCTACCTGGAGAGTAGAGGTTTTTAATGGCTTAAAAAATAATAGACGTGGTTGATCACCGAACTTAGTAAATACTTCCTGTTCCTGATGTTTTAGTGTCTTCTGTAAAATTCTTTTAGAACCTTCATTTGATGGATGAACTGTTGCAACAATTTCTCTAATATTCTTTTCTAAAGTTTCATTGGCGCTCTCAGAAATAATATGTTTAATAAACTTTTTTCCTAAGATTGCAATTTCAGTTCCATAACCTTTTCCCCAAAAAGCATGATCAATAATATAAGCAATCTCTCCGACATTTTGATGACCAACTCCTATATTGGAGAAATCGTTTAAAGAATGTTTTAAATGGAGATAACCAATAAACTCTTGTGTCGATGAATGGTAAATTGAAAACACTGAAAATTTGTTGTCGGAGTTCCAATATTTCGTTTCACTTTGTATAAATTCCCTTACAGCTGCAGGTGTCCATGTTTTTCCTTCACCAAACATCCTTATATTTTCAAGATTCACTAAAAGATGAGTATATTTATCGATTAAAAAACTTTCTTCATCTTGGTTAAGGGATCTGGCCTCCAATCGGTTCGAACAAATTGTATACTGATTCAAATCACTCTTGATGATTACATTACCCAATTTTTTTGATGTATAGGTTATTTGTTTCATTAATGTCCTCCTCTAGTTTTTATTAATAGTGATTCCCTTCAGTTAAGTGATAACTGATTCACGTCTGTATAGAGGAGTTTGCAGTAAGAATTCGCTTACGTTGTGTTTCACAATATCTTTAAGACAATGGTTATGAGCAAATACTTTACGTTGTCGTTCGGAACTAGTGCCGGAAGCCATAATCATTTTAAGAGTAGAAAAATAAGTTTGATAGCCCAATTGTTGAATGTATGGGGTTAATTTTTCAACCCATTCATTGATATCTTCGCGCATCAATTTGGTTTTACCTTCGGTGTTCATTACTAGTTCAGCATCCAATCCATAACGAATTGCTCGCCATTTGTTTTCGCGAGAAAGCCAAAAAGGAGGATAGGCAACTGACTCAAGCCAACTGCCATTATCAGCAAACCAATGTGCAAGAGTATGAATTAAGGCAACTAAAGCAAGTGTTTCTGATAAAGTGGCGGCTCCATCACAAACACGAATTTCTAATGTTCCAAAACTGGGACTTGGCCTTAAATCCCACCACAAGTCTTTAAGTGATTTAATCGAACCGCATAATTTTAATGACTTATATAGATGCTCAAAATCTTGCCATGTTCGGACATGATAGGGTTGTCCTGCAGTGGGTAGCGCTTCATAAGTAGTTGGTCTACACGAAGCAAGCCCTGTATCTATTCCTTGCCAGAACGGAGAGCTTGAAGATAGCGCCAATAAATGAGGTAAAAAATACATGAAAAAATTGTTAAAACGAATGCAGTCTTCCCCACTGGACATACCAATATGCACATGTAAGCCATATACGCTCATACGCCGGGTTAGCCATTGATTACGGTCAATGAGCTCTTGGTAACGAGTCGTAGGAGAAACTACCCAATCGGAGTATTTTGAGAAAGGATGAGACCCCGTTGTAGAAAATAAGATCCCTAAATCTTTTGTTTCTGTTTGTAATGAAGCGAGTGTAGCATAAAGGTCATCTTCAACCTCTTGGGCAGTGGAACATTTATCTGTAGTCACTTCTATAGTACTTAAATAAAACTCTTGTTTAATTTTTTCCAGATGGGCTGTAGCACTAAGCACATCAGTTGCTCTTGAGCATAGGTTATAGTTTTTTGAGTCAATGAGCTGGAGCTCAATTTCTACTCCTAATGTTAATACTCCATTACTATTAAAATAAATCTCTTCTTTTTCAGGGGCGCTGGCTAATTGCGCTTCACTCTTGGTTGATTTTAAGAGTTGGTTAATTTGATTATCCATTCGATAATCCTCCTTTTGTTGATATTATTTGAGAATTACTAAAGTGACTGGCATATTGAAAATTAATTTCAATATTATTTTTGAGGATACTTCTATAGTTATATTGAATACTTGGATACAATAGTTAATGCCCTTAAATATTTATATCTGTTGATATGATTTGTACACAAAGTATTTGTCATGTTAATGGGTAAATTAGTTCATTGCAACCGTTAATAGGTAAAGAATCCTCCATGAGTGATATCGAGAAAAAATCGCTTGACAATAAAATAACAGCTGCCCAACAGTCAGAACAGCGTTCCAAAAGCATCATCCTTGCCTTACGAAAAATTATGCAGCAGATGGATTATCATTCCAGAAGATTAAACAAATGCTATGGTTTAACTGTTCCTCAAATAGTCTGTTTGTATGAAATTTATGAAAATGGAAGATTGACCATATCTGCTCTGTCCAAAAAAATTTATTTATCAATGAGCACTATTGTTGGGGTAATTGACCGTCTAGAAGAAAAACAATTTGTTAATCGAACACGTGATATTCATGACCGCCGTATTATTTATATAGATATTACAGAAAAAGGGAAAGAGTTTGTTTCAGCCTCCCCTTATCTTCTGCATAATAGATTGAACGATAACCTTCAGGTTTTAACTGTAGAGGAACAAATAGCCCTCGCTAATTCAATCAATTTATTAGTTGATCTTTTAAGAGATGTATAAAATTTTTCTTAAATAGGAAATTTTTTTTCAAATCATCCATGAAAATCTATCTTTCTATGATGGCTTACATATAGTTTTTTCACTAAGGGACCAATAGTCAGTCCTTGAATCAAGATTGAAAAAACCACCACTATGTAAGTCATCATTAAGATGGCTTCAAAGGTAAATTCATTTTCTTTTCCAATTATATTGCGCAGAGAAAGCGCCAACGCCACTGAAATCCCTCCACGCAATCCACCCCAAGTGAGAATTTTGATACTATGCGGTGTGAATTTTAATTGACGACGCATTAAAGTTAATGGTAATGCCACTGATATCCAGCGCGCCAGTAACACCACTGGAATCGCAATGATTCCAATCAACAAATATTGTTTGTTGATAGTTAGTACTAGTACTTCTAGACCAATTAAAACGAAGAGTACAGCATTTAATATTTCATCGAGCAATTCCCAGAAGGTATCTAGATTTTTCCGTGTTTTATCGGACATTGCAAACCGTCTTCCATGATTACCAATAAGCAATCCAGCCACTACCATTGCAATGGGGGCTGAGATATGAATTCGTTCTCCTAACGCATATCCCCCCATCACAAGGGCAAGCGAAATAAGAATTTCAACCTGATAATTGTCTATGGATTTTAACATGTGGTAGGCGATATAGCCGATTACTAGCCCAAACAAGGCACCTCCAACAGCCTCTGTAATAAATAGTATTAATAAATGGGAGATGCTGAGTCCATTTGGGCTTGAGATAACTTCAAGAATACCCAGAAAGAGTACAACGCCGATTCCATCATTAAAGAGCGATTCTCCAGCGATTTTCATTTCTAAATTCTTAGGAGTCCCTAGAGTTTTTAAAATGCTCATGACAGCAATCGGATCTGTGGGTGAAATAAGTGCGCCAAAGAGTAGGCAATAGATAAAAGAAATTTGAATATTGATTACAACAAGTAGCCAATATATTAGCAGACCTACAATGACGGTAGAGACTAGTGTACTGATGAGAGCCAGTACAGCAATAATGATTTTCTGCTCGGCAAGTTGGCTAATATTAATATGAAGCGCTGCAGCAAAGAGAAGAAAAGCCAACATGCCATGTAGTAAAACATCATTAAAATTGATCCGCTCCAAAAAAACTCTGGAATTTGAAATAATTTCAGGCCAGATAGTACCAGATACGTTTAAGCATAAAGAAATTAGTAGGGCGATCGCCATCAATCCAATGGTTGGGGGAAGTTGAAACAGTTTAAAATTAACGTAGCTAAATAGCGCTGAGAGAGTGATTAGAGTTGCAATAATTTCAAAAAACGACATATACCTCCCGTGATAAACAATAAATATAGATTATTGGATATATTTCTTATTATGTTGAACTACAAAATACAGAAAGATTCTAAAAAATCTAATGTATTTCATTTTTTTGAGCATTTCTATACTATTAGTTTTCCAGAGGCGATATATTATATTGAGAGTAGTTGTATAGTTAAGCGTGATTGACATTTCTATTATTTATGGAGCAATTTATTAATTGGTTTGAACGGAGTTCTCTCACCGGTTCTACTCCTTTCCCGCATTAACCCGAGCAGGAATAGTTCATGGTTTGTGATTATCCATCCATTTGAAGATGGAAATGAAAGAATAGGGCGAGCTATAGCAGAAAAGCCTAATCGCAAGGATTTTCAAAGCCAGTAATGACAGTATTGGCAAAAAAATTATAAAAAAAGCGAAAGGAATATTATGAGCAATTAGGTTTAGCAAGTAAAACTTTAGACTTAACATCTTGGTTAATATAGTTTGTTGTTTTAGAAGCGCAACAAAACACTTATTTGTATATTGATTTTATTATTAAAAAATCTGTAATTTTAAGGGAAGCGGAAGGAAAATTAATCCAAGACACGAAAAGGTCTTATTAAGATTATTTCATGCTGGGCCTGATGGATTTGTAGGTGGTTTAAGTGCTAAAAATTATATGGGCATAACAGGCGCCCCCATAGCGACAACAACCAGAGATCTGAATGACTTGGTAAAAAAAATATTCTCAAAAGAACTGGTCAACTTAAAGCGCCTCGTTATTTTTTAAATCTCGATAATATTTAAAAATGAGTTTTATTGAATTTGGTATACAGTGAGTGCTCAATCTGAATGTCTAGCAGTGAGATCCAAAATGGAACTTACTGAAGCTTATAATTTGTCAGGCATTGTAAAATTATATTTGCTCTTAATTTATAGTTGGTATTGCAATTACTTCAGCAGATTTAATTACTCTCATAATAGTCAGTAACAAGTTGCATGGGTTTTCTTAATCGTTCAACATTAACAATAATGTATCCAGCAGAATCGTATGGTTCATTAAACACTTTAAAATTTAAGCACAGAGAAACAACAGGTGAGGCTAAGGTATTTAGAAAAGACATTAGACTGACAATTCAACGTGGTAAAAGCTTTGTTAAGAGCTTATCTAGCTATTAAAATGAATTCAATTTCAAAATTGTCTGAGGGTGGAAGGGGGTACCGGGACACACGGGAATGGTCATCTGAGGGCGCATAATTCTCTGAGTTTCTCTGCCAGTCGATTCGAAGGTTAACTTGCTTCCGGATAGTGGATAATATCATGGAAAGTGGCTGTTTCAGGCGTAAGATTTCGGTAGCCATGAAGCTGGTTAGCACTAAATCGAATACCTTCACCATTTGAGAGTTTTTGCCACGTCCCATCTACTAAAACTTCCATATTACCTTGAACCACTACTACATGCTCAACCACACCATCTTTATGAGACGGTGATAAGTGTTCACAGCCTGGTAACAATTCAATAACAAATAGTTCAAAATTCAATTGAGGTTCAAAAGGAAAAAGAGGTAGAACTCGGATTTTTTTATCGTCAGGATGAATCGTTTGTACTTGCCCTGTACGATACATTGCTTGACTAGAAATAGAGTCTATTTCCTCAATAAATGAAGAGAAGGAAGTTTCGAAACCCGTTGCTATTTTCCATAAAGTAGCAATGGTTGGGCTTGATTCTTCACGCTCTATTTGCCCAAGCATTGCTTTGCTTACCCCCGTAGCATGGGCTGCTTTGTCCAAGCTCCAACCTTTCTTTCGACGTAAATCTTTTAAGGTCGTTGCGATATGCTTGTATATATTTTTCACAATAATCCACCTAAGCGATTGTGCGTTATGGCGCACAGTGATAATATAGGGATATTATGCGTTATAACGCACATATTGTAAATTTTAAACTTAGGAGTGAAAGATGTCTACCGAGTTCCAAAACAAGTTAGTTGCAGTACTTAATAAAAGTATTGATGCTGGTAAAGTTATGAATGCTTTGGCTCATATGTGTATTGGGCTAGGTTCAGCCATTGGTCAAAAGGATTTGAGACTAACTAATTATAAAGATGCGGAAGGTGGTTCTCACCCTTTTATTTCGGAAATACCCTTTATTATCCTGTCCGAAAATTCCAATAAAATAAGAAAATTACGACAGGCAGCTCTAGCGGAACATATTTTATTAAATGATTTCACAGATACAATGACGGTAGGTACTTATCAGGAGCAAATAGAACGAACTGCTCAAACAAAAGAAGACGATCTAATCTATTATGGCATCGTTTTATTTGGTAATTGGGCAAAAGTTACTGAGCTCACCAAAAAATGTTCTTTATGGCGATAAGGAAGAGATTATGTCTGATGAAAATAAAATATTAAGCAAAAGCGCTCAAAGCGTACAGCAAGCTCTGGCTAAGAAAGGCTTCACTTTTGAAGTGCTTGAGCTTTCTGTCAGTACCCGTACTGCGAATGACGCTGCAAACACTATAGGGTGTGACGTAGCACAAATTATGAAATCCTTGCTATTTTATTCTGAAAAAACACATCAGCCTGTTTTAGTATTAGCAAGTGGTATCAATCGGGTGAATGAGAAAATCATTGAGCAATGTGTGGGGGAAAAAATAGTTAAAGCAGATGCTCAATTTACGCGTGATATAACAGGCTTTGCTATTGGTGGTGTTCCTCCTGTAGGGCATAAACAAACGATTACCCATATTCTCATTGATGAGGACTTACTGCAGCATAATGTTCTGTGGGCTGCTGCTGGTACGCCTAATGCTGTTTTTAGCTTGAGTTCCAGCGACCTTGAATCGCTAACTCATGGCAAAATCATTGCTATTAAATAAGGACATCATGCGAAAAATATTTTGGGATAATCCTTATCAATCTGATTTAGAAACTCGCGTAGTTTCAATTGATAATAATTATATTTTATTCGAAGAAACAATTACATTTTCTTTTTCGGGAGGACAGGAAAGTGACCATGCTTATGTTAATGGACTCCTTGTTATTGATTCTAAAATAGAGGGCAATCTTATTTATTATGTACTCCAAGATGGGCATAACCTTAAGCCTGGTGATGTAGTGACAATGAAAATTGATTGGCCTCGACGATATAGGCTTATGCGCCTGCATTTTGCTGCTGAATTGATTCTTGAGCTTGTGACACAGAAATTTAAGCTTGAAAAAATTGGGGCACATATAGCGGAATCTAAAGCAAGAATAGATTTTTTCTGTGATAAAAATATTTCTTTCTTATTCGAAAATATGCTGAGTGATTACACTAAAATCATACAACAAGATCTAAAGATTAAAACAGGGTTTAGTGACCTCAAAAATCAAAGACGTTTCTGGGAAATCGAAGGATTTTCAAAAGTCGCTTGTGGGGGTACCCATGTTAAATGTACTTCAGAGGTTGGTCTTATTGCCCTTAAAAGAATAAATATTGGGAGTGGGAAAGAACGCATTGAAATTAAATTGTTAAATGATAATTCTGGGTTAAACCTTTATCCAGATAGCTCCAAGGCTTATAAAGCTCTTAATAATTAGAGGCCAAGCCCGAACTTCCTATTAAAATAAATCAGTCTTTTATGAAGGTGCGGCAGGGTGTTTCAGGGTTGTAAATAATCTTTCTTTAATTCGTAGGACAGATTACGGTTTCTGCTGCTTCAGATAAAGTTTTAAAAACAATACCAAAAATACTGTCAATTTTAACTGTTAACCAGCAATACTAAACAATAACTACTACTTTCAAGCATTTTGTTGTAGATATAAATCCAGACAATATTAGGGTTAAACTAGCAGTAAATATCGCTAAGATTAGAAAAATTTTCCATTTTCTTCATAATTCATCTAGAACTATTTATTGGGGGTTTAAAATAATTATTTCTGCATTGCTTTTGGGACTTCTTGCATAATTTTGGATGTAACCGTTACTTGCGGAATAGGCTTAACAGAGCCAGAAATGTAGCCGGGTTAGCGACAGCGAAATTAGGTTTATGCGCGGGAGATCCCAAGTTACTCTGTCGCTAATCCGGCTACATTACTAATTGATTTTTAAAGTTTTAAATCATATTGAGATTGAGTATCCGCTTTTGGCTCGTTCTGAGCATGTTCCTTCTTAATTCCCTCAAGTTGTTGTTTAGCTCTGACAAAATTAGGTTTTAGTTCTTCTAGCCCAGTTTTAGCAGACTTTAAAGGGTCATTGGTTTTAGTTCCCAACGTGCGGAGTTTTTCAATCCAACCCTTCACCCAACCAACAATACCCAACTCTAGTAAGCCAGGACGATTATCTTCAATTGCTTTAATATTTTTTTTTAAATGGGCTAACGTTTCTTGACCTGACCTTAAACTAGAAGTATTAATAATGATAAGCATATTTTCTGCAGCATCTTTACGAGCATTATACGATTTCAATAATTTTGGATTTTCATCAGGATTTTCAACGGGATTTTTATCTAAAATGTCTAAATAAGTTTTAATTTGGTCCTGGACATTCTTTAAATCGTTTTCATGAGGTAAACTTGTTAAAAATTCATTTACTGAAGTCTCTCTCATCATTTTTTTAAAAAAATCCATAAGGTGGTTATCTAAAATTTTTTCATTTTTAAACTCTTCTGGTTTAGTACATAAAAGAGCTAACTCAGCCTCTATCATTTCCTTAGGACTCTTGGCCTCTCTTATTAACTTTAATACCTCTAGTCTGCGGTTTATCTTTAATTTCAACCTCTCATCTAATTCCTTTTTCTTAGCCAAAAATTCTTCTTGAGAAGACTCGACAGTTGGCTTTTCCAGTTCTTTCTGCTCTTCTCTTATCGCCTTTATCTCCTCTTCTAATGTACTTACCTCTTTATTTAATATTGATACATTACGGTTTATTATATCGACTTCATTATCGAGATACTCAGTTAGTATCTCTCCTGCGACTCTTATTTGATCAACATTTTCTTTTATTAAATGAGCAACAGCATAAGCAAATGCTCTCTGAGGAGTCATTTCTTTTTTTACTAAATCCTCCATATCTTGATTCTTTTGCACACTAGTTATAGTTGTTTTGACTTCCAGGGTTGCATTCTTTTCCTGATGTGGCCCTTCAATAGCCTTATTAATTCCATCCCTTATTATTTGGCGAACCTCTTTGTCTTGATTTCCATCTTGCTCCCTTAACGTTGCTTCATTGGCTAATAACGTTAAAGCGGCAGTCCCCATTTGACTCATATAATACCGCTGCTCCGCCTCTTCATCAGAATCGAAAGATAATTCACCACGGTAAATGTTTGCTATGTCCTCAAAAGCAATATCCGTTTCTGCAAGTAAACTCGTCATTAAAGGAAGGGTCTCCTCAACAGTTAAGTCTTTTCCATCATTTAATGGTACGTACTTATCATATAGCAACCGAGCTAAATTTACTGCAACTTTGTAATTCCCCTCTCTTAAGGCATCAATATATGCTTGTGGCTTAACTAATTTCATTTGAGTTTGTAATTGGGAATGAAAATTTTCTGCAATTGCCTTAGAAACATCTGCCCCTTTTTCTCCAAGCGGAGTTACTCCACCATGTCCATCAGCAGCCAATATTGAAATAGGCTCTTCACCAACTTCAGCTACAATCACAACAGTATTATCCGTTGAGCCTTTCCCACCTGCAAAGCCTTTAGATATTAACGCTTCTGCAATATCATCTGGACCACAGTCAGGATTTTTTGCAATAAATTCGCTTAAAGTGTTTGCAATATCAGTCGATGTTAACGCTGGAGTTTGAAAATGTTTATTACCTGTGCAAAGCCCATCAGATGCTGCAATTGCAAACACCCTATCGCCTTCTTCTAACTGAATTACCTCACGTGTGATATCGGGCTCATGCGTTAGGCCATTTTTTTCTTCCTCTTTGTCTCCTATGGAGCGGCTGACTCCTATTTTTATTTTCTCTCGATCCGGATTTTCATGTAATCGATTGAGTTGCTTTTCAAAACGTACCTTCCCATCAGCCCCAATAATGACAAAAAACGTAAGACTATCGCCAACATTGCAGGTCACTCCATGCAGTTGTTTTTTCTCTGGATCAGTCCATGCAACCAGTGAGGTTAAGGTTGAACCCACTTCTTGTTTGTTTCCATGATTTTGTTGCATAATCCTGGTCGTTTCTTTTAATGAAAATCTCTGCTCTTGATCAGATAAGAGATTAAATCCAGGCATCGTCTCTCCAGACGCATCATCTTCTTGATAGCTCTGGGAATTCATTTTGGGGGGCTCGCCGTATGCTCCTTGGATTTTTGCAAGACCGATAGGGCCATTTCGTTTTTTGGTATCACCCGGCAGTTTAAAATTGTAACCATCAATTTTAATCTGTGACATAAGAACACCTCAAAAATAAATCAATTTATTTAAATATAGAACAATATGGTGGGTAAGTAATGGAAATAAATCTTATTTTTTTAATTGTGTAAGTCCAGTATGAGTTGCAGCAGTCAAGTAGGGTTCGTACAAAATAACCCTCTCTACTTGCATGCATTTGCTTTAAACCCTCTTGTCAAATCAGTACTTGATTACTTGCAAAAAACGGATGAGCCCCCATGTACGTTCATGGAGTTTATTTAAAAAATATGGGCTCAATTTTTAGTTGCTAAAAATCATTATGAATATATGTCTAATAGGATCCAAATTTCATAGTTAGAGAATCTAGTTTTAAAAATACATTTGATAATACGTTTTCAAGATTTTTATGTATCCTGTGTAATATACATTGGTTGCTGCGTCGCCAAATTGGGGAGCCTAATTATTGAATTATCCTATACTCAACGGATTTAATTACCCTGATAAGAATCAATCTTAACAGTTCTGAGTTGAATTACCTTGATGTGGATACGGGTGGATATTATATTTCCTAAAACCAATTTTCAAAAATAATATCTTACGCTGCATAAAAAAAGTAGAAGATGCAGCAGGGAATCATGCAAGAGCGCATTTACTACTGGTTTTTATGAATAAGAGCATATAGATCATGCAAAAAAGCTGTAAAGGAGATTCATCTTATAAATTGATTTAAATCTATCAATTTATAAAGCTACTCAATCACATGTTGCCTGGAGTTATTCATGAGCAGGCTAATTATTTCCGGATTATTTGTAAAATTTTTTGAATATCCTTTTCATTGTTCAAGTTATCAAAGTCACCTCTTAAAATTTTAAGTGAGTATTTTTCCGACTCAATCTCCTTCTGAGTTCGAACCTTTAACGCTCTCAAAATTGGTAGAGGGGGACACCATCCCTGTACTGCATGAAAAGCTAGAAATGGAAGTACTAAACCAGGTAAAATAAGCCAATAAGTATTTACAAAAGCCCCCAATAAAATCCCAATAAAAGCCAAAATAGAAGCGTTTAACTCTAATACCCTTTCCACATTATATTCTTTGTCAAGTTTATCAATCCTTTGGCTTATTTCCTCCGAACTGGCAGTTGAGAAAGACTGAAGAGTTGACACGATTTGCTCATCAATAGCTTTATTGGCTGAAGTTTGAGTATTCGCCCTTACATGGTCTTGTTTCATAATCCTTCTCCTTATTCCCTAGATATTCTAAATTTCACGAGTATTTACTCAATTAAAACAATTATAAGTATATACATAAATTAATAATGCAAAATCGTCTTTAGTATATCAATGCTCAGACTTAGCGATTCGAACTGTGTTCTGACGCAAAATAATCACTAGAATTTAAATATAAATGTTTCAACTTCTTGTTTTAGTTTCAGTTCCCTAATTAAAGTCCCAATGGGTTTCCAATTGTAAGGCTCTATCTCGAAGCTTCTTGGTCGAGCGAGTAGGGCGCTTGTCGTATAACACGCTGCCATACAACTCAATATTATTAATGAGCATTTCATCACGATTTTTCGCGGAGATTAATGAAGAATCATAGATTTCATGGTGTTAATGGCTGTTTATGTCTTGTCAGATAATGGAAGTAATGTATTAATTTCCTTTAGGTTTAAATGAATTAACCCTTTAAATACCTACAAGTTCTAAGTTTTGTCTTTTACTAATTTTTCTTGGGGTTAAGATTTTGTATCCAGCCTGAGCCGTTTAACTTCCTTCTTTATCTTCTTTTGTTTAGTCACTTCCTCTCTGTAATTTCTTTAGATAAGCACGATCGTATAAACAACTATTTCTGGATCTTAGAAGTGATAGGTAATACTGCAAAAGACATGAAAAAAAAGATAACGCCATCAACAAGAAGAAAAATTTTTTCAAAAGTTCTCAGTGATATTGTAAATAAAATTTTTGTCGTAATTCCTTATTTTAACATCCATACTTTAAAAATATAAAATTGTTAGAATTCAGGGTCGATCAGATGCCAGGAACAAGTTTATTAGCATTAATTGATGATATTGCTACTGCATTAGATGATATTGCAGTTATGACCAAAGTAGCTACTAAAAAAACGGCCGGTGTGCTGGGTGATGATTTGGCATTAAATGCCCAGCAAGTAATAGGCATTCATGCTCATAGGGAATTGCCTGTTGTTTGGGCGGTGACCAAGGGCTCTTTACTTAATAAATCAATACTAATTCCCGCTGCGCTTTTAATCAGTTATTTGTCACCTCCTCTCGTGAACTTCTTATTATTATTGGGTGGATTATATTTGTGTTTTGAAGGATTTGAAAAAATCATCCAAAAAATTTTCCCTCATAATCATGCCAAAAAGATAAAGCCAGAAAGCATCGACATGGATCTATTCGAAAAAGATAAAATTAAAGGAGCTATACGCACTGATTTTGTATTATCAACTGAAATAATAGTAATCACACTAGCCACTGTCGTTACTACTTCTCTTATTAATCAGGTGGTTGTATTAATTCTTATTTCACTCATTATGACTATTGGTGTGTATGGTTTGGTAGCCTGTATCGTAAAGTTGGATGATTGGGGTTTCATTTTGCGTGATAAAAAACAGCCGATGAGACAAATAGGAATTTTTTTAATAAATATGGCTCCGAAATTAATGATGCTTTTAAGTGTTGCAGGAACAATAGCTATGTTCTTGGTGGGGGGAGGAATTATCGCGCACGTCATCCCAGTAATACATCATTACAAAGAATCTACTACTTCTATTGTCTCTCTGGGTATTGATTTTTGTTTGGGTATCATCGCTGGTGGATTTGTTACACTTACTTTTTTCATTTTTAATAAAATTAAAGCAAAATTAATAAGATAAAGATGGAAGGTAAGCTATAGCCTTTTTGGTAAACCGCTAGGGTTTAATCTGTGCGTAACTAGATTGATGAAGAACATATGAATATAAAGTAACTTGCGATGTAACGATTCTGCAACTTATTGCTTATAACTGCCTAAAACAACACGGATACTTTTTACTTTTTTAGAAACCTGCTACAGCTAATCCAATGGCCATTAAATGTGGAATGCTTAATCCATGGGGGCTCGAGATAACTTCAACAATACCCAAAATAGTAACACCGATTCCACCATTAAAGAGCGATTCTCCAGCCATCGTTAATCAAAATGCGAATTCGTGGCTATGTGAATGATCGGATCTGCATGCATCAGATAATATTGTAAAAGGATAAGTGACAAACATAGAGGCTAGTGCAAATACTGATGCAATTGAAGCAATCGCGATGGTTATGGAGCTAACGGCAGGCAAAATTGGAACTACAGTTGATAAAACGAGGCAAGCACCAATTCCTAAAATAAGGTCATTTGGATCGGGGTTATCAGAGTCCAGAAAGGCTTGTATCGTTAATCGATAGGGGCAGATAGAAAATTTTGCGCATTCCCAAAAAAACGATCCATAAAAATTGGTTAATGATTTAGTAGCTGACATACATCACTCTCTATTACAAGTTTCAATCGTAATGGATTATAAATCAATTATTTAAGAAGTATATCGCTGCGATTAAAAAATATTCATATTTTGTAAAAACCAAAATTTAGGTAATTTTGTAATTAATGCAGAGAGGAGGACGATTCTCTGCACTAAGTTATGCTATCTATCGGCATTTCGGCCCTGTTTGTTGATTCTCCATTTCCTCTCTGAACTCTTCTTTGCTTATATTCCAAGACTGAAGCTTATCTCCTTTTTTAAATTCTTCATGATTCCCGTGATATAAAATACCATCTTTCGCATAAGCCATAACTTTATTATTATCATCAGTTGCAATGAATTCTCGTCCTTTGCCAGCTTGCTCCCCCAGAAATCTAATTCGTTCGTCATTATTGGGAAAATCAAAATGAAATCCTGTAGTAGTGCCTCGAATGGGCTGCGGTGTTTTCTTGTATTGATGAATATAATCATTTCTCGTTTGCCGAATATGTTCACTGTGAACCGTTGCCTGTGTTTCCTGAGGGACAGACGAATAAGAATTATTAGAGTTTAATTTAATTAGGATGTTATTTAATTGATTAGAATTCATATGGGCGCATTGAGGATACATCCTTTCAAGTTGGGCAATTCTCGCTTTCATATTTTCGTATTGTTTTCCAACTACAATCACTCCATTCTCTCCATATAATAATTCTTTTAAACGACGCAATTCATAAAGATCTCTTATCACTTGCTGTGTATTTGTAGGCACAGGGGGTGCTTTTCTATAGTCCGGTGGAAATTCATTTAGCAGTTGCAAATCCATTTGTTCAGGTGTTTTACCCTTATATGTTGGATATTGAAATTCCAGTTCGCGCATGCGGTTCATTTTTGCTTCCTGGAGAGAGCGATGCACAACCGGATAGTATAATTCTGCATATAATTGACGTAATTCGTTAACATCATTTATTTTCTGTTCTCTGTTAGAAATTACCTTAATGGGATGTCGTCCATAATTAGGTGGAAAATCATGTAATAATTGTTCATCAATTTCTCTCGAACTTTTACCCTTATATTTTGGGTATAAATTTTCCAGATTTTCAATTCGGGTTTTGTTGCGCGCTCTTTCTAAATGCTCCATTGGTTTGTGAAGTTCTGCGTCCCGTTTTAACTGACATAATTCGTGAAGATCATTGATAGCTTGTTCTGTTTGAGATACTACCTTTTGTGGTTTCCAATTTAGGGGATGCTGACTGTAATTGGGTGGAAAATCATGTAACATTTGCTCATCTATTTCTCGTGAACGTTTAGCTTTATATCCTGGGTATTGATCTTCCAATTTCTGAATTCGTCTCTTTTGGGAAAATGACAAGTGTTCATTTTGTTCCTCCATTAATCTTAATTTTTTTAATTCATAAAGATCATTAATTTTTTGCTTGGTTTTTGTTTGCTCATTCTTCATAAACATTTTATCTCTCCCAATCCTAATTTCTGAATGAAAACAAATTGTTTTCGTATCTGTTCTTAGATCATAAAGATAAATACTGTTCAAATTATGAATTGATGTACGTATTTTACGTAGGTTGACTATCTATTGATGATATTTTTCACTTAATTTTTTTAGTCCTTATGAACAAGAGATAAGGTTTTCCGGTTAATCTAGTAAAAACCATGAAATCACAAAATAGCCAATTGAAAAGCAAATATTGCTTAAAAACCACTCACTACGGGACCAATCATGGAGCAAAAACGAAATGACAGCATTGTACCTTTTCAATAAATGCGATACATTTTTTAAGAACTAGGCGTTCACAACATAAGGAAATGTCGTGTTATTAAAAACCATAACATACTGTGGCTTAGTATATTTAGGGAAAAGGGAAAAGTGGACTCAATTTTTATTTATCTTTTTTTCTCTTATACCCTTAACTTATGCTGATCCGTTACCCCCACTTATAGTGGCAACAGAAATGTTTAATCCTCCTTTTATTATGCAAGGAGCAAACAAACAATTATTTGGTTTTGACATAGAAATGATGGAGGATATTTGTGAAATAATTCATCGTAAATGTATATATCGCTCTGAATTCATGGAAAATACTCTAATCTCAAGTATAGAAAAGCATGAAGCTGATATCGGAGTTTCGTCCATTACAATCACCTTAGAACGAATTGAACGGGTCAACTTTTCCTATCCCTATCTTCCAAGCGATGTTCAATATTTGGCATTAAAAAAATGGGCAGCAATTCCCTTTTCAAAGGATGTACTTAATGAGAAAAAAATAGGTGTCCAAGTTGGAACTATCTATGAACAAGTAATTAAAGAGTCAGGCTTATCTGATGTGCAGATTATAAACTATAGCTCGACTAATCGGCTAATTAAGGCGTTGGGTGAGGGAGAGGTTGATTTTATCTTGCAAGATGCACTGGCAGCACAATACTGGATTACTCAAATTCCAATCTTTACTACATTTGGAAAGCCTTTTACTTATGGGTATGGTTTTGGTATTGCGGTGAATAAGAGTGACAAGGAACTATTACAACAGATTAATAATGCACTAGTTGAGTTTGAAGAAAATGGTCAATTTAAAAAAACTTATGATAGATATGTTGGAGCAGGAAATGAAAAATTTTCGGGCGATAAGAAAGAATAGTGGAATTTCTTACCCTTACTACTTCTGATCAGGGGTACACAAAGAAAAAATTTGCCCGAATTAATTCCATTTTTTCAAGAAAGTTCTAGAGGCAAATCTTTGGTATGGAATTTTGAACGAAAAGCCCTTGGGCAATTCCTTTCCCGAATGAATAATTAAATAGAGAGCTAAAACAGGATGCAGCTGGGCTGAGTTGAAAGCATCTGATTTTCAAGGATTGCAACACATTGATCCACCAAGCGTAAAATCATTTCCGCTTTACTTTCAGGCGGCCTAAAGCCAAAAAAGCGCAAGCTAAAAACAGATGAATTATTCGATGCGTGTTTCATACCTGCTTTTAACGCTTCCATCATCGCCATGACAATTTCGTTGAAAGAGCATGTTTTGACTTTTTCATTGTTGGTGCCATTAAGAAAAATCAGCATATCACTTACAGTACCTTTGATTTTCTCAATATCTTTTTCAGTGATAGAGGTTCTTAGAGCATCGCTTTCATCATTGGAAGTCAAAAGAAGAGAGACAGCCAGTGCTGAACTTGCGAGAACATCGGGTTCGCGTGACAGGGTAAAATCAATCTGATTATGCTGGGTATAGAAGTTCAGAACTTCATACAATTGTAATAATAGAATACCGATACTTGCGATTTTATTGAGTCTATCTTCTATTTCAGGTAAGGATTTAAGTGCGAAAAAATGAATAAAGTATATTATCTTAAGCGGGTTTACTGATTCCAAATTAAGATTTTTTGTTATGAGATAATGGTTGAAAAATTCTTGAGCTTCATGTTTAGTTGCTTCTCGATCGGCTTCCAGAAAACGTTTGCACACCAACATACCCTGATGATTGCTAAAGCCCAATAAGTATTGAAGTATTTCATTCGGCAAGTTATCAAATGGATTTATAGAGTCGGTTAGTAACGTAGTTGTCATGAGTAAACCATCGAGGACTTGTAGGATATTAAGCAGTAAATGTTATCATGATGAATGATAATTGCACAATCTTTGCAAAGTAAAAAAACTTATTAATATTTTTATTCAAAGTCCGAATCACTAGGGTACTAATAAAAAAAATTACTGAGCTATTCTATAATGTATATTATTGGTACTTTGAGATTGGCCATGTTACCTGCTCGAATATTTTTTTTTGAAGCACTCATAAAAAGTTTTTATTCTCACTATATTTATGAGAATTCCTTAGCAAAAAAGTTACAGAAAAGGCAAGCCCTACTGGATTTATCCTCTCTAGAGAAGGAGTTTGAGATCTGGAAACAAATAATACAGACCTTAGATTATAATACCAGATTAGAATATTTAATTTGCCACAAGCTACCAGAGAGTAATGTAACTAGTGATTTTATCAAATTATTAACAACAGCTTTAAAAAAAAATTCACACTTAAAATCATTGTCTTTAATAAATAGCCCTATTGGAAACACAGAAGCCCCCTTTATTGCGGAATTGTTACAAAACAACACTACATTAAAAGAAATTGATTTAACTTATACCAATTTTGACGCGAAAGGAGTAGATACAATTGCCCATGCGTTACAGGATAATAAAAGTCTTCAAATATTAAGACTCAGAGGTTGTACTGTTGCAGGAGTTACAGATAGTTTATTGGAAATATTAAGTAAACATCCCTCGCTTGAGGAACTTAATTTAAATGATTGTAGTTTACAAATTGACTCTGGTTTAACCCAGCTTCTAACAGAGAGTCATTCTTTAAAAAATTTAAACCTGGGTATAAATTATTTTGGCCGCTACTATATAGATTATTTAACAGAGGGATTAAAAGGTAATAAAAATCTAATAAAATTAGATTTGGTAAATTGTAGTTTAGATAAATCTTATCCTGAAGGATTAGAAGCATTAACTAAGGCTTTAATGGTTCACCCCACTCTAACCCATTTGAATTTGTCCTCAAATGGACTTGACTCTACAAAGTATCCTGTTGCAGCGGAACTCGTTAAAAATAACTCTTCTCTTAAACAGTTGAAATTATCGGGAAATGCAATGGGCAACGCAGGAGTTCAACACTTAGCGACTGCTCTTAAAAATAACAATGCACTGGCCACTTTGGTTTTGTCTAACAACCAAATAGGTGATGAAGGATTAAAGCATCTAAGTGAGGCGCTTCTACATAATAATACGCTCGTTCATCTTGATTTAGTCCAAAATGATTTTAACTCGGTTCGAAGTTTATGCGATTCTTTGCAGAATAATATCTCGATAACCGCAGTGGATGTTGATAAAAAAGGTATTTTAGATAACAGCATGGAGGAACTAGAACTCCTTTTAAAAAGAAATCAACGGATAAAAAGTACTTACCTCCTAGTATTAAAAGAAGCAGAATCCAAAAAAGATTTACATGGAATGATTCGTGTTTTAAAAGAAATGAAACATGAATTCCAAAACAAGGAGGATAAAGTTTGGACTCCTGCTCAGCTAGGAACTATCTATAACGCTTCGCTGGAATTTATTAAATTCAAATTAGGCGAGGAGTTAGTCCAAAATCAAAATAAAGAGCAAAATTTATTACATTTTATAGACATTTATGTTAAAGCAATCCCTCTGTTAAATGATATTCAGAATCAAGTATTATCTGCCGTATCAAATTACATAAATACAACACCACTCACAGAAAACGAAAGTAAATGGTTTATGATGCTACGGACTGTTCTTGGAGGAGGTACGTTGGGAGATGAATCCCTGGATGAGGAGAGCGTAGCTATTTTCAAAAAGGTTATGGATATTTTAACCCAAAAAATAGTTTCCAATTATGATGATAAAATAGATACAGCAATTAGGCCTACCGTTACCCCATTTAAAAAATATTATAATCAGGATGATTTTATTGAAAAACAAAGACGAGATGTCCACTATGGGTCACTTAATCGGGCTCGTCTTAGATTTTCAGGGCTTTGTGAATTAATTTGTAATTATATTATTAAAGAAGATCTCTTGGGATTTTCTGCTCAAAACGAATCCTTAGATTCTTTTGATTTAAACAGACTTCTTCCTCAAAATTTAAATGATATTCATTTGTTGGCAGGGCTGTATCAGTTAAATAATGACTGGGTGATTGGAAGCCATATTTTGGATACCAGTAGTTCTGCTGAAAAATTTGCCGCATATTTTTTGAATAAATACCCTTACTCCCTATTCACGTTCTCAGAAGTAAGTCCAGATAAAAAACAAGTGGATGCTGCATTGCTCTCCAATAAATTAGCTGAACTGAAGGTGGGAACCTATATAAAATTTAAGGTTTTTTCTAAATCTTTTGGTAAAATGGAAGGACATTCCATGTTAATCAAAAAGAACCATGATGATACCTATTCCTTTTTTGATCCCAATAAAGGAGAACAACTTCAATTATCTTCTCTTGAGCTTTGCGACAAATTAAACAAATCAATGAAACTATATGATGGTACTCATATGGCCTTTCTTGATGGGATTAAATACATTAAAAGTTTAAGACCAGTGTCCTCCAATCCTTCTTTATCACGAACCCATTTGGACATAATGAAGATAGATCCTCTGGACCGACGCAAAAATATTGATATTATTTACAATATATTATCCAGTTCCTTATTTTACAATGAGGAGAAAAACTCTCCTCGCTATATCAATGAATTAAAGAATATTCTTACACGAATTGATTATAATAACGAATCAAATATTGTAAAAAATCTAATTGAAATTAAGAAAATATCGAAAATGGAACCTGATGCTGATGAAAACACCCATGTTCAAGGATTGAGAGACATATTGAATAGTCCTACATCAAACACGTTTGCTGCTATACGTGAAAATTTATATCAAGATCCAAACATAAAGGAAATAATGGATGAGCTGCATTCTCCTGAACAAAACCTGGCACAAGGATAAATTTATCCAATTTTTCCGCGGAATGACTAGGATCTTAATTTTTCCTTAAATGAGGCTTAAAAAATTTTTTTACAAATCCGGGTTAATAATTTTCTTTTCTTTATTTAGTGGTTCCAACGGGACGAGAAGCCATATAATTACATATGCAAGAAAAGCCGCACCTCCGGCTAAGAAAAATACAATAAATAAAACACGAACCCAAAATGGATCGAAGTTAAAATATTCTCCCAAACCGCCACAAACCCCTGCAATAATTTTATTATCTCGTGATCGCCAAAGTTTTTTATAAGGGGGATCCGTTTTATTCATTGTCTCTCCATTTAATTTCAGAAGTCCTCTAAAGAGTATAGAAGATTTTTTTAATAAATTGGTCCCATCAATCTTTCTAAGATTGTTACTGTTGTTTTTTTACTTCTGAAAAGCTTGATTCAAAGCAAAATTATCTCGAATATTAAGAAAATAACTAGGCCTTTTATAAAATATAATATCGCAATCCCACTTGAATCTGATTACTGTATAATGTATTAAAACTTGTTGGTGTTCCAATTAAACCAATATTAAAAGGACCTCCGGTATCATAATGTCCAGTATTGGAAAATTTACCCAGATCCACAAATTGATAATTAAAATCAAGTAACAAACGATCACAGAGAGCATAAGCCAATCCGGCGCCTACCTGCCAAGCGAAGTGATTGACGGTATGACCGAATTCATTTTGCTGTACGAAAGGCCAATAAATACTATTGGTTGTATTAGAACTCAGGCCAATACCAGCCATTAAATAAGGCATAACTGGTAGGTTTAAATCAAAGTCATAATAACCATTAGCCATAACGGTATAATTTCTGAGTTTCGCAGTACCTATTTCAGGTGCATCATCCGTTGCTTGGAATGAAATGGAAGGGCGATAAGTAAATGTAACGTCGGTTCTCAATTGCGGCATGAATCGATAACCAATCCCAACACTATAGCCCAGTCTGTCTTCTATATGCGTATCGAGCGCACTGATTGGAGTATTTGAAAGATAACTCGCAGTCATTGCCGAAGGGTCATTAAAAAAGTTGTAACCTAAATCACCCCTTATATATAAATTTCTGATAGGTGTATTTGTTCCCATGGTCCCTGAATATAAGTTTCCTGCAAAAATAAGACCCGAAATAATATAAATTATATTCTTTTTCACTAATTATCCTTAATTTGTAGATACTTACTCATACTATAACGAGATTAATTTAATGATGTAAACTGTCGCTACAAATTAATTGTAATTTTCTTGCTTGGATATCCTTGGAAGTCTATAGAATGATGTAATCTGGTTAATCGCATTTGAGGCCGGTTAGATGGTGCACTTTGTTCCTTTTCAAGGGCTTCTAGCAATTTCGGTAGCCGCTCGAGTGTTCTTCTCGTGCATAATCTTTTTCCAACTTGATATCGCTATAGTTAATCCCCGTTTTTTCGGCTATAACAGTAAATATACGGTTCAGATCTCCGTCGGGTTTTATGGGTTTTATCCCCTAAATTTATCTTTATTTGTTGCAGAAGCTCCTTAATTTAACCTCTAAAGAAGGAGAAAAACCACACTTAATTCTAGAAGAGAAAAAGGTTCTAATTACTTCATCCTTTCTTTGCTCCTCGTAGGTAACCCCACAAGTAGATATACGAAATCAGGGGATTAATCGTGTTTCAAAGAAAAAAGTTATCTTAATTGTTCCTTATCATTGCGTTAAATTCAAAGATAATGTACAAGACGAGTATTTTAAATACAAATAATGATTTTGAGGAAAAATGATATGTCTTTGTGGGAAGTTTATGCAGAAGAAGCCCGTGATTTTGATCAAATAGTGAGACAAGGAGTAAAAAAAGCAAAAAATATTTTGTCAATATATCCTCATGATTTTGAAGATGAATTATTATATGTGGCTGTGCGATCCCTTCTAAGACAAAATGATATTGATGCCTATACAGAAGTTTCAGAATCTAAATGGAAAGAAATACTTAATGGAAAAACTCTTTTTAATGTGATTCTCGCCTTTCATTTGTCGGTATTTGATGAGCAAATCTTTAGACAATCAAATTGGCTTAAAAAAAATGATGTTTTTACAGATGAAAATAATATCGAGTTACGGCGAAATCTTTTGAGTCAATTGTATGAAATCCGTATTAAAAAATTTGAAGGCCATACCATCGAGGAAGCAATTCGATTTAAGTTTGGACAAGTTACAGAGTTAAGTGATGTACTCATGAAAACAGATTTAGAATCTCTTAAAGATCACAGTACTCTAAACATTCTCGAAGTCATCTCCAGCATACTAAAATACTTTTGTATGAGCATTTTTTTTTCGTTATACCATGATCCCGTCATTTCAAATAAATGCAGCATGGGAAATGCATGCAGCACTCTCTGGTCTGGAAAATCATTAAATACGGTTCATATGGAGCATTTAAAAGCTAAATCAGAACAATTAGAACATGTACGAAAAATAGTAAGTGACTCTTTAAATATTCAGCAAGAAGAACAGATTGCAGTAATTTCAATTACATAATTTATTTTTGCTAGATGATTTTATTGTGTGTAATGTTTGCGCTGGAATCCTGGTTGCAAGCATCCAGGCTATGCTTGCTATTACATACAATTTGTTAGTAGTCGTTTTACTTTTGCTAAACCTAGGCTTCGCAAATTTGCTATATTGTTCTCTGGTATTGCTTCAGTGGGACCATAAAAGGCAATTGCTTGATCAAGCATCGTTTCTCTTAATAAATGCAGCATAGGGTAGGGGGAGCGGTTGGTATAATTACTTACGTCATCTTGAGTAGTTCCATAGAATTGGTATGCGGGGTGAAAAGTTGCTAACTGGTATACCCCCTGGTATCCAGATTGCATTATGGCTTCATTGGCAAGATCAACAAAGTCTAAATATTCAAGAAATTCACTTAAAAAATGCGGATACAGGAGTAAAGTCGTTCCCGTAGCAGGATTTGCGTTTAAAAGTTCAATTTCCATGAATAAATCTTGAAGACCTTCTTCAAAATTTTTAGCTGAACTTACTTCTATCCTTACCCCATTTTTATCCATTTCATGTTTTGCAAAAGGACAGAAGTTGAGTCCGATCACCATGGATTGAATCCATTTTATGGTCTGTGAAATATACATTGACTAGCCTGTTATATGGGTTCTAAGTGACCTTTTATCTTGTTGAATTGAAAATGTAAAGCTTCTTGTTCTATCCGGAATACCTGATCTAATTACTGTATCATTTTTGAAAAGGGGAATAACCTTCAAGTAAACATGAATCAAATGTCATTAGTAAAGAGTTTTTATAGTTTTGCTGATTACATTTTTCAAGATCCTGGTTAGATATATAGATTCTTTGCGATGTGATCGCCCAAGCATATAAAGCCCACTTACTTTGGAGCAGCATCCATTTTTATTATACGTAGTCATTACAGATGGCATTTTATGTCTTAGACCCTTTTCGATAACTGCTGGAGCAATATTAGGGGTTCAGCACCGATAATTAAAATATAGCCTATAATTTAAACATGTTGTATTAATTTGTATCTTGCCATGAAACTCAAAATTGATCCCACGTTGATTAACAATTCCTCCCAAGAAGCACAAGCATTAGGTAATTATCTGATTAAGAATGATTTAGCTTTTCTTGAGAAGAAAGGAGAACATAAGATAGGGCCTTCTCTCGAACTAGAAATAACTCACAACTTGATTCTTGATCAAGAAAATACCAATTCTAACATTAAAAGGTACTATGTTATTAGTAAAGATTTTCTAGGAAAAGGTGCTTTCAGTAAGGCTAGGGGGGCTATGGGTTTTATTGATGTTGATATAGCCAGTGGTGAGGTTACCTATACGCCAAGTGAGGACAAGGCTATTAGAGTAAAAAACACCCAGTATGCCCAAAAGAAAATACTTGATACCGGTGCAGCTCCATATAATCACTCAGAAGCAGTTTCAGCTTATGAGCAAACGAAAAACTTTGACCATATAGGTATGCAACCCCCTATTGAGGTAAAAAAATCCCACGCTCAACTCGGTTTATTCTCAAAAAGTTATGCGCTCATGAATAAGTTAAAGGGTAGAGATCTAGATGTAGAAATTGTCGATTTTATTAGTAATGCTGATCCTGATACTGCAGCAATGGTTAAAAGTGTCTTGCTTCCTATATTGGAAGCATATAAAACACAAATTTCCGATAAAAATTTTGTTCACAGGGATATTAAACTAGAGAATATACGCGCTTATTTATCCGGGAAGGGGTCTACGATTAATTTTTTAGATGTAGATAGTGCTTTAAAAGTTGGTGAAAAGGATACGGTTTATGGCAGCCCAGCCTTTTTGCCCCCCGAGCTATTTCAAATAAGCTCTACAAATACTATACCAGTAACTCCAGCAAGAGACATCTTTCAACTTGGGGTGTTGTTAATAGCGTGTTTAAATCCAAATTTAGATCCTAGCTCTTACTTTCCAGATCAGCTAAATGCACAGAGTGGTCAGGAGGTTGTTGACTTCGCTCTTGAACAAATACACGAGAATGGATGTTACGATCCAGACAAGATGGGATTTGACTTATTTGAGTACATCCAAGACTCTCAAATCATTCCTTCATCAGAAGAAACTGATCTACGGAATGAGATAAAAGAAATTTTGAAGGAAATGACCAAAGAGGATCCGACTAAGCGTCCTGACATTGCTACTGTTATTTCTAAACTTAATGATATATTAATTAGGTTAGAACCACAGCAACAGCAACTAGGTATCGTACCATAGAACGCACGGTACAAATATTTATCCCACCCCATTCTGCTTTCAACGAGCCAAGAGGGATATCCGTGCGGTATTTGCTTTATATTTTTGCGTCACTTCTTAAATGGCAGGTGACTTAGAACCTATGAGGCGAGGCTTAGTCATTATCTTCTGCTCAAAAAGCTTCTTAAACAACCCGCTATGGAGCCAGGATGTTCTTCTTGGACGGTCTTTGACTGGTTTGCAGTTGCCTTATATATTCGTTTGTAACTTAAAGCAGCAAAAATACCCAAGAGATTGTTGGCGATGTTGAAAGCTTTTATTAAATCGCTTTCTTTATAGCTTCCCAACCAGGAAGATACGCAAATATGCTGTAGTACTTGGTATTGAGTGTCGCCCGGCTTCATATTGTGAAAATAAGTTAGATTCCATAAGCAAGTATTAAGCGAGAAAAATGGATGACCAATAACTGTTTCTCCCCAATCTATAATACTTATCTCTCCTGTGTTTTGTGAACGTAGCATATTATTATCCTGAAAATCGCAATGATTGATGGTTTCAGGGATTTTATACTCTGCCAGTTGTTCACATTGTTCTACACAGAACCCATAAGCCTGATTAAGGGCAGTGATTTCTCTGGCAGTTAGGCCATCAGCAATTAACAGCTCCGTTTCTGTTACAAGCTTGCTATAAAGCAACGGAAATTGATCAAGCTGCCAATTGGGAATACCCAAAGCAACCAACTGAGGTATATCATTTTCTAGTTTTCTTTGAATCGATACATAATTTCTAATCCCTTGCCTTAATAAGTCAGTATCAACATTGTCCTTTAAAAACAGAGCGCGTAAAGTGACATCGCCACAAGCTGGTGTCAAAAAGCAATGGTATCGATCATTTTTTGCAATGACTGTTGGGATATGCTGACACTCTTGAGCTTGAAGCAAAGAGATGGTGTCGGGTTCAAGATAAAGTTCGGGCGGCGTTTGCTTAAGATAGAAGACGCCTTTTGAGGTGTTTATTTTTTTCACGATGGAATGGGCTGGCTCAACTATTTTTTGTATCGCAACCAGTTTGTAATCATGAGCTTCCAGATAATTAACAGCCCATTGGGTAGCTGCATCATTATTTTTCATGCTTCTTCCAGATAGCGTGCAACTTGGGCACCACATGTACCACATTCGCCTTCAAGCCTAATTGTCCTACCATCTTCCATGACAACCGGGGATTTAATTCTGCATATGCTCCTGCATTGATTACACCAGACATTATTTAATATTATCTCTTTCTGCTTTACTTTTTCCCATAGGTGTAGCGCTTTTGGAGTGCCACGAATACCTGCAGTTTCTGGAATCGTGGTTCTTTGTTTTGCTAAATCCCAGTAGTGCATTAGCTCCATAACCGATTTGCCTTGGAGATTTTCCAAGCCGTGTTCTTTGGCAATATCCTTCATCGCATTTAAACGTTGTTCAAATTTATTCAGGCTGTTTCGCAAAGTGAGCTCGGTATCAAACTTACAATAAGTGCATAAAGAAAATACTGCGTGCAGTAAATCGCCGATTTCATCCTGCAAAGCAGCTCTTTTGTCTTTTGCCTCCAGATGTTCTTCAATCTCCAGGCACTCGCTTCGAATTTGCGCCATAATTTGGGCTTTGGTTTCCCATTGCAGGCCAAAAAGAGCGGCTTCTTTTTCTAAATGTTCCAGGTCATCAAAAATGCTTTTATTCATTCTATTTATTCAACTCAAAGTCCAATGCAAAATCAATTTATTTTGATAATATCGATCATCATTCATGGCAATAGTCCAATTAAACGCGTAGGTGCCTCAGTTGCTTGCCTTATTTTCAATGGGAAAGCCATAACAAAACTTCCTTTAGAGGGTAATTGTTCACTATTGGCAATATTTTCCACGATGTATCGTCCTGAACTTAACAAAATGCGATGTACTGGATAACCATCATCGGGCCTGTCAGGCGATAATGTGTCTATACCTAAACCCACAATGTCTCGTGACGCCAGCAAGAGGGCAGTTTCAGACGAGACACTGGGAAAATTATACTGGTTACGATATTGGATGGGATTATCCCAGAAACGTGCCCAGCCGGTTTTTATGATCACAAACGAACCCGGTTGAATTAGGCCATGTTTTTTTTCAAAATCAGCGATATCTTGTGGAGTGACACTATATAGTTCATGCGATTTTTGGGAGACATCAATGAGAATACAAGGAGCAACTAATCGATCCAGTGGAATTTGGTCTATAGACAATCCATCAGGACAGCAATGCGAGGGCGCATCCATATGCGTTCCTATCCCTGCCGGCAGAGTAAGATGTTGCACGCGAAATGAAGTTTCGCTGGTACAGTCAGCGTAATCCAATACTATTGTTGACGAGAAACCACAGTTTTCCTCCCAAGAAGGGCTGGTTTCATCCAAAGTATGGGTTAATTCGATGAGTTGATAGGGAAATTTCATTGTGTTATTTCACTTTTTTAGTAAACCATAATATCAAATCATCATCTAAAGAAACCATTTTTCCTGGAACAAGTGGTTTATAGTTATAGGTGACTCCCAGTCCATCAGGAATATAGCCCCGTTTGATGTAAAGTCGTTGCGCCTGGCCATATCCACCATCTTGCCCGCTATATAAGCCTACACCAATACCTACGTATGAGTGCTGACTTGCTGCTTTTTCTTCAGCGACTGTTAGTAAAGTACTTCCTATTCCAAATCTGCGAAAAGAAGGCAATACATTTAGGTCCATAATCTCTGGGATTTGTTTATGAGCGAATGGTTCATAGAGCGATGTCCATTTAAGCGTAACATAGCCTGCAATTTGGTCTTGAAAATAAGCCAACCATACGACTCGCTCAGCCTGTTGTTGTTCTTGATAATACGTTTCAAATAATGATGTAGGTTTTGGCCAATTTACTTTTTGAAAAGCATCGACCAGCAAGGGGATATCAGTCAACGCCAAGGGTTTAATAACAATAGCTTGTTGGTTTATTGTTGAAGGCACAAGCTGCTTCATCATATATACCATATTCCATTCATATCCAGCGGGTTTTAAACCAAAAAGAGCTTTAAATCCCACCGATTGATAGAAACGATACGTTTTAAGATAATTCGCTTCTGATTCAGAGGGACTCAGTGTTTCAACGGTTATGGTTTTAGCTCCTTGCGTTACAGCATAATGACAAGCTCCATCTATTAATTGCTTTCCAACACCTTGACGGTGAAAATCCCGTCTTACAGCCATCCAATAAATATTGGCATTATTAGGGTAAGGAAAATCAATTGAAATGAGAGCAATGTAGTTATCATCCCTTTTAGCGGCGAAATTTATATGTTGGGTAACCCCAATTGCGTAATGCTCATTTGCTTCTGGTAATCCAAAGTATTCAGGCAACTCCATTGTTATGGTTTGACACAAGGCTTTAGCGAGTTCACCCGATATTTTTTCAATTTGAATCATAATATTTTCCCTGTCGCAGTATTTGCGTATCAGATGACTGAAGCTTTTATATTTTTGTACTCATGCATTACATAAGATTGATGCGCTGAGAAACATTTAGTTTATCGATTTAATGTGTAGTGCTTAAGATTTTCTTCCGGGTGAATACTCATCAGAGAAAATGATGGTTCTATTTTTACCTTGTTTTTTAGCAACGTACAGTGCTTTGTCGGCCGCTTCGATTAATTCATGCATTGAAGAACCATGCTGAGGATAACTAGAAACCCCCAGAGAAATGGTGATACTAAAGACATTGCTTTTAAGTGTAATTGACATTTTACTGACCTCGTCGCGAATGGTTTCTGCAATTTGTTGTGCATTATCTAGAGTACAGTAAGGTAAAACTAATAAAAACTCTTCTCCACCATAACGACAAGCCAAATCACCCTCACGAGTTAATGATGCAAGCAGCTTTCCTAACAAAGCCAATGCTTGATCCCCTGTATCATGGCCAAAGTTGTCATTAACGCATTTGAAATTATCTACATCAACCATAATGAATGCAATCTTTGTTTGGTTTTGTTTTGCCTGACTTATTTGCTTCACCACATATTCATCCAGGAAACGGCGATTCAATAAACCTGTGAGGGGATCGCGAATTGCTTGGGAACGCAACAATTCTTTTAGACGTATATTTGCAATAGCTAATGAAACAGTTTCGCTAACCACATGAATTAAAGCGCTTTGTTTTTCAGTAGAGGAACAACTTGAATTTGTATCAATGAACAACAAACCCAATATTTCAAATTGAGCCATTAAAGGAATACATAAAGATGCGTGTTCTGTCTGGTGCATTTCTTTAATGTGCTGACAAATAACAGTTGGTTGCGAATTACTCACTTGATGAATGCATCCTCTCCTTAATGCCCAGCATTCATCAGGAGAAAAAGTTATGGCGTAGTCATTGCTCTTATTACCCCAGGTAATTTTCTTTTCAAGGTAATTGCGTGAATTATGCATGAGATATAAGACACCATCAGAAAAATCAAGAATTTCATTGGCAAATGAAGTAAAAGATTCAAGTATTTCGTCAATGTTTTTACAAGCCAGCAATGTTTCACTTAATTGAGTAATCAAAAACATTTTTTGATTAATCGACTCCAATTCTAATTTTTCTTTTTCAACAATCTCATACGCTTCTCGAAGTGATTTTTCTTTTTGCTGTAATAATTTTTTTTGTTCCGTTTGACGAGTGACATCGCGAATAATGGCTATGGCAGCTAATCCTTTAGCGGTATCTAAGGGGCTCAGACTAATTTCAAGAGGAAATATTTCTCCATTTTTTCGCTTACCACTAAGCTCCATTCCAAGACCCATGGGGCGCACGCGAGGTGATTTAAAATAGCTATCACGATGTTGTGGATGAGCTTTAGCGAAGTGTTCTGGCATTAAGATTTCAACGGATTGTCCTAATAGCTCTTCTTTGGAATAGCCGAACATTTCTTCGACTTGATTATTGCTAAATTCAATAAGACCATCTTGGTTGGTTAATATCATCGCATCAGGAATCGCTGATAAAAAAGCGGCATTGTATCGTTCACTGCCTTGCAATTTTTTATTAAGCTCCTGGATATCTTTGGCTCTTTTCAAGATTTCGGTCCCCGCTTTGCCTTTGCTGCTTTGCAAAGTTTCGATGATTTTCAGCTGGGAATCATGTGATTGCTGAAGATGAATAAATTCAGTGACATCTTCTACTCGATGGATAATGTATTTGACTTGGCCATTTTCTAGCACCGGACAATTAAGTGGACTCCAATAGCGTACCTCAAAATCACCTCCAAAAGAGGCGGGGCGGCGAATGTCGTATTTTTGAATGGCCATCGCGTCACAAGCCTTATCTTTTAAAACACGATTCAATGAGTGGCGTAAATTATTCACACCTGATGCGGATTGGTCGTTGGGATTATCTGGAAACACATCGAAAAGATGTCGACCTAAGATGTCTTCTCTTTGTACCATAGTCGCTTTAAGATAGGCATTACTAGCCCCCACAATGGTTAGTTGTGGTGATAGAATAAGGTACAAATCGGGTGCTGCTTCTAAAATGGCTTTGGCATCTTCCATAAAATTTTGAGAAATTTCCATTTCGTGCTTATCCCTTAATCTTTAGAATTACTTAATCTCTTCTCGCACCCACGGTGCAAATCTGATGAAGGTACTTAATCTTAATATCCGTCCCGGTTTATTGGGCATCATTATTCTATGGGTCAGTTTTTAAATGGGGTCACTTGTTGATGATTGATATCCTTTATGATTTTTCCGTGTATCACGGGAAATTTTCTGAGCCCATCACACATATCATAGCCCCATATTATTACCTAATTGTCGAGCAATTTCATCTGCGCCACAATATTTTGCTTATGTAGGGTCAAACTGCGAGTCTGACCCCCTATACATATATTTATATCAGTACACATTTGGGCAATGAGGTATGTTCTGTGATGTTATTTGAAGGCGCCTTATTCATCTCATCTAAGAAGGTTTTACCTCCTCTTTTTAAGTTCAATTTAGAACCTGTAATTTTGGGAGCGGATTGAGTTGAAGCTACCGAGGTTTCAAGCATTTCAATACCAAAATTTAAGTAATGAATTGTTCGAATCTCACTATTAACCAATCCTTGCACATTATGTTGATAGTATTCCAGGGGATCTTCTTCAATGGAAGAAATACTAAAAAGCGAACTGGGGTTAAATTTGTTCGATTCTACATGCTTTTTTTCGAACAACGCTTTCATCGCTTTAGTGAAGAAAGGGATGCATAACGCATTATCATTAAAGCTTCGATAAAACGGACAGGCAAATCCTTCTTCTCCTATTTGGAAGATGGTTTTACCATCCACTTTTCTGCAAAAATCTTTGCTCGCATAAATGGATAAGCTAATGGTAGAGATTTTTAAACTGTTTTCTTCGATCTTTTCAGATGCGAGGTGTTTCCTGGCTTTCAAATAAGTAGTTATGGTGTTAAATAAATTTTGTGGAATTTTATCTTCATCAGTCAGCGTATAAGGATTTTTGAATGTAGCGTCCTTCATTGCTTTAAAGGTAGGTTCATCGACAAAAATTCTGAGTGAAACAGGTGTAAGATCATCTTTTAAATGGCCTACATACTCGGATACTAAATGATTGGTATATGCAAGTACTCCTGGCAGTTCTGTGACTTTATTAAGCGGTCGTGTTGCACCCGAGGCTTTATATTTTACTTCAACCGCATAGCGTAAAGGCTCATTAATCTGATCTTCTCCATTAAAAACTTGAGGATGCACAATACCTCGTAAACCTCCACTGCCTACGAAATACTCGGTATCAGGGTGTTGCCTTTTTAATTCATTAAAATCTTTAATTTCCTGATATTGAATTTTAATGCCTATTAAGGTGGCAAAACCTCTTAGTTTTTTTTCTAGATCACTGATTATTACTTTAGACGGGATGCTATCAAGCACTTCTCCGAAGCCCTTGCTTCTGTCCATTCCCGCAAAAGAACTTTGTTCAACATACATCGCGTGATTGCGTATAGGCTCCTCATATTTTTCAAACATGAGAATTTCTTTTTCCGGGAATTGTAGTTTTAATTGTATTGCCCCTAACAGACCAATAGGTCCTGCACCAATGAAAATTATATCAGCCATATTTACTTTAGATTGAAAAACAGAAACTTATAATAGCAAGTAATGGGTGTTTTGCCTCCTATTTTCCTGAGCAGTATTCCGATCCATAGCTAATCAATATTTCCGGAAAAATCGTGATATAAGAAATTACGTTTAGAAAGAAGATCAATAAGACGAGTAATTTGATGTTGGGGGAGATACTTAAAGTTTTTTTAAATTAATTTTATCTTTCGAAGTTATAAATGAAGTCGTCACACGTATCGTTTTGTCATTTAATTTAAAATGTTCCGATGGAGTTTTTTTTATTTCTTCCATTATAGTCACTGTACCAGATCCAAAACACTGGGCTTTACCATTGGTACCCTCCAAGAGTAGTGCAGTATTTTCTTCCAGCCCTATTCCAAATAGATGAGGGTATCTGTTAATGGCATGGGCTAGCCGGGTAATACGTCCGCGTTGTATAAAGTGAGTATCTATAATTGAATTGGGTATAAGTCCCATTCCTGGAGTAATTTTCAAATATTCATTGATCTGGGGTGCTGCATTACTCCCGTCACATATCATTTGCTCAGACAGCATCATTGCGCCAGCACTGGTGCCAGCAATCACAATCCGCTCATGCTTATAGCGTTCTTTGATTAAATTAATGAATGATGTTTTTTCCAGAAGTTCTAATATCTGGATTTGATTTCCACCTGTAAAAAAAATAGAATCCGCTTGCTCTAATCGCTCTTTATATAATATTTTTTCATTATCATCCTGCTCATGTAATACAACAAATTCTACCTCGAAGTTTAATTTCTTTTTAAATATAGCGATATATTTTTCTTTTACCCCTTTAAGACCTTTGCCGCCAGCAGTGATAATAGCAATGGTTTTGCAATTTAGATTACGATAAAGGCTTATCAAAAGATCAGAGTGATACGCGTCACTTTTAGAATGCGTAGTCACTTCAGCACCCCCAATAATAAGTAATTTTCCTTTCATTAATTCTCCATAAGTCCTTATTTACTATTTACTCTTTGATTTACTTCTTTAATATATTTCAATGCTGAAAATACATCATCTACGGAATAAAAAATAATACTGCCGGGAGCTGCATTCTCTATTGCATACTCTAGGGCATGAAATTCATCGGAGATGACTTTAACTTTTAAATCAGAATTTTGAGCGTGAATTCCTTCCATAAGTAGGCTCGTGAGATAATCATTGCTACTACCTCTCTCATCTTTATTATGTTTAATTATAATTTCATCAAACATTTGAGCAGATAGGGCTCCCAATTCCTGGATATCCTTGGATCGCCTATCACCAGTGGCACTGATTATTCCTATTTTTTTGGAGCGATCCAAAGTAGATAAATATTTTTTAATTTCTAAATATCCTCCTTGATTGTGAGCATAGTCAAGCAGGATAGTGTAATCTTTAAACTCATAAACATTCATTCTTCCGGGGGTATTTTTTTCGGAAGGAACGAAATCGATTAATGCTTTTTTGATCTCCACCGCCGCTACGCCACTAAGCCAACTGGCTATAACTGCTGCTAAAATATTTTTTATCATAAATTCAGCTGCCCCATTAAAAGAGAGGGGAATATCTTTGATCAGTGCAATGGAATACCTATTATTTTTTTCAAAAAGGATAATGGATTCATCCTCAATAAAAGCGGCTACTCCTCCTTTTTGGCAGTGAAGTTTTATTCGCTCCCCGTTACTTAAACCAAATAGCGCGATATTACATTCGAGTTTTTCTTTCAAACCATAAACCAGGTCGTCTTCGGCATTGAGTATTGCATAGCCCTCTTTTTTAGTACTCTGAGCGACCACCGATTTGACCTTGGTTAATTCTTCCAAAGTATGGATGTCTTCTAACCCCAAATGATCTTCAGTGATATTTGTAATGACACTAATATCGCAGTTGGTAAAACCCAGTCCTGAGCGCAATATACCACCGCGAGCACATTCTAAAACTGCAAAATTGACATTTGGATTTAATAATACGGCTTGCGCACTTAAAGGACCGCTGCAATCCCCTTGATAAATTAATTCCTCATCAAAATAAATTCCCTCCGTAGTGGTATAGCCTACTTTAAATTGGTTTCTTTTCACCAGATGAGCGATCAAACGGACCACTGTTGTTTTGCCATTAGTTCCTGTCACAGCAACTATAGGGATTTGGAAGTTTTTCGATGGCGGAAACAATGAGTTCACTATAGCACCAGCCACATTTCTTGAATTACCGTGGGAAGGGCATAAATGCATCCTTAAACCGGGAGCCGCATTCACTTCAAGGATTGCGCTGTTTTCTTCATTCATTGGTTCTTCAATATTTTTAACTATGGCATCAATGCCACAGATATCCAGATCTATAACTTTGGCTACACGCTCCATAAGTTTTTTATTAAAAGGATGGATGAGATCGGTCACATCCATGGCCGTCCCTCCAGAGCTTATGTTCGCGGAATGCTTCAAAGATAAGACTTCTCCCTTTTTCAAAATTGATTTTAGATGCAGCGACCGTTCATTCAAAATCTCCCTGGTCACTTCGTCAACAGAGATTCGGGTTAAAAAATTGTTGTGACCTTCACCTCTTTTGGGATCTTCATTTATTTCAGTAATGAGTTCTTCTATCGTTTTATCACCAGTTCCTATAACTTGTGCGGGTACTCGTTTAGAGGCAGCAACCAATTGAAAATTAATCACTAAAAATCTGAAATCACTCCCTTCAATATGCTTTTCAATAATAACTTTATCGGAAAAACTTTTAGCTAAATCAAAGGCTTTTCTGGCTTGTTGCCAATTAACTATATTACACGTCACACCGTTTCCGTGGTTCCCGTCAAAAGGTTTGATTGCTAAAGGAAAATGGATGAAATTTAAAATCTGTTCAAGTTCCTCCATAGAGCTTACCAAATAGCCTTTAGAGATAGGTATAAAGTGTGAGGCGAGTATTTTTTTAGTTAAACTCTTATTTCCCGCAGTTTCGACGCCAATCGAAGAGGTTTTTGAGGAAACAGTCATCCATATTTTTTGTTGATGGATTCCATAGCCTAAAGTAATCAAAGGTTCATCTTCCATCTTACACCATGGAATTCCCCTCGCTTCAGCTTCCCGGATAATCGCTGAAGTACTGGGGCCTAATTTTTCATTCTCATAGATTGAGCCAAGGTAACTAATTTCATTATTAAGATTTAAAAAGTTGCGGCCTCGTGCGATACATTCGGTAATCTGAACAGCTAATTTTGCTGCATGAAGCGCTGCCTTTTCAATTTCATAAGAAAAAACAATATAATAAATACCCTTTTCACGCGTAGCGATTTCTTTTTCGAAACTCGTATGCATACCCGCTAAGTTTTGTAGTTCGACTGCGATATGGCCAATCACATAACTTAATTTAACTTCCTTATCCAATTGGTCAAAAAAGTTCCCATGTTCTTTTGCAGTATGAGTGAGGCTAGGTAAGAGTTTTTTTAAATTCATTGAAAAGTTTTCGGTAATGTATGCAGGATTATTTAAATCGTCCAGGTCTATTTTAAGAGCAATTAATTTTTTTCTCTCTTGGCTCCAATAATTGGGACCTCTTAATACCTTAATATTTAATATTCTCATGTTAAATTCCGTTTACGTAATTTCCGTGTTTGCTGTTAGCTGCATGCAAAATTGAAGAGATAAATAAACTGCACTTGTCTTTGGGTAACGCTTCTTTTAATTGAGTATAGTCATAATTCAAAAAATAAAAGACTTTAGTTTTAGCTACTGATTACATATCAGATTCGATTTCTAAAACTTTATTACTGAAGGTTAAAAGACACTTCTGCACTAGGTCATTAAATGAGGAGTGTGGTTCATTTCTAAGCAAGCAGGTCAAATACAGCTATAATTAAGGGTAGGGTAAATTTTCTAAGCGAGTAGTATTATGGCTCAAGCAAAAAATCATATTAGAGAATTGAGAGTTGGTTTTTTCGGGAGTGGGGGTTCAGGAAAAACGCAACTGGTTAATGTTTTGGCGAGTAGGAGGTACAGGACAGACGAAGGTACTACAATTGGTATTTCAAATAACTCATTCCAAAGCGAAAGCGGAGATGTTCGCGTTACACTAACTACTCATGGAGACGCTGTCAAGCATAGGCAAAAAAAGGAGCAATGGGTGAGGGCAGAGCCAATCAATGTGATTTGCATTGATCAAAGTGACAAACAATCCTTACAAGAGGCTGACTTCTATATAATGGAAGTCCGGAAACAAAAACCTGATTCTCAAATTATAATTGCAATTACTAAAACAGATGAGAGTGAGAAACAACAGGTTACACAGAAAGATATTCAACAATTTAAAGAAAAACATAAGCTTCCAGATATAAAGGTTATGGAGACCAGTGCTGCAAAGAATACAGGAATTGATGACTTGCGCGATTTGATTGTTCGGCAAAAAGATAAACAATTAATTGACAAATTTAAGATGAAAGTTGATTTAGCTTCTATGGAGCTCAAGGCGATTGGGGCGAACTCCCAGTCCCCCGCAGTGAAAGCTTGGGAAACGTTTCAAAATGAGATAGCTGCAGCAGCAAACGAATGTTCGAAAAGCATGGTCCAGGGTGCAATTAAAAAATTTACTAGCCAGCTAACCGAAAAGACATTAGAAGTAGAACCTCCGAAAGTACGTGATTTTTTTACAAAACTCAGAGAACTTTTTACAAAAAGGCAGGCTTGGAATACTGCAGACGAGATTAGTGATCATAGTCGTTATAAAGAACAAGTTAAGCTAAAAGAAAAACTAAGCTCTTATAAGGGTGATATGGAAAAAGAGAGCAAAAATTTCAAACCTTAATATTAAAAATAAGGAATGTCTAAGGTCGGGTTGTAATGTATGGAGGATTATGACTTCAGTATGAATTCATAAGCAATCAAAGCTTCTAAGTTGTATCGATATAGCGATCAGATTAATGGTAAAGACAGTATACGATTACTATACTTTAAGTTAAAACCTACATAAGAAAGGAACAAGATGTATTTCTAAACAATACATCTTGTCTCCTCTACTAAATCATTACACGCTGACGTCTTCCTTTGATTTTCACGAGTATGCGTTTTAAAAAAAAGCGACTCTCTTATTGAACTTGCTCTTTCTACTAAAGTTGTTGTTTCATTTCTTGCCCATTTATGCATTTCACCCTCCCGTATACAAGGTGAATACAAAATTTGGTTTTCATAATAATCAACTCTCATAGAAGTTGCATATTCAGCAAATCCCTCTAGAAATCGTTTGGCCATTATGTAAGCTTTATTATTTCGATCACAAAACCACAATTTAATAGTAATATTATCCGTTTGAGTTATTCCGTCCGCTATCATACGTTTAGAAATATCATCTACTGTAACTGCTTTTTTTCCTCCCGAAACGCAATATGCCCAATCATGAAAGGGGAGATGTTTTAATTCCTCATAGGGTAAATTTGGATTATCTAAGACAGAGGATAATTTTCTATCGGGATGACAATCAATTCCGTGGCCTAGCACATAAATTTTTGTACTAGGAGGCAAAGTAGATAAATCACATTGGTTGTGTAATAAAATGATAAAATTTTTATTTTTAAACCTGCTTGCATTATTTTTTTTAAATATTTGAATATCCTTTTTCACCTCTTCTGAGAGCTCATCTTCCCTAAAGGGCACATAAATATATCCGTCGACAGGATTTTTTAGATAATGATTACAGAAATTATCAAAAGCTTGTTTTAAGTTATTAAGGATGCCTACAGTCATGATTGATTTGTTTAAATGCAGCTTGATTCATTATAATCCACAAAACATTATGGTTTTATTAATTAATAATTATTCTGTGGTTTAAAATCGTTGGTTGGATCAAAATGTCCAACCGATATGCTCGTCCACAATTGATGTCATTTCCCGCGTAGACGGGGTTTTCTCCAAAACAAAGTTTAGGAATTATTTGGATGGATGGATTCCGCCTGCGCGAGAATGACACTTTTAAACTGCAGGTGTAACCCTAAATCCCGGAGTAACGTCATTATAAAAAAGCCAATCTGAGTTATTAACATTATGGAGGTCGATTATTGTTGTTATTATTTTAAGCAAAGAGTTTAATCACGTAGGGAGCCAAAAATTAAAAATTAAAATAGTGGGAGTCAAGACTGTTTTTTTATTTTTTATTTGTATAAGATACCTATGTTTGAATTTTTTCTTTAATCCCTTTTCTGTGGATATCTTTTTACCAAATATGAATTATAAAACAGCAATGTATAAAAAAAACCTTGCTGTGTCTGAATTATATCATTTTTAAAGCACTGCAACTTCATTTAAGTTATGCACATTTTCTGTGGATAAGTCTGTTTATAGACTGTCAAACTCCTTGTGGAATTAGTAATTAATAAGGTGATTCATCTTTTACCAATCTGCCTTCCATCCCAATACAAGAGCAATAAGCGGTTGATCATTTATATCCCACATAAGGGTTTAATTGTTATTGAGTTAAAATAGGTCAATCTCATTTTGCAGCCTTTGTCCAAATAAAAAATTGACAAAAAAAATTGATTATTCTCGATGACTTAGTATTAATTTTAGCCTTGAGCCTTTAAGAAGGGATTTACAGCGGATTTTTCCTTGTCTATGATATTTGTACGTAAATCAAAAAAAGAGTTATTATGTCACCACGAGGCGGAAAAAGAATAGGAGCAGGACGTCCTAGGGGTGAGCCTACCAAAGCGGTTCGTTTAACGGTATCTCAGCTTGCTGAATTAGAGCGTGTAAAGAATCGTAAGAGTTACCAATTACCTGTGTTCGCCAGTAAAATACAAGCTGGATTTCCTTCACCTGCTGATGATTACATAGAGGGATATCTCGATTTAAATACTAAATTCATTAAACATCCTTCAGCTACCTTTGTTTTGCAAGCCATCGGAGATTCGATGGTGGAGGCGGGTATTTTTTCGGGTGATTGGCTTTTAGTTGATAGAAGCATAGAACCCTCAGATGGTCGTATTGTGATTGCTGCAGTCAATGGTGAGCTAACAGTGAAGCGTCTTTCAAAAAAAGGGGGAGTAGTTCAATTGCTTCCGGCAAATCCCAAATTTAAACCCATTGAAATTACCGAGGAGAATGAAATGGTGATTTGGGGGGTGGTTACCTTAGTTCTTCATGAGCTTGCCTAATATGTTTGCTCTTATCGACTGTAATAATTTTTACGCCAGCTGCGAACGTTTATTTCGTCCTGACTTAAGGGATGCTCCGATTGTGGTTCTCTCTAATAATGATGGATGTTGCATCGCGCGCTCGAATGAGGCAAAAGCCTTAGGTATTACCATGGGTGAACCTTATTTTAAAATTAAAGATTTGTGCAAAAAGCATGGCGTGAAAGCTTTTTCCTCGAATTACACGCTTTATGGAAACATCAGCCATCGAGTGATGTGTACCATTGAGGAAAGCTGGCCTCATGTGGAAATCTACTCCATTGACGAGGCATTTCTTGATTTAAGTAGCTTACCAATTGATTGTCCTACTTCTTTTTGCGAGCAATTACAAAAGAAAATTTTAAAACACACGGGAATTCCTACTTCCATCGGTATTGGACCGACTAAAACATTAGCTAAAGCGGCGAATTATTTATGTAAAAAGGTTTTTAAGATACCTGTTTTCGACATTACGTCGAATCGCGAGCAATTATTGCAGCAAATTTCAGTAGGGGATATATGGGGGGTAGGACGACAATGGGAACATAAATTAATCGCACGGGGAATACATACGGCCTATGATTTGGCCATGACCAATGCTCACCATCTGAAGAAGAGTTTTAATGTCGTTTTAATGCGAACCGCAATGGAGCTTCGAGGAATTGCCTGTGGAGGGTTGGAGGAAGTCGAGCCGAAGCAAAACATCATGTCATCAAAAAGTTTTGGACAAATGCAAACACACTTTTCGGCCATTGCCGAAGCTATAAGTAGTCATTGTGCCAGAGCCGTTGAGAAAATGCGTATTCAACAATTGGTAGCACAGCGCCTGTTTGTTTTTGTACATACCAATCGGTTTCGAGAAGATCTGGGGCAACACTTTCAATCTATAGAATTTAAGTTCATTACTCCTACCGACGATTTGCGATTAGTTACGCAAATCGCTAAGCGATGTTTGCAACGTATTTTTAAATCAGGATATTACTATAAAAAAGCAGGGGTTTGCCTTGAGGATTTGATTCCTAAAGATCCTATGCAATTGGATATGTTCCATCAGCCAAGTGATGAGCAACTAAACCACACAGAACAATTGATGAGCGTATTTGAACGAATCAATCAAAAGTATGGACGAAGTACGATTCGCCTGGCAGCTGAAGGGTATTCCAAACCTTGGGATATGCGGGCCGAGCTTAAATCACCTGCTTATACCACCCGATGGTCTGAGGTGCCTCAAGTTCGTTTGGATTGAAGGGTTTTTATCATGAATGAACTAAAGAATAGAAATTGAAATGAACCCAATAAGAAAAATCATTCATATTGATATGGACTGTTTTTATGCCGCTATCGAAATGCGTGATTTTCCTGAGCTGGCCGATAAACCCATCGCGGTAGGAGGGGCGGCGGATCGAAGAGGGGTTATCGCCACGTGCAATTATGCGGCACGAGCCTATGGAGTACGCTCAGCCATGCCCACAGGAAAAGCAATGAAGTTATGTCGTAACCTAATCTTACGGCCAGTACGTATGGAAGTTTATCGGAACGAAAGTCAATATATCAGATCCTTATTTGAAGAATACACCGATCTAATTGAGCCTTTATCTTTGGATGAAGCCTATCTTGATGTGACGAACTCTCCTAACTGTAAAGGGAGTGCTACCTGGATGGCACAAGAGTTACGTGAGCGAATCTATCAGACCCGGCAACTTACCGCGAGCGCAGGAATTGCGCCCAATAAGAGCTTGGCAAAAATTGCCAGTGATTGGCATAAGCCTAATGGGCAAAAGGTGATTAAGCCAGAAGAAGTGGCTGCATTTATGATTGATTTACCCGTGCGCAAATTATTTGGGGTAGGGCCTAAAATGGAGGAAAAATTAAACTCTTTGAATATTAAAACATGTGGCGATGTACAACAGCATTCAATGGATTATTTATTTAATGAGTTTGGGATTATGGGGCAGAGACTTTATGATTTGGCGCGTGGAATAGACGAGCGTCCAGTTAATCCTGAGCGTATTCGAAAATCCATTAGTGTCGAAGAAACCTATTTGCAGGATTTACCGGATGTGGACGCATGTTTTGCTGCGTTACCGGAGTTAATGGGACGTCTGGAAGGAAGAATACAGCGTATAGGAGGAATTTCAGGCATTCATAGCTTGTTTGTTAAATTAAAATTTAATGATTTCCAGCAAACCACGGTTGAATGCATACACGATAAAATTGACTTAATTATCCTTCAGCGCCTTATCCAAGAGGGGTTCTGCAGAAAAAATATGCCCATAAGATTATTGGGTATAGGAATTAAATTGAAGCAAGAAAAGACACCGGAAATGATTCAACTTCCTTTGTTCGACTTATAATGGTTTAGGTTTATTTTAGCAATAAACGTGAATCTACAAATAAAAATCATATTCGGTAATTTTACAATTTTTATAGCACGGATCCATTTAATGATGGCTATACTTGTTTTATAAATACCGAATTGAAAAATTGATACCAAATGTTATGAGGAAATTTCATTTAGAAGAAAACAAAACACCAACCCATGCTAATTTAGCGCGTTTTTTGAAAGCGGAGGGGTGGAAGTCAAGTAAGTTTTCTGCGCTGGCGTCAGTGAATGAAGAATGGCTCCATTTTTCTCCCCTGATTAGTCAAACCTTAGAGTATAAGCACCTGCTTGCGGCTTTTTTGCAGGCAAATCATCTCGAATATTTGATGCCAGAGACCCATTATATCGATGATCAGAATTGGCCTACTGTTTTGGCTAATATCAGTAAGTCACATCCTCCTAACATTCCTTGGATATTAAAACCATCTATGTTAAATAATGGGCAACATATCCATATATTTAATGATTTAAACGCCATTGAAGCCCATTTTCTTTCTCATCAGCGGATGGGAGGCCCCCAAGTTTTGCAACGGTATATTGTTAAGCCGCAATTGATTCAGGGACCCCAATGGGGGCATAAATTTTCTATTCGAGAATTGGTGGTGGTATCTACACACGAAGGTGCAGCACTTTTTCCGAGTGGGTATGTGAATATCGCCTTAAAACCTTATCAAGAAGATAATTTCAACCAACTGGAATCTCATCTTACCAATGAACATCTTAGTGACGAACGATATAACGTAGTGCAACGTTTAAGTGATGAGATATCAATAGTCCAACCCTACAAAATGGAGATAATTTTTATCTGCCAACTGCTAGTCAATGCATTGAAAAAGCGATTTGCTCCTGTTTGGGAGGACAGACAGCCTCGAATTGCCTGCTTTGGTTTTGATTTTATGGTTGAGGCAGCAGGTAATAAGGTTTGGTTACTGGAAGTGAATCATGGACCTTGTTTCCCTGTTGATGATTCCCATCCTTTATTTAATGCATTGTATCGTCCTTTTTGGCAACAATTAATCAAACGGTTTATTGAAAGGGGACCTTCCGATTTTATTGCTTTAGACTGATCTTTTAATTCAGGGGGCGTACAAGTAATGCCCTAAAGCGCATTTTGATAAGCTAATAATAAGTCTTGTTTAAAATAATTAAAGATGGCTTTATCATTTTTAAATATTTTGGCTCTTAGAATAGCCGAAGGATGGTAGGTTGCCATGACCAAATAATCAGGTTTAGTGATTAAAGTTCCTCGTTCTTTTTGTAAGTGAAAATGAGGATCAATCAACGATTTGGCTGAAGTTGCTCCCAGACAAAGAACTACTTTCGGTTCAATGCTTTTAAGTTCCGCTAAGAGCCAAGGCTTACACGCATCGATTTCCTGTTCTGAAGGGGAGCGATGTTGGCGGGTATTTCCTTTTTTTTACAAATTTAAAATGTTTTACGGTATTCGTGACGTAAATCAGATTTTCATCGATATCCAGCTCTTTTAATGCTTGATGTAATAATCGTCCCGCAGGACCTACAAAAGGCTTTCCGATTAAATCTTCTTTGTTCCCAGGCTGTTCACCTACCAGAATTAAAGGAGCGTGTATATTTCCCTCTCCAAAAACGGTCTGAGTAGCATTTATATATAAATCACATCCCTTACAGCTACAGGCAGACTCTCGGAGCTTTTCAATTGAGGACGTGTTAGGCATATAATCTAGAGCCGAGGAATTTTTTTTCATAAGTTTCTCTAAAATATCCTTTATTTAGGATAGAGGTGTTTTTATTAACTTTCCATGAACTGTGTGTATACTCTAAACGGATTTTCCCATGCAGGACGGGAATCCATCTCATATTCCAATTTCGTTCCAACGATTAAATGAACTCGTGCAAAAAATATGAAAAACTCTGAAGGGGAGTGGGTAAAATACCTCTCAAACAACTATCCTCCTATAAAGCGAATATATCCAATTACTTTTTTTAGATTCGGCTAATTAGCAGAAAAAGTGGTGTATATTTATATATATCCTAATATGGAAATTACGTTATGGACGACTATTTGATAAAAACCAAACATCTGGGGTTACGCTTACTTAGAAAAGATGATGTCAAGTATTTAAAACATATAGAAAGGGATCCCAAAGTCAAAGAATTTTTTCCAGAAGGCCTCTTAAGCGATAAAGAAATAAAGGATTATATTAACGAAACCTTAGTTCTTTATAAAGAAAAGCATTTACCTTCTTGTATTATTTTTAGGTTGTCTGGTGAAAAATTTGTTGGTGAAGCTTATTTTAACCAATTAGACAGCGGAGAAATAAAAGTAGGATACCTTTTGCATCAAAAATTTTGGAATAAAGGGTACGCTACCGAAATATTAAAAGCTCTTCTGAAATGGGCAAGGGATAATATCGATACGGATTATATAATTGCCTACGCTGATAGAAAAAATACTGCTTCATTCCGGGTCATGCAAAAATGTGGAATGAAATATTATAAAAAGGGACGTTATTTGGAGATGGATTGCTATTTTTACCGGATTCGTAATAAATAAAATTCTAAATTGTGTCACTACTTTGTGGGTGAGTACAAAAAAGGGTAACTACATTTTTAATTATTTTTTCGCACAGATTAAGTTGTTCTATAGTTACAAATTCATTCGGATTATGGGCTTGTTTAATATCACCAGGCCCACAGATAACGGTGGGGACATTGGCATTTTGAATGACACTCGCCTCAGTTCCATAGGAAACCTTTAATCGATCGTTTATTCCGGTTACTGCACGAACGACTTTAAGGATGGATGAGCTTTCCAAAGCTTGAAATCCGGGTGCATCAGAAGTTTCATCAAAATAAACTCTAGCCTCTGAATAAGTCTTTTTCATCTCAGGTAACAGCGTTTCATTGATATAATTTTCAATTTGGCTACGAAAATTTACAATGGGAAATTGGTTGATATAACGAACTTCAAGAATAAATTCACATGTGCCAGGAATGACATTTGTTGCAATTCCACCACTGACTATATTAATGGTTATTGTGCTGAATGGACAATCAAAATCATTATCAAATGGCCCATTTTCTTTTATATAATGGGCAATAGAGTTAATGTAATTGATTAAACGACTCCCATATTCAATTGCATTACAACCCTCAAAAGCCAGAGAAGAGTGGACTGCTTTCCCCTGTATTTGACAATGATAAAGTTTTCTAGCTTTCCCTCCTATTATTGGGCGCATATTAGAAGGTTCACCTACAATACACCCTTCAGGTTGAATCCTATTGGTTTTTAAAAAATCAATTACATAATCTATACCCAGGCAACCTACTTCTTCGTCACAAGTAAATGAAAAGTGAATGGGTTTCACTCGTTTTAATTTTTTAAATTCAGGGGTAAGAGCGAGAATCACCGCAAGAAAACCCTTCATATCGCATGTACCACGGCCATAAATTTTATTATCTAATTTCGTCGCTACAAAAGGATCCGTATTCCATATTTGTCCACCTACAGGTACCACATCAGTATGACCCGACAAAAGAATCCCTCCTTCCGTTTGCCCATTCGTTGCAGGAATAGTTGCAAATAAATTAACTCTGGATTCAGCGGGGCCAGGAATAACTTGCGAAGGAATATGATGTAGTTTGAACCACTCATCGATTGTTTTAATAATTTCCAAATTCGAATTATTTGAAATGGAGTTAAAACTAATGAGCCGCTCTAGCCATTGTAAAGTATCCATTACTCTCCTTGTTTGTCCGATTGGTAGGCACAATGAGCTATAAATTACATAATAGTCAAAGCAATTCTACATTGCAATTTATCCAGATTGATACCAAATTGGATTATAATTAATCCATAGGAGCTTATTTTTAAGGAATTATATGAGAAGAAATCTGCCATTTAAAAAATCTACAGTGGCCTCAATTGGAGTTGAACTAGAACTTCAGCTTATAGACCCCTGCTCCTTTTCATTAATTTCTAGAGCTAAGGATCTGATTAGAAATATTAAAACGGAATCCTATCAAATTAGAGTAAAACCTGAAATAACCCAAAGCATGATTGAAATCAATACTTCCATTCATCAGTCCCCGCAAACTATGTTGCAGGAATTATTTGAATTGCAAGCCTATTTATTAAAACAGGCTTCCAATTTGGAGATAGGGATTTGTGGTGGAGGTTGTCATCCATTTCAAACCTGGGCGATGCAAAAAATATTTCCCACATTAAGATACAAAAAAATTTCAAGGAGATATCGGTTTTTATCCAAAATGGCTACTGAATTTGGCCAGCATATTCATATAGGTTGTGGTAATTCAGAGGATGCCCTTTATCTCACGCACGCGCTTTCGCGGTATGTACCTCAACTTATTGCAATATCCGGTTCTTCACCATTTTATCAAGGCGTTAATACCCACTTTTGTTCCGCACGTTCGATTGCCTTTAATGCATTTCCATTAAGTGGGGTTATGCCTTATCTCACGGATTGGAAACAATTTTCAGATTATTATTATAAAATGCGTAATTTAGACATTATATCGAGTATGAAAGATTTTTATTGGGATATCCGCCCTAAACCTGAATTTGGTACAGTTGAAATTAGAGTTTTTGATGCCCCACTAACTATTAATAAAGCACTATTGATTGCCGCCTATATTCAGTCCTTAGCCCTTTATCTATTGGAAGAAAGACCCACTCAAGTTTGCCCTGATGTGTACAATCTTTATAACCAAAATAGGTTTGAAGCTTGCCGATATGGTTTTGAGGGCACTTTTATTAATCCTTACACCATGGAGCGCAGTTTAATTGTTGACGATATAATAAATACTGCGGAGACAATTAAAAAATATGTTGATCAACTAGGAAATACTGAGTATGTGGATCGATTACTCGATGGTGTAAGAGATAAAGTGAATGACGCCTCTTTGTTATTAGAAATATTTCATCAAGTGGGCTCCTTGCCTAAGATGGTTTCAGAGCAATGTAAAATGTGGGCTCAAAAAAATTAAATGAATATAATCAATATAAATTAGATTATAAGTTAATGTCTTGAGAAATTATTTCAATCTCATCATTATTGGATTTTTTTGCCACCACAAGAGTATACTCAGGAACTTCAAGCCAGGTAGTCGTGTCCTCTGTCAAAGGTTCAGATGCAATAATAATGCTTTTTTTGGACTCACCACCATTCATTTTATATCCCTCATCAAAAAAACCGTAGCTTTCTCCGTAGGTATACCATAATGAATGGTAATAAGAATGAGTAGAAGGCAATTCCGAAGGTAAAGGCCAGCCATAATCAAACACAAATCGAGTGGCAGCAATAAATTCACCATTTGTAATAAATAAATTTACAGGGGAGTTTGCTTTTATTTTTCGTCTTTGACGAACGTGCTGTACTATTTTTAATGTTTCAATAACCGCAGTAATAATATCCTCTGTTTCATAATTACTAGATTCAGGTAATTGAGATAAAAATATGGAGTAAATCCATTCACTATCCGTAGTTCCATGGATATCTTCTTTATATTCAGGACGTATATATTCCAATAAATCATATCGCATTTCCTCAAAATTACTTAATGATCCATTATGAGCAAGAACGACATTGGTGTTCGAAAAAATAAAAGGATGGACATTTTGATTAGAGACGATTTGCTCTTCATGATAAGAAACCCCGCGTAAATGTGCCAAAAGACAATAAGGAGAAATTTTAGAAGCAAGGTTTCGTAAATTACTATCGTAAAAGGGTAATTGAGGCGTCTTATATAAGTAAGGGAATTTGGGATTGGGTGATGTAGTATCCCAAGCAGCCATGCCAAATCCAGCTAAATTAAGTAAATGAGACATGTATTTAGGATTATAGCTCTGCTCTATAAATGAATTATCGGGCTTATAAAGCAATTCTTCAATTACTATCGGTTTTCCAAGATAAGTCAATATTCTGCACATAACATTTACCTATTGTAGTTTTCAATGTGTAATCGTATGTCTAATTTATCAATCGATTTTTTTAATGATGTAAACGAAGTACAAATCAAATAAAATAGCTTATACCAAAGCTGCGGATGATTATTTTTGATTAATTGCAGGGCTGTTTCGGGTAACTTACATAAAATTGTATGTTCGCAAGTAATATATGTAAAATTAAACGAGGTAATATTTTCAATACACCCTATGCTCGCTAGAAATGTTCCTGGGCCAATTACTGATAATTTAGCAAGCTTGTTGTTCTTGATAATACATGACTGGATGGCGCCATATAAAACTAAATAACAACAGGCGCTTTTTTCTCCCTCGCTAATTAAGGTACTATTTTTTGGAGCATCTAAAATAATAAAATGAGTACATAACAAATGAGTTTCTTCTTTGGTTAATGATTTTAATGAGGAAATATTTTGAATAAGGGCTTGATCGATTCCTTTCTCACCAAAAATAATTTTCTTGGGCTGATTTAATGAATAAATCACTCTTTCAAAAAACGACAAGCTTGTCATATCTGAATTAGAAATAAAAGAAGTCACCACATCATGTATTATTTTTAAACGATTGCATGTTTGCTGGGCAATAACAAGAAGCAGCTTATATTTTGTTTCTGGGTAATCAAGAGAAAGTAATTCAACGTATCTTTTGGAAATAATTAAATATAGTCCGGGGCTTGTAGCTATAAAAGATGTGGGACAAGGACAAGGCTCATTGAGTCCAATGGTAGTTAACAATTGGCCTCCGTGAAGAGTTTCAAGATTAGTGACTCCCCGTCCCATTATTTGGGCGCTTACCAGAATTGTTCCTTTAAGAATAACATAAACATTATTGATTATTTCTCCTTGATGCAGGAGGATTTCTCCTGATTCGAATGAAGCGATTTGACTATGCTTCATCAGAAGGTCTAATTCATATTGATCTAAAAAATCACCCAAAGTGCTAAGTAATAATTTATGTGGGCTTTCAGTTAATTGATATTCCAGTTCAACCACATTCTTATTATTCATGTAAATATCCTTTTCTAATAAGGCATTGGTTCAAATAAAGTATTTTAGTAAATTATAGACATGATGTATCTGTTTTGCTCAACAAGGAGTTGCTGTAGAAAAAGAATAAATGGAAGATTAAATAATTTATTTTTTGCTTTTTTGAAAGTAGAGTCTATACTTAAAATATAGGAGGTGTTGTGGAGAAGTCCATAAACATTCCTATTGCGAAAACCACCCTCGGGTGGTTTTTGTCATTCTAAAGACGATAAAAATCAATAACTTCTAAAATTAAAATTGCCGGGCTTTATCTCCAAATTATTTACTTTGTTTTGGGATGGATTCTTGCCTAAATATAAATGTTACTATGCTTATCGTATGTTCTAATATTGGGAGGTTGATACGTCAGATTATCCACCCCATGATACCGTGATATTCTCATTATTATGCTGCTTAGCTCAAATGACGCTTGTGTGATTAGTCTATAATTTAAACTACACACATTAATTGGAATATTCTATGTGGTCCCCGTCTCAAAAAAATCCTTCTAAGGGAGAAAATGAGCGTTATGCTAGATTCATTGGTAAACATCGCGATCTTAGAAATGTTATTGGTGGAGTACTAACCGTTGATTTAGATAGAGCGCAAAGGGAATTAGCCAAATTAGAACAGATTATTCAAATTATCGAGGAGCATAAACATCAACCTTCAGGGGATCTTAGAGAAAAATTAAAAACGGCAATGGAGTATGGTAACCTCACAGAAAAACTTAAAAGCGAAAAGCTGCGAGCGGAGGAAGCAGCGGATAAGATAACAAGACTTCCTTTATCATTGGACGAAATGAAACTGCTTTCAAGCGTTTTTGGTAGTGAAGATAATGGAATTTTATATTTATCCCCAGAAAAGTTTTTTGAAAGATTAGAAAATCTGCAGGCGAGCACCAATGAAGGGGACCAGAAAATCGTTGCCAAGTTAGAGCAAAAAGGACAAGGTGAAGCAAATAGAATAATACAGGATGTTATAAAGCATATTAAAGAGGATTTAAACAGGACTAAATGGGATGAAATGAAATTCTTATTATCCGATGGTATTAAGAATGTAGCTAATTACAGCGATAAAACTCAAATTTACAATAAAACCCTTTTTATGCACAGCAAGATGGATGCAGAAATCACCCAATTATCAAGCGAAAAGACATCTCAAAGCAGTATAGGGCGACTTAGACAAAAAAAAGCAGCAATTTCTGAGTATATTCAGGAACTCGAAAGTATAAGACATGTAGAAAGTAAATATTTTACAGCTCTTACTACCACGACGGCCCGGGCTACAACTTCCTTAGAGAGTGATCTAAAAGCTATTGAAAAAACTATAAAAGAGTGTAAGAAAGATATTAAGGAAGCAAAAAAGGAGAAACAATCCACAAAATTTCTTCTCTTACGTCTTAAGGAACTTGAATCCTCAAAAAAAGTGTTATCCTCCCTTGCAAAAAAAGGAAAACTGGAAAAAGCCATTGAAGAGATAGAAGACGCCTTAACATCAAGCCAAAAAGTAAAACACTTTGATGATGTGTTGGAAGAACTGGATAAAAACATTTCCGAAAAGGAAGAACAAAAAGCTTTGCTCATGTCGGATAGTCCTTTGAGTAATAAAAAAGAAGAGAGACAAACAAAATTTGAACAAAATAAACGAGAGATAGCAAAATTGATGGCATCATTGGATGCCGTTAAAGTAGAAGGTAAGATTATAACCAAAGAAGAGAAAAAGAAGTGGGAAGATATTGAGAAAAGAATAGACAAGCTCATGTATGAAAATGATCTGCTTAAATCAGATAATCCTCCAAAATCAAATGAAGAAATAATACATAACTTAAAAGATAGTATGCGAATAACATTAGCTCTAAGTGAAGGGAAGGATAAAAAAACTCAAGAAAAAGCGACTTCGTACTTTAAAAGTATAAAACAAACTATTAAGGAGATGAGGGAAGAGGATGAAAATCTTAATCCTGATCATGGCTATTCGTTAAAAAAATGAAAGGAAAGTTTTTATCTGAGAACCATCAAAAACCTAATGAGAGAAGCAGTATTTTTTGCTTTTCATAAAAACAGGGTCTATACTAAAAATGTAACCTGCTTTTAGATTAGTCCATAAGCATGGCTACTGCGAGAACCACCTTCGGGTGGTTTTTGTCATTATAAGGAATCAGAATTTTTATTTTACGCCTTTAAGCAAATAAAATTAAACAAATTAGTCCCAAAAGAGCAGTGATCCCATGTCCTAAGGCAAGCCATTTAGGAATCGTTTTTCCAGTTATATCCCTATAAATAAGAATAAAACCGCCAATAGCCGCTGCGATAAAAAGAAGTAGGCTTACTAGGGGAGCGTTATAAAAAATTGAATAAATAATTAGAAGTAAAATTCCAATAAACGCAAAAGATCCATGCGTTAAAGCAAGTCCTTTAGGTGTATTTTTATTTTTTAGGATATACATTAAAAGCCATACCCCAAGTGATATCGTTATTAAAAAAATCAAAATGGTACTGATAAACATGGATTTTTCCTTAAGTTCAAATCTATTCTATTTCCACTGTTTTATTTCTAAATCGGTGGTAGCAGGACCTTCTATAACTTTTCCATCACAAGTAAAGCGACTTCCATGGCATGGACAATCCCAGGTTTGTTCTTCATTGTTCCAAGCTACAATACATTTCATATGGGGGCAAACCGCTGATAAAGCATGTAAATTATTTTCAGTATCGCGGGAAACAGCAAGTTTTTCATCATTGTATTCAATTACCTTACCCTCGCCCCTTTTTATATTTTCAGTCTTCTGAGAGAACAATGTAGGGTAATCCTCTAAATATTGGCGCAAAACATTGCTATTTTCTTTCCATAAAAAAGCGGCAGAAGATAATAAGTTGTGACGGGTCGATTGGTAAATAGGCTCTAAAGGATTGGAATTTTTTAATATTAAATCGCTGATGATTATTCCTGCTAAAGTCCCATAAATTAGACCATCAGCCCAATATCCCGTAGCCATATATGTATGTTTTGAGCTTCCAGATGCTAAACCGATATAAGGGATGCTGTCGGCGGATTGAAAATGTTGGGCTGACCATTTGTATACCGTTTTAGAAACTTTGAATGTGGAATTAATGTATTTTTCTAATTTTTTATAAGAGGAAGTTTTCGAAGGATTTTGGCCTGTTTTGTGATGTTCTCCCGCCACCAGCATGATCTGTGGGCGTTTAAGAGAAACGCTATGGGTGCATATGGAATGAAAAGGGCTGTCTAAATCCCAAACATGTCCCTCCGGATATTCTTTGTTTTCCAATTCAATCCCCATAACATAGCTTCGGTAAGGAGCAGTAAACAATTGGGTGGGATTTATTCCAATGGGAGTATGGGTTGCCATAAAGACATTCTTTGCTTTAATTTTGGCTTTTTCCGTTTCGAGGACACAATGATTGTGTTCTGTCACCTTAGTTACACGTGTTTTTTCAAATATTAAACAGCCATTCTTTAATAAATCAGCAGCCATAGATAAAACATATTGCAAGGGATTAAATCGTGCCTGATCTTCCATAACGATGGCTTTGCTAAATTTAAAATCAAAAGGTAGAGTTTTGGCATACTCCACAGAAAGGTCCATTTTTTTAAGCAATTCCAATTCTTTTTCAATGGTAGCCAGTTCATTTTTAACCGTATATGCATACCAAGGACGACGAGTAAAATTACAACGGATTTTTTTGTCGCTCACTTTTTTTTCAATATACTCTATGGCAAATTTTCTTGATAAAGCTACAGATTTTGCTGTATCAAAATCAAACTTGGAAGCAACGGTTTGGTACAATGGCTGAACGGCTATATATAAATTGCCAGTAGAAAGGCTGGTGGTAATACCGCCAATTTTTTCTGCTTCTAAAATGGCTACCTTTTTACCTGCTTTGGTTAATTGCTCTGCGGCAGTTACTCCTGTAATCCCGCCTCCAATTATCGCTACGTCTACCTCTATATCTTCGGTTAATTCTGGATAATCAACTTGTCTTTTACTAATTTTTTCCCATAAAGATATACTGTCCATAGATTTTCCTAAATGTTATGTTAAAAACAGCACCGGACAAGCAAAATTAATCAATCTATTGATCATTCCCAATACCCCTATTTTAGATTCTTCCACATTTTTTCGTTATTAAGGAAATCCTTGGGTCTAATAAGAGTTAATATAGTCTCAATTTAAAAATTTTTTAAACACGAAACTACATGAAAGTACCTTTTTATTTAAGTATGTCCTTATTTGTGATTCTAAATATTTTAAATTTTTTGGAATTTACAAATGGAATAATAGTGTACTCTTCGTAATAAATTGTTTGATAATGGTCATTATTTGTACTAAATATTTGGATGGAACAAATTATTGTTCTAAACATTATAAGGAGATAATTATGAAAAATTTTGAACCCAAGAAGGGAAGTTCTCCCAGTACTGAAAAGAAACATGCCCCCTCTAAAGGTCATCATTTAAGCAATGAGGATCGCAAAAAAGGAGGGTCCCATTTAAAAGGGGGCCGTAAATAACTGTGCACATTACAGGGTGTAGATTTAACACCCTGTAACTCTGTTCAGAAACTTATGGATGTATAAAAAAAATACCAAGAATGTAAGAGTAAATCGTTATTCTTTATTTTTTTAAGGAACACCCTATCTAAATTGGAAGGATCCTTAAAGGTAAAGTTAACTTTTTTACTCTATTCCTAATAAAGAAGTTTAAATACAATAGGAGAATTAACATGGAAAGACAAGAAGATAAATTACAACAAGGTGGTCAACAAGGTCAACAAGGTCAACAAGGTGGCCAAGGCGGACATCAAGGTGGCCAAGGCGGACATCAAGGTGGCCAAGGCGGACATCAAGGTGGCCAAGGCGGACATCAAGGTGGCCAAGGCGGACATCAAGGTGGCCAAGGCGGACATCAAGGTGGTCAAGGCGGACATCAAGGTGGTCAAGGCGGACATCAAGGTGGTCAGGGTGGACATCAAGGTGGTCAGGGTGGACATCAAGGTGGTCAGGGTGGGCATCAAGGTGGTCAGGGTGGACAACAAGGCGGTCAGGGTGGACAACAAGGCGGTTTAGGTGGACAAGGCCAAGAGAAAAGAAATCAATAAATGAGAAAGAGCAAGGTAATTTTCCTTGCTCTTTTACAATAAAGTGGAATTAAACAAATGCTAAAATATCAAAAATTATCGCATTATTGTTAAAAAAATGATTTTATCTCTCAGTCTCCATATTTTAAGAAATATTAACTAAACTAAGGGAATTCTATATTTAATGAGATGTTGTTTTTGCTATTACTTAAATAATAGGGTGACATTCTTATTAAATAGCTTTGTTACGTAAAAGAACTCGTCGTACCAAAAGGGAATGGGTATGAAAAAAACGCTTTTCGAAAACAAAATTATAATATTAGGATTTGGTTGTATAGGCCAAGCATTATTACCTTTACTCATAGGTAAATTGTATATTCCTTCTTCTCAAATCACAATAATAACTAATGAAGATTCTGCAATTCTCATTGCAAAGAAATTCTCTATAAATGTCATTGTTCACGCAATTAATAAAACCAATTATAAGAATTTGATTGGCTCATTACTCAATTTTGAAGATTTAGTAATTGATGTTTCGATAGGGATCTCGTCATCCGCACTTATTCAATTATGTAATCAGCATGATGCGTTATATATAAACGCCTCTATTGAAGAATGGGGAGAAAGTATTTTTGAGCTAAATAATCCTAAAACATGGACCAATTATTGGTTGAGGGAAAAAATTCTTGATTTAAGAGAAACAATAAAAAAAACAACGATACTAACTCATGGTGCTAACCCCGGCCTTGTATCTCATTTTGTCAAGCAAGCTTTATTGAATATGGCAAAAGATAATTCGCTTCACATTTCTCCTCCACAAAATAAATTAGAATGGGCTTCTCTTGCAAAAACACTCAATATCAAAAGTATTCATATTGCGGAACATGATTCTCAAGTGGCATCTTCATTTAAAAAATGGGGTGAGTTTGTAAATACATGGTCCATAAAAGGATTTATAGAAGAAATAAAACAACCAGTTGAAATAGGGTGGGGAACTCATGAACAACACCTTCCGCATGGAGCAAAATATCAAGGAGCGAAGTCTAGTATCTATATAGAATGTCCTAGCGGTAGCATGAAAGTCCGGTCATGGACTCCAAGTTTTGGAGCATACCAGGGGCATTTAATTACCCATCCGGAAAATACGTCGATTGCGAATTATTTAACCTTAGAACAGGACAAAAAAGTTATATATAGACCTACGGTTCTATATTCATATTGCCCCTGTCCTGATGCATTGCTTTCTTTGCAGGAACTTCAGGGAAATGAATGGATTCCCCAAAAAAATCATCGATTAATTGTAGATGAAATTGAAGAAGGTATTGACGAACTTGGGGTATTATTAATGGGGAATTCTAAAGGTGCCTATTGGTATGGGTCTACCTTATCAATAGAAGAATCTCGCAAACTCGTTGCCCATAATAATGCTACGAGTTTACAGGTGGTTGCTGGATTAATCAGCGGGATTATTTGGGCGATTCAGAATCCTAACCAAGGATTACTAGAACCGGATGAGTTACCCTATGATCAAATTTTAAAAAATGCCTTACCTTATCTAGGTAAAGTGCAGGGATATTACACCCAATGGAATCCTTTAAAAATCAGAAATAAATTATATTACGAAGAGTTAGATAATTCTGACCCATGGCAGTTTATAAATATGCAAGTTAAATCCTCTCCGAAATAGGGGATTTAAATTTCTAGATCTATTCTTTTTCAAGACAAGTAATCTTTTTTGTTCTACCTCTTAAACACTTCTCACTGGCCTATATCTCCCTTGTTAATGATGAACGATTCATTATTAACTGAAATGATTGAGCTCTCCCCAGTTACATTCCAAATATTGGCATTACCCGGAGGAAAGAGCCTAAATTCATTTTTATACATTTTGCTGGAGGGAAGAGTTGGTTTCTTCCCAAATTTATCAGAAATTGGGTTCGGGGAAGTACAAATATAATACACAAGAGAAGACATAATTCTTAAGGTATTGGCATTGTTATTGTTTATATATAAATTCGGATATGAACTTTGAAGAATTTCATTGGTTGTCCATTTATTTAATGGCAAAGAAATAGAAACAAATTTATCTGAGTTTAATAAAAAACAGAGTTCATCATAGTCTTTTTCTTTATCCCACTGAAGGTGAAACCAAAACCCTAGTAAAGGATTATTATTCCAATTAAGCTCAGGAGTTTCGATATAAATAGACCATTCTGGAAGCTGATAAAATTTTGTTTTATCGGCTTTTGTGCTGACATTCATTTGCGCCAGTATCTTATATAATTTTGAATCAAAGCGATAAATACCCTGAGTATAACGCCATGTACCAATGGCAGCCAAATACATCGCCTCTCGGGTTTGTTCCAAATTAAGAGTGGACGTATTATATTCTTGAGCTACTATCCCTTTCCATGCATTTAAAGGCAGAAAACACCATGCAGGCCATTCTTCTTTAAAGTAATTGATTGTTCGGTATTTGTTTATAAGATTCCAAGCGTTAGGAAATTGATGAGACAACATAGCTAAATGATCTAGAGGTTTCATGATTGCTATCCTTTTCACCGAAACAAAACTCTTAACATGCCAGTTTAATTTGATGAACCATATCATCTATTGAGAATTAGGGTTTAAATTCTTCCTATCAAAGTTGATTAAGTGGATCCGAATCAGAATTTTTTTCTTAAATTTAATTATAGCTCAACTTTATAATACACAAGGAACAGTGTATGACCCATTTATGAATATAGCTTAATCAGATATTGATTAATGAGTTGAAAAATCATTACCAACAAATCACAGGACTTATGCAAAGTCTGTCATTCAAACTTTTCTATAGCATATTAATTAAAGAATTTTCAGGTCAGGGCCGGATCTACGCTAATATTGGATTTATTAGTGTGAAACTTAGTCTATTTCTCAATATTCAGATTTTTGTGTGGTCCTATATTGAAACCCTCGATGATCTCTGCGAGCTCCTTATGCTTTAACGCAAATTCCAATACCTCTTCAAAAGTTGAGTTATTAGTTTTAAAGACTTCCATTAGTTTTAATAGGTTAGGACTATTTTTTTCTGCATCCTCATTTAAATTATTTTTTTCCCAATCGATTATATAAGCTTTAAGGTCTTGTAAACCCAGATAAATTTCTTTTGGATCCGATAAATCAATATTTTTAATACACATTAATAGATTTTGAATTAATTTCCCTGTGCTATGACTAGGATTTTTTAACAATTCGTGATCCAGTAATTTTGTAAGAATTTCTACGTTAGATTGTCTATTGTTTAGTTCAATTTTAATAATTTTTAATTCAGATTTAATTGGAACAACAGGCGCTGCATTCCCATCATCAGTATTTCCTTCATCCTCCACAACAGCTACAATTCTACCTTTACTATCAAATCTCGCCCGATTAACCAATGCTTCATCCCAGTCATCAGTGTTTCCCTCATCCTTCACATCAGCTATAAGCCTACCCTCACTATCAGCTCTCACCTGATTAACAGGTGCTGCCTCCCAGTCATCAGTATTTTCTTCATCCCCCTCATCAGCTATAAGCCTACCCTCACTATCAGCTCTCACCCGATTAACAGGTGCTGCCTCCCAGTCATCAGTATTTCCTTCATCCTCCACATCAGCTACAACTCTACCTTCACTATTAAACCTCGCCCGATTAACCAATGCGTCATACCAGTCATCAATATTTCCTTCATCATCCACATCAGCTATAAGCCTACCCTCACTATCAGCTCTCACCCGATTAACAGGTGCTGCCTCCCAGTCATCAGTATTTCCTTCATCCTCCACATCAGCTACAACTCTATCTTCACTATCAAATCTCGCCCGATTAACCAATGCTTCATACCAGTCATCAATATTTCCTTCATCCTCCACAACAGCTATAAGCCTACCTTCACTATCAACTCTCACCCTATTAACAGGTGCTGCCTCCCAGTCATCATTGTCAAAGTAGCTACCCAAAGGAATTGGCTTAGAATCCACTCCATAATTATAGCTATTAATTTCACTTAGAGATTTTCCAGATAAACCTGCATAACTCGCGGGCGCTTCTGTTACTTTTATCCCATGATTATCTTTTTTATTCATTTGATTATCAATTTGCCTTTTTTTCGCGTCTATCACACCCCCAGGTTTTTTGTTTACTGACATATCAGAGGCATATTCTACATATTCATAGCCTGTACCAGGTATATTTACCCAATGAGTCCATGCTATTTTGCCTGCGTACTTAACTAATGCGAAGATTGGAGTTTGTAACCTAGCAATTTTAAATCTCATGATAGAAATTAAATAAAATAGTTATAATTTAATTATAGACCAGGCTCGCCAGTGCTAAAGGCAGTGACAGTTTCTAGTTTGTGGGTACCATTTATCATTAAGTCGCTTCCTAAAATCATAGAGGCTATAGGCTAAACAACAGACATATCTTTAGCCACACACGCTTTCCGAAACTCAGGATTTTTTTATTGTATTGACTAAACCTAGATCCCAATTTATTTTTAATTCTGCAAAAATAAAGAAATGGAATTTTATTCCATATTCAAGGAAATAATCATGAAGAACTTAAGATTATGGTTTCAAAAATTTTCATCGTTTATCAGCGAAATATCCGGAACTTTCGGAGCTTTTATTACTGCTATTCTGCTTATAATGATTTGGATAACTACGGGTCCTATTTTTAAATTTTCAGATACATGGCAGCTCGTGATCAACACAGGGACAACTATTATTACCTTTTTAATGGTTTTTTTAATTCAGCATACGCAAAATCGTGATAATAAAATTATAAATTTAAAGTTGGATGAGTTAATTAAATCTCATCCCCCAGCCGATAATAAGACCCTTGATTTAGAAAAATTGAGTGATGAACAGCTGAAATTTCTAGAAAAAAAATATAAAAAAATATGTGAAGAAATTTTACATAAATAATCTTCGAGTCCCTCCGAAGGTACTTAGTGCATCACACAATTGGATGACCATTTCTTTATTCTTATGGCGCTTATTAAGAAGACGCTCCATGTTTTCACCAGAATGGCGTTGGCTGTTATAAAAGAGCGCTATTTTATGAGCGCTGTTTTGCGCCAATATGCCTGTAGTGTACATGCGCGTGCGTTTTTATCAGGGTTTTTTCCTGTTGTGGCGGATTGTATCTACAATGCGAATTAAAGAACCATTGGCCGCTAGCTCTTCTAAAGCTGGGAATACCAATACGCACAATTGGATAGTTCTTCCATAAGTTGCCATTGGGTGGATGCCGGGATTGACGGAGTAAAGCCTGCTACCACAGTGATGTGGGCATAATTGACCAGCACTCAGAGTTTAGTGGTCCTATCTCCGCTGCCAAAGATTAGCCGATTTAAATTGGATAGAGTGATTTTATGTTCGACCAATGCGCGCGGATCCAAGAGGCCAGGTGAATACACCCAATGATAAAAGTTTTTGTTCCCACAGATAGGTCTAATGAGTGCACCAATGCAACGATCTGCTCAACTTCTTCCTGTGATTTTTCAATGACAATGGGTAATTCTTTTGCTTACGTCATTTAGCAACTCTGCTCTTCTTAAGGGCAGCAAGATTAGCTAGCAGTCCTAATAAAATCAATAGGTTGGGATGAAATAATGAATCAATGCTTTTTTGCTGCAAAGTCACGATTATCTATGTCTGAAAACACATATGTTTATAGTGTTTTTTAATAATTGAGTAACTTCATATACTTCTATAGGCAAACTATAGAAAAAACCTTGTGCTTCATCACAATTGAGTTTTTTTAAAAAAGCAACTTTATCACTGGTATCAACTCCTTCAGCGATAACACGTAGCTTTAAACCGTGGGCCATAGCAATAATTGCTTCAACAATGGAAGCATCATTAGAACTATGAGTGCACTCTTGAACAAAAGATTGGTCAATTTTAAGTTTACTAACGGGAAATGTTTTTAAATAGCTTAAGCTTGAATAGCCTGTGCCAAAATCATCAATGGCCATCCCTATACCCATCCTTGAGAGGCTAAGTAATGTATTATTCAATTCGGGTGACTTTTTTATCAAAGCACTTTCGGTAAATTCAATCTCTAAATACTGAGGAGAAAGCCCCGTTTCTTCTAAAATAGCCTCAATCATCCTTACAAAGTTATCTTTTTTCAATTGTCGAGAAGAGACATTTACCGTTATAAAAATGGGTGGTAAGCCCAAATCTTGCCACACTTTATTCTGTCTACATGCAGTTCTAAATACCCACTCACCTAACTGGCAGATTAATCCATTATCTTCTGCAATAGGGATAAAGTCATGAGGGGGAATAAGGCCTAACTCAGGATGCTGCCAACGAAGTAGCGCTTCAACACCTATAAGAGCGCCTGAATTTAAATTATAGATCGGTTGATAAAGAATAAAAAACTCATTATTCTCCATAGCCTTATGTATTTGAGTCTGAATTTCAAGACGTTTCAAAGACTGTTCGTTAATAAAATTATTGTAAAATTGAAAATTATTACGGCCTTCTTTTTTAGCAAGATACATAGCCATATCTGCGTTTTTTAATAAAGAAGTTGTGTCAGCGCCATCTTTGGGGTAAGTACTAATTCCTATACTGGTTGTGACTATCACCTCGTGCGCAGACAATTTGATAGGTTGTACAACTTGATTTAATATTTTTTGAGCAATAAGGGTAATATCTTTGAAAGTAGGTGCCATAAAAACTAGCACAAACTCATCACCACCAAAGCGAGCCACAGTATCACTCTCTCGAATACACTCCTTTAAACGTTTTGCAACGACTTTTAATAAGCTATCTCCCGAATCATGACCTAAGTTATCATTAACTAGTTTAAAGTCATCAACATCTAAGAAGAATATCGCTAAAATCTGGTTTAACCGAGCAGCATAAGTGATGGCTTGCTCAATTCGAGCATATAATGAAGTGCGGTTAGGTAGTCCTGTCAAGGCATCGTGATTAGCTTGATAGGCTAATTTGTTTCGTATGGTTATATCTCTAAAGCTCCAAACTCGACCTATTATCTTGCCTTCCAGCCAATGAGGCTTGGAATACCGTTCATAAATTTTACCGTCCTTAAAATGTAATACATCAAAACTTTCTAATTCAGGCTTTTCATAAAGATATTTTATTTTTTCTATAAATTCGGTGGCATTGTTAAGCTGATTTGACACATAGTTAATTGCATCCTCATCATTATGAGTTGCAATGAATTTTATTGATATATTCCACATATCAAGGAATTTCTGATTATAATATTCGATAGCTCCCAAGCTATCGACAACTAAAATGCCATCTGCTGTTGATTCGAGCGTTGACTTAGTAAGTGCTAATAGTTTTTCAAGCTCATTAGTTCGCTTAGCAACTGTCTTTTCTAATACTGCTTTGATAGAGCTTAGGTCAATAATTTTAAATCGATACATAAGAGTTGATTTAAGTAATTGATTGGAGAAAGAGGAAACAACTACCATCACTCCGAGGTAAATAATGCCGCAAAATCCTAACATAAGATATAATTGTCCCTGCAAAAACATCCATATAATAAAAGGGACAAAAGCAGGAATAAGAAATAGAAGATATGTGGTTAATACAGGCGAATAAAGCAAATTTGCAGCCGCCGTAACGCCAATAATTAAAAATACGACAAATATTTGATGCAAAGCATCACTGCTTGGTATCAAAATAGAACTTGCAAACCCCCACGACAAACCTGAAAATAAAACACCTACATTGAATAAAATTAGAAAGTCTTGATTTCTAAGAAGATTATTTTTTATTTTATAAAGATAAAATAATCCTATTTTTAAAAAATCAGAGAAAATATAAGTGCATGTAAGCCATGAGATTAATAAGGTGGAATCAGTCACTTCACTTAACCCAAAATATAAAAAAGCGGCTGCTATTAATTCCGCTATTATTGCAAAAGGTGACAGATTATAAAGTAAGTTTATCTGCTCAGGTTTGATTTGCTTAATTAAACGAGCGGCATCTTTTGTAGCATTATATTGAAAAAAACTAATCATAAATTGGACTTATTCCATGTATCCTCAATTATTAAGATTATTATAGACTATAATTTTAACGCACCTGCGCAAGCGTGTGTCTTGACGGCTGTGAGCAGTCCAAGGGTGGGTGTTGTATGGTTAGCGGTTTCATGAGCTTGCATTGGGTAAAGAGCTTATCTTCCCATCTGAACCTGAGTTTTTCTATTGTATTAACTAAACCTAGATCCCAATTTATTTTTAATTCTGCAAAAAATAAAGAAATGGAATTTTATTCCATATTCAAGGAAATAATCATGAAGAACTTAAGATTATGGTTTCAAAAATTTTCATCGTTTATCAGCGAAATATCCGGAACTTTCGGAGCTTTTATTACTGCTATTCTGCTTATAATGATTTGGATAATTACGGGTCCTATTTTTAAATTTTCAGATACATGGCAGCTCGTGATCAACACAGGGACAACTATTATTACCTTTTTAATGGTTTTTTTAATTCAGCATACGCAAAATCGTGATAATAAAATTATAAATTTAAAGTTGGATGAGTTAATTAAATCTCATCCCCCAGCCGATAATAAGACCCTTGATTTAGAAAAATTGAGTGATGAACAGCTGAAATTTCTAGAAAAAAAATATAAAAAAATATGTGAAGAAATTTTACATAAATAATCTTCGAGTTCATGTCGAACGTACATAAACTAAAAAAAGATTTTCACTTATAAAGTTCTTAATGGGACTTCTTGGTAGAATTTATTTTTTTATTATTGTTTAAGTGCTCTATAAGGGCTTTATTAAACTCGGGAATATCATCAGGCTTTCTACTCGTAATTAAATTACCGTCTTTAACTACCGCTTCATCAACCCATATTCCACCTGCATTAATTAAATCAATTTTCACAGAAGGCCAAGAGGTAAGGCGTTTATATTTTACTGCCATAGCATTAATCAGAAGCCAGGGTCCGTGACAAATAGCAGCAATGGTTTTTTGTTGTATATTAATTTTTTTGGTAAATTCTACAGCCTCCGGCAAGGTACGTAATGTATCTGGATTCATAACACCTCCAGGTAGTACTAATGCATCGAAATCATTGGGATTAGCATTTTCTAAGAGGATATCTACTTCAAAAGAATCCCCTTTATCCGAATGATTCCAGCCTTGAACTTTTGATTTGTTTGAAATGAGAAAGGTTTGTGCTCCTTGAGCTTGTAATGCGTTCCTAGGTTCTACCATTTCCACTTGTTCAAAACCATCGGTCAACAAAATAGCAACTTTAAGTCCATTAAGTGAATTCATGATGATTTATCCTTAAAGTAATCAATTAATAAAGAATAGTATGCTGTATTATATTTGTAATTTAAGGTAAACATTAGCAATTAATCTTTTCGTTGCAAAGTTAAAATCCAAGTCTCTATCTCTTGAGCTTTGTCTGTTGGGGACTTATTTTTTTAGCATTTTTATGATCATTAACTTTTTTGCAAATATCTTCAGATGCTTCTTTTGTAACATCACAGATATTTTTAATATGTGTAACTTCGGGATGATCCTTCTGTTCATTTTTTTTCATTTAATACTCCCTTTTCTTTTATATTTTAATATTAGTAAATAATCGGGAAAGTTAAAGTGTTTTTAATATGGCTCTTACAAATTAATTTTTCTTTCGGTAAACCTTAAAATCAATCCCTTGGTGATTAGAACACTAACATTTTTTAATGATCTTTATGGTGAAATATTCGATGAAGTGAAGCTCACAATCAAATAATCTTAATTGGGAATTCGGCTATAATTTAATAATTCTAGTGGAATTAGAGCGCAATAATGTGATTCATAGATACAAGGAGGAAAGAAAATGAATAGAGAGCATCATGTTGTTCCTAATTCTCAGGGAGGTTGGGATATCAGTTTAACCCATAGTTCAAACAAGCTACACTTTAATACTAAAGAAGAGGCTGTGAATAAAGCTCGAGAGCTGAGTATTAAAGAACACACTGAGCTTGTGATTCATGATAAACAGGGAAAGATAGAAGCCAAGGATAGCCACGGTCACGATCCAAGAAATATTGAAGGATAAAATAGCTATCCAATTTGTCTGCTCTACATAACTTACAATAACTTGGTCTTCATCCATTATGTGTCTAAATACCTGTTTTGGTTGTTGTTTGTTTTGACCCATAAATGGTGCAACTAGTGTTAAGTCTTGAGAGTCCTTCTCAATAAATGTAGTTTGTAGAAAGAGTATTCCAATAGAAATCTACCCATTTCACAAGGAAATGGGTAGTATAAAATTATATTTTATCATTGGGGATATTGCGGGGAGGGACAGTCGTACTGACCTCAACTTCTTCTTTCTTACAGCGCATACCCAAACAAGCTCCAATGCAGCAAGAAAACGCGCCGACAAAAAAGAGAATGAAAAGAACCCAACCACTCCAAGCCAGATGTTTGGCTTGCACGGATACCCCCGGATTATTGTTGTTCTTTTCTCCAGCCACAACCTTATCCCCAACTACGGAATTAGTAACCTCTACTGGTGCGAACGAGGGGCTTAGAGCATTTTCATAAGAGGATATATAATTTGCTGTAGGGCCAATCAGCAAGATACTCAATATTAAAGCGAGGCTCCAAGTGATAAAACCATAAAGCACTCCACCATGACAATAACAATGATAAAATCGACCTACATATCCCGCTACAAATCCTGCAGCTCCCATTGCAGCAATTACCCCGATTAACAAACCAATAACCCCACCTATAGCGATTACTGCGGCTCCATTTGGAGAAGAGCTGTAAGCACTTAAGCCAATGGCCATGCCAAAAAGATTAAGTAAAAAACCAAGGCCAACTCCGACAAATGCGCCTGCTATAATTCCGGTCCAATTAATATGAGTTACTGTAGTTCTACAGCAATCTGACGTTTTTATTAATGTTTCGTTGTGCATGTTAATTTCCTTTTAAACATGAGAGATAAGCCAAATCAATAAAAGAATACTCACCGGTATACCTAATAACCATCCAATAATATAACCCATTGTTTTCTCCTTATGGTTTAAATATGTCCTAATTCAATTTTAGTTGAATTTTTATTTTTTTTCCTGGGACATACCCTCCTTTTTCCCAGATGAGGCGGTATGTTGAGGTGTATTTCGGGACTGACTATTTTTGGTTAAATTAGAATATGACGAAGAGGTCTTATTCTTTGAGTTGGAAGTGCTTTTAGTAGATGCTCTAGATGGGGCAGAACGAGATAGTTCTTTACCCATTGAAGAGGCATAAGATTGAGACTGTTTCATCATATCCTGGGTTTTTTCACGGGCTTCTTGAGAGATATTTTCCCACGAATGTTCCCAAATATTAAATAATTGGTGCATATAATCAAGACTTCGATGACTATTTTCTATAAAAATTTGCACACTTTTTTCTACCAAAACTTGTGGATTATTCATCTGAAAATCCTCAGGTTTTAAATAAGAAAATTTTGGAAATGTTTCATTATTTAATTCAGCGATTTGTTGTAAAGGCTGATTCAGTTTATTAAATGTATTCAATTTGAATTGTTGCATGATACGCTCCTTGTTGCATTGCACAATTTTATAATAGTTTATTATTTAGCAAAGTCAAAGAGAGGGTAACCCCTATATACCTAGGGGAAACAGTAGTAAAAGTAACATTTCCTATTATTTTTTATTTGCGAATTTTTTGCTTTCGATAAAGGATAAAATTACCTTCATTCCATAATCAACAAAGCTTAATTTATTTAAAGAAGCTGGGGCTTTGCTTTTTAGAATTTTAGAAAGGAGAAATTGAAACAGTCTAATTTTAAAATAATTTAATAAAAGTCGATATAACATAGTTTTTCTCAAAAAAGCAAAGACCATCGCAAGATGGTCTGTATAATACTTGTACTTTTAATATAGTATAGGATTTCCAATTCTTCAATCAAGTAATAAGGAGGAGTTAGATTGCTGAATAAAATACGGGTTATTAGTTTTTATTTTCTAGGTTTTTATTAATTTTCTCGAGTTCCTCTTGCATGCTCTTATTTTGAAAAAAATAAGCTCGTGTTTTCTCAAAACTCATGTTTTTTATGTTAAAGGAAAGATATCGAATTAAACCTAGTATTAATCCTATGTTTAAAAATATAATAAGAAAAAAAGCAAGAATAGGGCGATTAAAAATTAAAAAAAAGGAATATCCTATTAATATTGTAATTGATAACCATACTGTTATTAATACAATAAAAAGCATAAATATGGTTAACAATAATGGAACAATAGATAATCTGGCGAGTTGTGCCTCCAGGGAGAGTAAAGAATAAGCTGTTTTGTAAACAGATATTTTTGCATTGATAAGTTCTTTCAACTGTTTTAAAAATTCCATTTCACGCTCGTTGTAACTGTCTTAAATTATTTAAACATAGTCCACTGATTGTATTAATAAAAGCTAAAATTAAAAGTTTAAGGATTATCAGGATAGTTCTAGGAGTTTCCCTTTTTTTATCTAATATTTAAAATAACCTTGTCATCCCAGCGCCTATAAAATGTTCAAATCCTAAAAGCTTTCCTTTAATATGCTGATAAAACTCTATATCGAAGGTGGTTTTAGAATTAAAAAGATAAATTAATCCTGCTCCTCCAATTAACCCAAAGGATTGTTTTGAACTTGTTTTAGTTTGCCCAAATAATTCTAAATACGCATTAATTTTTTCTTTAAACGTATAACTAATTAGAAAATCAGGATTAAAACTTTCATAGTGTTGTCCACCTGAACTTTCAGGATCACTGAATTCACTAATACCCATCTGAACTTGCCAGGATAATTGATCATTTATTTCATGATACAGGATTCCATTAAAGGTACCTTCTAAATGCGGGCTACCAAAATTTTCATTTCCACTCGGTGGGGAGATTAGTCCTTCCCCTGTAATTACCCAATTTTTATTATAATAAACCCGATATTTTATCCCAAACCATGTAGGTGAAGTTCCTGAGAAAGGATAAATTGTCTGGTGGATATAATTCGTGGATTGATAACCCATTCAGATTCTTTTGACAAACCCATTCGAACACCTAATTCAGGAAAATTCACTTGGGTTCCTTCTCCAATTATTTGCTGGTTTTGAAAACCGCCTTCTACCAGTAATTTTTTTGCAGGGACGGTACAGGCGCTATCTGAAAAGGAAGGTCTATTAATTAAGCTAAGTAACATGCTTTTACCACGACACGGATCATCCTCGGCGAAAAGAGAAAACGAATAGAGAAGGAGCATAGTGCCCAATTTAAGATTTAATCCTTTATTCATAAGGTGAGCCGTTTAAAATAATATAATTTAATACCATACGAGTGTTAAATTTAAAATTAGGGTAAGCAAGAAAATATTGCGAGGTCTACAGTTAATACATCTAAATGTTCTACCATTGAGTAAGCTAGAACAATCTGCTTACCAGGTTGATTCAAACATATCCATTAAAGGTGAAACTTTGCAAATTGGGAACCATTTTCGAGAGCGAAGTGGTTCCAGTTAAGCGAAAGCAATATAGAGTTTAAAGATGGTGATGAAACAAATTTTTACTAGCCATTTACTATGACCCCTCCATTGGGGTGCAATATTTGTCCTGTCATATAAGAGGAATCTTCAGAGGCAAGGTATAAATATGCAGGAGCAATTTCATAAGGATGAGCAGCGCGTTTCATAGGCACTTGTTCTCCAAAATGACTCACTTCATCTGCTTCAAAACTAGAAGGAATTAACGGGGTCCATACAGGACCTGGTGCTACCCCATTTACTCGGATTCCTTTTTTAACTAAATTTTGCGAAAGAGACCGTGTAAATGCTACTAATGCTCCTTTCGTTGAAGCATAATCTATTAAGTGATCGTTTCCTTTATAAGCTGTCACCGAGGTGGTATTTATAATTCCAGAGCCCTTCTTTAAGTGAGGTAATAAAACTTTGGTCATATAAAAACAAGAAAAAAAGTTAGTTTTAAAAGTTCGTTCCATTTGTTCACAGCTAATTTCTTCTACACTATCTTGAGGATATTGGACCGCAATATTATTGATAAGAATATCAATCGTTCCACATTCTTTTATGCATAGTTTACCTAGTTCTTCGCAAGTGGAATATTCCTGTAAATCGCCATGATTTAACCAACATTTTTGTCCTATTTCTTCTATATTTTTTTTAGTCTGCTTCGCATCCTCATGTTCATCCAAATAATGAATAAAAATATCAGCTCCTTCTTGTGCAAATAAGCAGGCTACAGCCTTACCAATGCCACTATCTCCTCCTGTAATTAAAACTTTTTTTCCCTTTAGTTTATTACTTCCCTGATAGTTTGGAATGAGATAAATGGGGTCGGGATGCATTTTTTTTTCTACTCCCGGTTGCTTATTTTGATGTTGAGGGGGTCTTTGAAGCTTATTTTTGTTCATAATAAAATCCCTTTATATTTAACTTTATTAAGTCATTTAGAATTCATTTCTTAAGCAAATATAAGAAAAATTATTTCTATTGATAAAGATTAAGATTTATTTGGTCAATTTTGCCCAAATATATCCAATGCCTGCTGCAATTAAAACAGAGGTCATTGGTTTCTCCTTTATTTTCCAGGAGAGGTCATTAATGTGTTGTTCTAAAGATTGTTCCAATTCGCAAACTTTATTGAGACCTTCTTCTAATATTTGACAAGAAGCTTCTTCTAAATGGTCTTTTGCTGTAAATGATTTGTGTTGTTTGTAATCGTCCATAATTTATCTCCTTTAGCTAATATTCTCTAAATATAGTCGATTATTTAAATTTGATCTTATAAAAACCCTAATTAATACTAGGCATTTTCCTTAAATTGACTGGTAGTTTGAATTCAGCAACTATGGTAAAAGCTGTATATAACTATAAGGAACATAAAATGAACAATCAAATGGATAAAGATAAATTAAAACAACACCATACACTTGCAGCAGAACATCATAAAAAAGCTTCTGAACATCACAATGAAGCTGCGAAATACCATCAATCTGGAGATCATGAACAAGGCCATCACCATGCACATTTAGCTCGGGGTCACCATGAACATGCTCAGCATCATTCATCCGAAGCTGCAAAGCATTCAGTGGGTAAATAAGTACCTCTTTAACCGAACAAATTCTTTTTAATTAAGTACTTACACTCTTCATATTAGGAGAACATTGTGAATAAAGATATTTTTCAAGGAAAATGGGAAGAAATAAAGGGAAAAATGAAACAAACTTGGGGTAAATTAACTGATGATGACTTTAAAGAAATTGAAGGGGCTCATCAGGAAATTTACGGAAAATTACAAAAACATTATGGTTACTCAAAAGATGAGGCCAATAAAGCGGTAAAAGATTTCCAAGACCAATTTAAATAAGGGATTAACATGAAAAAATTAATTTTAGCTATTCTTATTTTATCATCCAATGTAGGTTTTTCTGCCACCGATATGAACACAAAGTGGATCTGTACTACTAATGCGAGCAGCAGCGATGTAGCAGCAGATAAGGCAGCCGATGATCAAATGGCGAATAAACAGGGTTCTGCAGCAGATTCGTTTGCTTTTGCAGCAAAAAACTGTAGAGATTGCACTAAAATCACCTGTGAACAACAATAACTAAAAGGTAGACTATGATTTTTTTAAAATTTTAGTCTACCCATTTAGGTTTTAAAAGAAGAATTTTATTTTATCCATTGGAAATTGAAATTCTCGATATTAGATTCGTTAGTCATGAAATAGGGTGGGGTACAAATCAAGCAAATAAAATTTAGCAGATTTTGTCGAGCTCACCCGTTACTGCCGTTAACTTGAGTCATTCGAGTTACATTTTTGAAGATTCTTAATAATCTCTTAATAAAATCCAAATATAATTTCGCCTGAATATTAATTATTCATCCCATTATACCCGTGTTAAGGATGAATGGAGGACAGGTAAACTTAGTTATTCTTAATCAATAAACTATGAACAATAAGCATTAGTTTTGTTGAGGAAGATATTTAAGTTAATCAGTCCACAGATATTATCCAGTGTCTTTATGTATTGTTAAGTATTCAATTTTAATTACCCATGCTCCGCATAAGGTTAGACTGTTTTTAATTTATAAATCCTCCCCGAATTACTCTTAGCTTACTTATTCGCATGAACATTTTGAACCTGTGATTCGGGTTATTTCTAATAAAAGAATAGAAAATACAGAGGTATTTAGAATGAAAAAATCTTTTTTCTCAGAACCTAATCAAGAAAAAAATAAAACGCATCATTTCTTACAACACTTTCCATGTTTCGAACTTTGGCGTTTTTTTGTTGAGCGCTCGAGATATGATGACAGACAATTTGCTTATGATTTGCTTATCAAGTCCCTCGAAGATATAAAAATTAATTTTCATGGAGCTTACAGAATCCTCAACCGAGAGGAAATTATGGAATATTTAGATACGGTTAAACTAAATGAACTATACCAGCTGGCAACTAGAGGATTCTCATTATTTAATTTAAGTTTACTGAATGTAATTATTCATTTTTTCAAGTTTGAGGAACAAGACCAACAATTACTTAAAGATTATATCGAAATGCGTAGAGCATGGACTGGTTTTGAACAATCCGAGCCGGGTTATTTGCTTGGTATGGCACATGGTTTTGCCTTTATTTTAAAAAAATTACATGAGCCTGATGCTTTTGATATAGAATTTATAAAGTCGCTTCATGCTACATGTACAGCGGGTGTCAAGAATCTATTTCTAATGGAAAGAGAAGGTGAATTCAGGAAAAGTTCGTTAGTTGGATGGACATTGAACTCGCAACAAAATACCTATGAAGGCATTTTTGAAATCCTACTCTACATGCAAACACCTGAGTGTAAAGGACTCTCGTTTATTGATAAGAGTGGTAAAGTTCTTGCTAGTACAAGGGATAAGAATTTTGATTCTAAAGAAAAAGCAGTATTAATTTGGAATATGCTCACGCAAGATCAGCCGATAAGCATCCGTTGCTTGGAAATGGATGAAAAAATTGTTGATGTGGAACGATACCTTAATGAAGTTTGCTATTCACATTTAATGACTTATAGGAAAGAGATTGGGGAGGCAAATTCAAAATATGAAAAATTAACCGCCATATTTAAATTTATAAAGTACACGGTTTTACATCACCCATTTTCTGATGGTGTTGGTCGTACATTTTCAATGCTTTTAACATTTTATTTATTGATGCTTAACAATTTATTACCGGTCATATTAAAAAATTCAAATAATATTCCAGGCTGGTCGGTTAAAGAGATGGTTGAAGAATATTTATCGCTTGAAAAGGAAATGAAAGAAGTTTTACGAAATCCCAGTTATCTTTCAAGTGATATTTTTGCACCCAATAACATCGATACAGTTGCTTACCTAAAACAACTTCCTGAGACTCCTCGAAGTCAATTTTATGAGGCAGTTGAAATTATGCAAAATGCGATACAACTATATAACTTAGAAAACCAATACAATACCCATACCTCTTCCCCTAGCGCGGGTATCAAATTGTAGGAAGGTTATAACGAAAGATAAGTAGGTATTCTGATAAGATAGCCACCGCTTAGTGGCTATCTTAGATAAAGGATTATTTTTTTAAGAGTCTAGAAATTAGAAATCCGATTCCACCCGCAATAAGCAAAGAGGTTAGGGGATTTTCTTTTACTTTTTGCAGTAATTCGTCTGCATACTCTTCTACATATTCTTCCATGTTATTAAATTGTTTCTTACTCTCTTCATACATATCTGACATTGAGTCTTTCATTTGTTCAGTTATTGATTCAGCCTTTTCTTGAGCGTTAGCGCTGAATTCATTCACTTTATTTTTCATTTCACTAGTCCTTTTGTTCATATCCATGTTTATTCTCCAATCATTTTAAATATTGCATTGCACTATATAAAGACTAGCCTGCTATATTTCTTTGTCAACTGATATAAGGAAAACCCTTTAATATTGAGACATACCAAAAGAGGCGAACTTTAGAACTATAATATAAATGTATTGTTTTAATAGTGAGCTTAACTGACGAAAAGGAGGTTGCTATGAGTAAAGGAGATAAATCAAGTTATACCGACAAGCAAAAACGTCAAGCTGAGCATATTGAAGACTCTTATGAGAAAAAAGGAGTTTCTAAAAAAGAAGCTGAAGAGCGAGCTTGGCGTACGGTAAATAAACAAGATGGGGGAGGTAAGAAAAAATAAGCCCCGAATGAGGTTTTAAATTATTTTAAGACCTCATTCGAATTTCTAGATTTAGGAATTACAATTTATCTAGACCCAATGATTGCTTTACATCCCAAAAATTTTTCCAGGGATCTTCTTTTAAATTTTTTAAACGAAGTAATAGGGCTCTCATATTAAACGTATTATCCTCCATTCGATCACTGAGTTCATCCCAAGAAAGAGGAGTAGCTATAGGGGCGTGAAGACGGGCTCGCGTAGAATAAGGTCCTATAGCTGTTGCAGTTTTTTGATTACGTAAATAATCAACAAATATTTTTCCTGAGCGTTTCGATTTTGTCATTTTACTAATATAATTTTGAGGTTTTATTTGTTCTAGGAATTGGACAAACACCTTCGTAAAGTTCTTTATTTCTTCCCAATCATATTCTGGTTTTATAGGAATCACCACATGTAGTCCTTTTCCGCCAGTACTTTTTACAAAAGACTGAAGATTATATTCCTCTAAGTATTTTCGGACTTCCCGCGCTCCTTCTACTACTTTTCTCCAAGGTACATCTGGAGCAGGATCTAAATCAAAAATTATTATGTCCGGTTGATCCAAATGGGAGATCGTACTTCCCCACGGATGGATTTCTAAAACTCCCATCTGTATAAGACTTAAAAGGCCTTGCCTATCATTTAAATAAATATATTTTTCTATTTCATCTTCATTTTTCATCTCTACCGGATGAAGAAATTTCGGGGTTCCCTTATTATAATGACGCTGATAAAAACAGGTTCCATAATCATCAGGACAGCGCACTAGGGTTAAAGGCCTTAAAGTGAGGTAAGGAAGCATATAATCACTTACAGCTTCATAGTAATCGTAAAGGTCTTGTTTTGTGATATTATCCTCGGGATAGAGAATTTTAGAAGGATGAGTTAATTTAACCATACTTTTCTTTGACGCTTTTGAAGATACTTCTTTTTTCTCTTCTTTTATCTCTTCCATAAGTATTTCCCGCTCTCTAGTCACTTCATTTGCTTTTTTATCAACACGCATTCCTTTAAAACTGGGATGACGTAAATGCCCATCTTGAGTCCATTCAGTAAACTCAATTTCAGCTACCAAAGTTGGCTTAACCCACGTTGCGGTGGTATGCCCGGGTGGATTTGTTGTAAATGGATTTTTTTGTGCTTTATGGTCTACGAGTTGGTTGTGAATCGTTTTCAAACTAGATTCGGTAAATCCAGTTCCTACGTTACCTGCATATTCGAGTTCGCCTTTATCATTAAAAACTCCTAAAAAGAGAGAACCGAAAAATTTACGTCCACCTTTTGGAGGAGTGTAGCCTCCAATTACAAATTCCTGACGCTTTAAGCATTTGATTTTTAACCAATCTTTAGAACGCTTTGATGTGTAAGTACTCTCAATACGTTTTGAAATGATTCCTTCTAAAGCATATTCACAGGAGTGTTCAAACATTAATTGGCCTTCGTTGACTATATGATCACTAAAGGTCAACGTTGAGGATTTAAAATTTAAAATATTTTTTAGAATAGATTTTCGTTCAATCAAAGGGAGATTTCTTAAGTCATATTGATCAAAATAAAGAATATCAAACAAAAAATATACGAAATTGCTATATTTTTTATTTTTTATTGAGTTTTGTAGTAATTGAAAATCTGATTTTCCTTCTTTATCTAAGAGAACAACCTCTCCATCCAAAATAATATTTTTATAGGGTAGTTCTTTGATTGCTTCGGTTATAGGAAGCAAGTCCTGTGTCCAATCTTTATTGTTTCGTGATTTTAATACAACATCATCCCCATTTTTAAATGCTAAAATTCTATAACCATCAAATTTAACCTCGTGAAGCCAGTTTTCTCCACTCGGTGGTGTATCGACTAAAGTTGCGAGTTGTGGAGGGATGAAGTCAGGAAAAGCTACCTTATGAAGCCCCTTAGGGAGTACAACGACAGGTGTTTGTGATTTAAGTTTAGTGTTTAGGGATTTTCTTTTTTTTGAACCGCCACTCTCCCAAACATCCTCTGCATTTTTAGCGATCTGTTCCATCGTTTGATTGGTTTTAATACTTTTATTTAATTTTTCAGTTATTTCATAGTCCGATTGATTTTTAGCGAATTCGTCGTCGTATTTGATTAAAAACCAATGTTTCTCATCCTTAAAGCGTATTAAATCCCATCGTCCTTTTAATTTTTCAGCATGTAATTCAAATCGCAAATGTCCTTTTTCATAAGCTAAGTAAGGATCGGGATCTAAAGGCTCCCAACTCCCTTTATCCCACAGCATTACGGTACCTCCACCATATTGACCTTTGGGAATAATACCTTCGAAATTGCCATATTCGATAGGATGATCTTCCACATGCATAGCCAATCGTTTCACTTTAGGATCCAGGCTTGGCCCTTTAGGTACAGCCCAACTTTTTAAAACGCCATGAAGTTCTAGACGAAAATCATAATGTAAATGGCTGGCAGCATGTTTTTGAATAATAAATAAATGAGAATCTTTAGGGTTTACTATACCCTTCGGTTCAGGAGTTTTAGAAAAATCCCTTTTCTTATGATATTGTCCTAGTCCCATTTGCTTCTCCCTAATAGATTCATGTCCTTTTGGATCGTTTTCTTATATTTTAGACTAGGGATATCCCATAATTTTATTTTTTTTTTAAAATAATAGAATTTAATTAAATACTTAAAAACAAGGAATTGCTATATTTTACTTTTTAGGTATGATTTATAAAAAAATCAAAGGACTGAAATGACTCGAGAAGAATTAACGGAGCTTATTTCTTTTTTGAAATTACATAATCTCAAATTAAGTACAGCTGAGTCTTGTACAGCGGGTTGTATCATACATTTATTAAGTAAAATCCCAAAGAGCGGTCAGGTTCTGGATACCGGTTTTGTTGTGTATTCGGAAGAAGCTAAATTAAAAATTCTAGGCGTAAAAAAGCAAACTATTGATAAGTTCAATCTGACCAGTGAGGAGGTTGCCCGAGAAATGGTGGAGGGCGCTCTGCAGTCGTCTTGTGGAAATATTGCTGTATCAACAACTGGTATTGCGGGTTCTAAACCCATTGACGGAATAACCCCTGGGACAATTTGTTTTGCGTGGTTAATAAATCAGGGGAATAAAAAGAGGATATTTTCAGAAACCGTTATATTTTCGGGATCAAAACCGAAAAAGCAAAAATTAGCTTCCTTATATGCTTTAGGAAAAATACCTTTTTATTTTAATAAACATATAAAGGATATGTCATGAAAGAATATCTTAAGAAAGTGCAACGATTTTTTCATCGATTAGGTCCTGGTCTAATCACTGGCATTTCGGATAATGATCCTTCTGGAATTGCAACTTGCGCTCAATCAGGAGCCAAATTCGGGTTTGGACAGTTATGGTCTGTTTTGCTTATGCTGCCATTGATGACCGCTATTCAAGAAATGTGTGCTCGCATCGGGGCTGCTAAAAATAAAGGGATAGCTTCTACGATTCAAAAATATTATGGGAATAAATTACTAATTCCTTTGGTTTTTTGTTTATTTATGGCCAATACAATAAATTTAGCCGCGGATTTAGGAGCAATGAGCGCGGCTCTTGGATTGCTTATTCCAGTCAATAATTACATTGCATTAGTTTTTTTTACCGTGATTATTGTCTTTGCAGTTATATATTTCAAATATACAATGTACGTGAAGATTTTAAAGTGGCTATGTCTCTTCATACTGGCTTATCCTATTTCACTTTTTATAGTAGAAACTCCTTGGCTCGAACTTCTAAATAATACGCTCATACCCCATATTACATTTTCAAGCGATTATTTTTTTATGTTAACTGCTTTGTTTGGCACTAGTATCTCTCCATATATGTTTTTTTGGGAATCGTCACAATTGGTTGAGGAAAATAAGAAAAGAAAAATTTCTAAATCTAATGGTTTGGTGCGAATTTCTGCTGTGAGAATGGATTCCTTAAGAAAAGATAATTTTTTTGGTATGTTTCTATCACAAATTTGTACTTGGGCAATAATTGCGGTTATTGGAATCACCTTACATGCTAATGGAATTGAAAATATTGAAACAGCAGCTGATGCTGCCAAAGCACTAGAGCCAGTAGTACATAGTTTTCCTCATGCTGGGTATGTTGCTAAGTTAATTTTTTCTCTAGGGATAATTGGACTAGGAATGCTAAGTATTCCAATATTAGCTACTTCCTCTTCTTATGCAATTTCAGGCTTATTGAACTGGAAAAATGGACTTTTTCATGACTTCGAGAATGCGAAATGTTTTTATGGGATCATTATTTTATCTTTTATAATAGGATTAATAATGAATTTCCTGCATGTAAATTTAATCCAAGGGTTAATAATTGCTGCGGTAATAAATTGCATCGTGGCCTTGCCGCTTATTTTTGTTATTATTCTCCTTTGTAATAATAAAAAAATCATGGGTAAGTATAAGAATGGATGGCTCTCTAACACCCTGGGATGGATGACGTTTTTGATGATGTTTTTTTCTGTCATGCTGATGTTTTATTCTTTTTTCTCTTCCTGATTCTCAATGCCAATTTGTCTAGTTTTAGGAAGATATTTCGAATATTTTTCTTGGAGTATATTAAAAAACTTTTCTCTGATTTCAGCTCGAAACTCGGAGATTTTATCCCCCTCAGTAGTGCTCACCTGAACGCGAATTTGAACTGAGTTCTGCTCTAATTTATTAATGAGTATTCGTTTAATATTTTTATCCCAATACGATGATTCATTTAAAAATTCATCCAGTTCTTTCCGTAAAACTGAAATAGGTAGCAAATAATCAATATAAAAATAAACGCTGGTTATTAAGCTATTTCCTTTACGGCCCAAACTTTCTACCTTATTTTCCAAAAAGTAACTGATCGGAATAATCAAACGATGATTATCTTTCATACGTAAAAGAACATTGGTTAAAGTAATTTCTTCGATAATGGCCCAATGTTTATCAATAAATAAAGTATCGCCGATTTTAAGTGAACCATTTAAAATAATCCAAAATCCTGAAAAGATAGCACTTAATGTTTTTTGACCTGCGAAACCGATAATGGCAGTTAAAAATCCAGCAGAAGCTAAAAGACTTACTCCCATATTACGTACATTACTAAAACTCATTAAAATAGCGGCGACTGCAATAAGACCAATAACAATAAATCCTATATTTTTCAATAAATGTATTTTTGTATATATTTCGGTTATCTGGATACGAGTTTCTAATGATAATGTGCTCATCTTTTGTGCATATATATCCTCTAGGGTGTTTAAAACCTGTATTCCAATCCAACTAATTGCCAAAATAAGAGTGATTGTAAAAATCTTATTGGTATATACCAGTTGTTTTAATGGAAGGAGCATGGAAAGTACAATATTGAGCCATACTAAAATAAAAATAATTTTTGCACTGCTTTTTATATTTTGTAATATTAATGCTAAGGAAGAGTCAGAAGCATTCAATTTTTGGGAGTAATACGTACAAGTAAACATGAGTAAATTATATAATGCTAGAAGAATTGCGGTAATGATAAGTAAATTAGCTGCTTTCTCACTAATAATTAAAACCAGGGACCAGCTCTGAAATGAGGGGTAAAAGCTCAGGTAGCTAGTGAATAAAAAAATTAAACTTAAAAATAAAAGAATGAGAGGCCATTTAATAGAGCGCCAAATTATTCGTTCTTTTAAGTTTTTCTTTATAATCGGCTTCATAGTTTCGCTTCCATGACGTCAATTTTTAAAAATTAAAAAAGAGATTTTATATAATTATAGGCTTTATAGATTAAGAAAAGGGCTGCACGTAATAGGTAAAAAAGTATTAAGAGATATATTAAGCTTAAAATAAAAGCAACTATGATAAGCAATCCATCTTTTTGAATAATCCCCATTGATATCATAATAATAGCCGAAGAAGAAAAAAAATCCACGTAAGGAATGGGTAACATAAGTAAAAGGCTTAATATAAATATGAATATCACAAAAAAAGGTCTAATGAAGGGTGACGTAAGAAATTTCGCTCTGTTTTTAATGTATTTTTCTAGAAATTCAATACATGGAATTATTTTTAAAATCCCCTCATTGATTTGGGGCGGGACTTTTTTTTCGCTTAATTTGGAAGGTAACCAAATTTTTTTGCGACTCGCTAATAACTGCAGACTAATCACGGCAATCATAAATCCGAAAAGGGCGGAAAATCCTGGAATAAAAGATAAAGGAGTAGCGGGAGGAATTGCTAATAATATGATTATAAAAAAATTATCTTTTTGATGAAATTTATTTAATAATTGTCTAAAGGAAATTTCCTTTTTTTTTCCAGTTGCTAATTTTTTTAAGCGAGTGGATATTTTCATTTAAAATCTTTAAGCATCATTTTAAATTTCCTTTTACTATAATATGGAAAAAGGCTTTTCGACTCATTAAATGCATCATTAACAAAGTATATTTGTTATTACTTTAAATTCAAATATGACGTTTATTATGGATGATAAATTAGATTCTAGTTCTATTTTTTATGGGGATGATTCAGTTCCGGGGATATCTCGTCTAAAAAAAGGGAATTCCTTTCTCTATTTTAATCCTGACGGTACGAAAATAACCAATAAAAAAACATTACAGAGAATTGCTTCTTTATCTATTCCACCTGCCTATACTAATGTGTGGATTTCTCCTTGTGAAAAGAGTCACATTCAGGCCACCGGACGAGATATAAAAGGAAAAAAACAATATTGTTATCATCCCCTGTGGCGAGTTATTAGGGATGAAAATAAATTCAAATCCCTAATCCCTTTTGGGAGAATGTTACCCATCATTCGTAAGAAAGTCGAAAGCGAATTAAATAAGCCAGTATCTATGAATAAAACCCAGACTATATGTGCCATCATATATCTTTTGGATAATTATTTTATAAGAATTGGGAATAAAATCCATGAAAAATTAAATAATTCTTATGGAATAACCACCCTAAGAAAAAAACATCTCGAATTAAGATCTACCCAGGCTATTTTGAATTTTAAAGGGAAAAATTCTCATCCCTGGCATGTAGTTTTAAAAGATAAAAAGCTCCTTAGAATTTTAAAAAAATGTGAATCTATTCCCGGTTATAGGTTATTTAAATATCTCGATGAAAATAATAATCCTATAGAAATTGGCTCGCAAGACGTTAACTTATTTTTGCAAAACCTAACCCAATTTAACTTTACAGCAAAGGAGTTTCGTACTTGGGCGGCTTGTAGGGAAGTGCTTTATCGATTATCTAAAATTAACTTTGATGCAGAACAATTAAAAAATATTATATTAGAAGTTGCAGACTTATTAGGTCATACACCCACTATTTGTAAAAAATGTTATATTTTGCCCGAGATAATTCATCAATGGGAAAAAAATAATCTAGGAGTTTGGATCAAAAAGCATTCTAGAATAAAAGAAAATAAAGATCGTTTATTACTTAAATGGTTAGAAGAGAATATAGAAAATATTAAATTTTAAAGGATCCTAGAATGGGGGGAAATTAAGAAGAATTACCTTTAATGCAATGGAGAAATTATATGCTTTCTTATATTTATTCGATAAACCAAGATGATGATTTAATCTATATTTTTATTCGAGCCATTTTATTATTAGTCTTTTGTACGCTTATTATACGATTTGGAAATAGACGTTTTAAATTAGATAACTCCTTTGATCTATTAGCTATTGTAATTTTAGGGGGGGTAATTAGTAGAGGAATAACGGGCTCAGCTACTCTAGTTTCTACATTAGTAGGAGTGGTAGGTATCGTAGTGGTCCATAAAACCCTAGCTATTCTTTGTCGAAAATACGCATTACTTGAGCATATTTTTAAAGGAAAACGCTACCTGCTTATTAAAGATGGTGTTCTTCAGCACAAAACATTAAATCAACTCAATATTACTAAAAAAGATGTAACAGAACAGATGCGGCAACAAATAAATCGTTCCTCTTATAAAAATGTTAGTGCTGCATATTTAGAAAGAACGGGTCATATTTCATTTGTGTTAAAAGATTAATTATTAAGGATAAACTTAATTGCGATGGTTCAAAATTGATCTAAAATTATAGAGGATGTATCAAATTCATTTTAAAAAGGAACTGATATGAATTTACTTCTATTTATAATATTAATTGTTATTCTTATAGGACTTTTACCCACATGGCCCTATAGTTCTGGATGGGGCTATTACCCCAGTGGTGGCGTTGGATTAATACTTCTTATTTTAATTATTGTTTTGCTAGCACGTGGGGGTTAACAAAAGGGCCTTTTGGCCCTTTTTTCTCTATTTGGCAAAAAATTATACATTTTCCCTCTCTGCTCCCTTTTTTATGTCCTATAATGTCTAATGAAAAACAAAAGGAGAGAAATTATGGATAATTTTAATATTGTAAGAACAGAGGATGTAAAGGGAAAAGAAGTAAAATCACCTGAATTAGAATCCTTGGGCGAAATTGAAGAAATTGTATTGGATAAATTTACTGGAGAAGCCAGATACGTCGTTTTATCCTTTGGTGGCTTTTTAGGCTTAGGTGAAAAATATTTCGCCTTTCCCTGGAAAAGTATCAGTTACAATGCTGATGAAGAATGTTTTATTTTAAATATAAATCAATCAAAATTGAAAAAAGAATATGGATTTGACAAGGATCACTGGCCTGATATGGCAACATGGCCAAAAACAATAGATACTTACTATAATTCATTAAGATAACAATTGAGAAAAATAAAAAGGCACTGGAGAGCAGTGCCTTTTTTATTAAGAGTGATAATTAATCTCCAACTGTAAAATTATACTATAATTTATAAAATAATGGATTGGAGAATAATGATATAAATAGAGACATCATAGTGATCCAATACCAAAAGTGGCGTATTGAAGGAGAGCCACATCAAAGGCAAGTACCATTGAATAAACGGTTGAGTATCATACTTAATAAATGGAATTTTAGAAAAGATAGTCATGGAAATGATCCACGAAGTTTTAGGGCTAATAAATAGTTCATACTTAAAAATGAGAAGGGGTAATAGCTTATAGAGTTAGAGCTAAACTAAATATTGTAGGCTTTTCGTGGTCCATCTTATTTTGAATGATTGGTTATTAGGAGTAAGAGAATGGCACGATCAATTTGGAAAGGCGATATTTCTTTTGGGCTTGTATCTATTCCTATTTCTTTGGTTTCTACTGAAGAAAATAATGAAATTCATTTTCATTTATTGAACTCAAAAACTAAGTCGCGAATAAAATATCAAAGAGTGGATGAGAATACAGGAAAAGAAGTCGCGTGGGAGGATATTGTTAAAGGATATGAATATGATAAGGGTAATTACCTTATCGTAAATGAAGAAGCATTTGAAAAAGCAAGCCCCGAATTATACAAAACAATAGACATCGAAGAATTTGTAGATTTAGATGAAATTGATAGTCTCTATTTTACTAAACCCTATTATTTAATCCCTGAAGGTAAAAATAAGAAGGCCTACGTTCTTCTTCGTGAAGCATTAAAAAAAACCAACAAAGTAGGGGTAGCTAAAACTATATTACGCACAAAAGAATATTTAAGTTTAATTCTTCCACATAAAAACAGTATATTGCTCTATTTAATTCATTTTCAAGATGAAATACGCTCAGAAGAAGAGTTAAATGTTCCTAAAGAAGAAATCAAAACATATAAAATTTCTGATAAAGAAATTAAGATGGCAATGGATTTAATAAAGGACATGTCCAATAAGTGGGAACCTGAAAAATATCATAATGAATACAGGGAAGTGTTACAAAAATGGCTCGATAAACAAACAGAAGCCCTTTTAAAATCAGGTAAAAAAGTTACTAAAGCTGTAAAAAGCCACGATTCAGTAGTAGATTTTGTATCACTTTTAAAAGAAAGTATGAAAAAGAAACCTGTGAAAACCAAAAAATCAGGATAAAAGAGGGTTTTTCAATAAAAATCCTATGAAAAACTCCCTTATACCTGATTACCTTTATTAATGTATTCTAGCTCGAGATTCATCTTTTTTCGCTACTTTTTTATAATGCATTTTCTTATTTTTATCCGTTTTTTTAATGGTTGTATGTTTTTTAGGGCGTTCTTTTTCTTGCAAAGAAAGCAATAAGTGTTGTTTTACATAATGCATCCGCTCTTTTATCTCATAAGCCTCTTCCTTGGATAAGACTTTTCGTGCATTTTCAAAAATAGTTCCTTCTTCTTCATCTACATGGTGTTCGACAATTTTCTTTAATTTATTCACTTGATTTACCCATGGGGAACCATATTCTTTTGAATGAAGAATCAGCTTAATTTGATTTTCAATTTCTTTATGTTCTTTCTTTCCATGAGTCGCATCCTCTTTAGTTAAATCATATTGTTTTAAAGCTTCATAGAAAGTTTCTTGCTCAGAATGGGCATGTATAAGCAGTTCCTGGGCAATTAAAGACATAATCTGCTTTCTACGTGCTGGAAGTTCAGATTCTTTAAATTGATCAAATAAATGAGCTACATGATCATGATCCATTTTTAAATATTCATAAATATCCATGCTAATTCTCCTATTTAAGGGGTCATTACCACTTTAATGCATCCTTTGTCCCTTGCATTAAAGGTTTCATAAGCATCAGGAGCATTTTTTAATTTGATACGATG